>CAYXWX010000037.1:11683-36790 GCA_964468915.1 uncultured Pirellulaceae bacterium
TCAACCGCCCAGCTCTCCTTCAGTGGATAGTTGATTGTTTGTGGCGGGTTTGTCCAAACCGTTTGCTAGTTGCCATGATCACGCGAGCGTGAACATGGCACCCGGCATGTCAGTTTTAACGTATGGCTGAATTGTCAAGCTCGATCGGGATCTTGGTGGTTCAGGGATTGCAGCGTAAACTCACTACAATGATACCTTCTGCCGACAAACCGATCGAAGTCCACTTGTTTACCGACGGAGGTTGCAGCGGCAATCCGGGCCCCGGCGGCTGGGCTTTTATTCTGCGTCATCTGCCCAGTGACAAGGAAATTGAACGATCCGGTGCAGCGCACAATACGACCAACAACCGCATGGAGCTGGAGGCGGTCGTTCAAGGCCTGCAAACGCTCAAGCGGCCGTGCCATGTCGAGCTGTTCACCGATAGTGTCTACGTGGGCAAAGGCATGACCGAGTGGATGCCAAAGTGGAAAGCCAACGGCTGGAAACGAAAAGAAAAAGGGAGATTGGCCCCGGTCAAGAACGAGGAGCTTTGGAAGCAGCTGGATGCGGTGCTGCAACGTCATCGCGTGAAGTACACCCGCGTCGCTGGGCACAGCGGTCACCCGGAGAATGATCGGGTCGATGAATTGGCCGTGGCCGCGTATCAGAAATATCTGTAGATCGCCCGGTAATTGCAGAAGCAAGCGGGTGGGGAAGTCTCAGTGCGACCCGACGAAATGAAACGCGTATTGCATCCGCTTGGCTCGGACGGAGCCTCGCCCTCCCGTTCTGGCTAAAGCCGAATCGCCCATACCTTGGTGCACAACTTTGGCACGTTTGGCAGCGAATCGATCTGCGACGCGAACACGATATCGTGATCGAGGCCGATTCGAACCAGATTGATTCCGCCGCGTGCGTTTCGAAAAAAATCGGCAAGCGGCTTACCTTCGGCGATGGCAGCCTGAGTCTGCTGCCAATGGTTCGTCGCAATCTGAGCCGTATCGGTGGATTTGCCGGGCTCGATTCCTGCTGCTTGTCGGGTGCTACGAATGCGTTCGATCATTGCGCCAGCGAAGATGATGTCCTCGCTGGTGATGACTCCGTCGGTTCCGCTACACATGACCGTGACTTTCGGTTCATCAAGGACATAATCGGCCACTGCCTGCACGTTGACCATGGCTCCAATCAGAACCTGTTTTGCCTGACGACAATGCTCCATCGCGACGGTTCCGTTGGTTGTCGCCAGGATCAGAGTCTTGCCAGCGGCGACCTCGGGCGTGTATTCGACGGGTGAGTTTCCGTTGGTGAAGCCGTCGACGATCCGGCCACCCCGTTCACCTCCCAGCAAGGCGTCGCCATTCATCCCGGCGTAGGCCTGTCGAGCCGCATCGACGCTGGGTTGAGGCAGCACGCATTCGGCTCCGTTGGTCAGAGCGGTGATAATGGTGGTGGTTGCTCGCAGGACGTCGACCACGATCACCGTGTCGTCAGCAAGAGATTCCGGAGTCACGGTCGCGGGTAAAAAAACGGCATTCAGCACAGATTCTGCGTTCACGTTTCAAATAGGTCCGTTTGTAAGGTCAGTCAGGATTTTACGAGTAGGTCGACCAATATTGACCCTTATTCGGGTGCGGCCTTTTGCCACAGTGGCACGTTAAGGTATTCTGGCAGATTCGGTCGACGTAGTAGAGGGCGGTTGCCCGAACTAAACACGCCTATTCGTCTTTTACGGCCCAATGAATGACTGTCGACAAATCAAACGATCGTGTCCAGAGAATGTTTGGCGAAATTGCGCCGAAGTACGATCGTATGAACCATCTTCTTTCGATGAACGTCGACCGCTACTGGCGGTGGCTGACGGTACGAAAGGTTTCCCCCAACCGACAGCAACCGATCCTTGACGTCTGCACCGGCACGGGCGACCTCGCGTTTTCTTTCCAGAAGTATACCGAGGGCAAAGTGCCTGTGGTCGGTTCCGATTTCTGTTTCGAGATGCTTGAAGTTGGCCGGCAGAAGGTCGAAAAATTCGGACGCGATGTCTCGTTCATCGAGGCGGACGCTCAGAATCTGCCCTTTGAGGATGATCAATTTCAGGTGGTGTCAGCCGCGTTCGGGCTGAGGAATATTGCCGACACCGATCAGGGTTTGCGTGAGATGACTCGCGTCTGCCAACCGGGCGGAAAAGTTGCGATCCTCGAGTTCAGCGTTCCTCGGTATCAACCGTTGAAAGGTCTTTATGGTTGGTACTTCAGGAACGTGCTGCCAAAGATCGGACAACTGCTGGCTCGGAATGATTCCAGTGCTTACAACTACCTGCCCGACAGCGTGGGCGAATTTCCCTGCTATGAAGCGTTAACCGAAAAGATGTTGGCGGCGGGAATGACTTCGGCTCAGTTTTATCCACTGACCGGTGGCATCGCGACTTTATATGTGGGGGTGAAGTGAGCGATCATCGAACCGAATCTGATTTGCAGTCTGCCGTTGCGCCTGGACTGTTGGATGGCTTGCGATCGCAGTTGCACGCACTTGATCAATCGGGTGTGCAATTTCCAGCGGCATTAACCATTCCGGCGCCGAATTTGGACCCGTGGCAATGGTTGAATGCAAACCGCGGACTTGTTCGGATCGCATGGGCCGACCGCGACGGAAACGACCAAGTGGCTGGCCTCGGCGCTGCGACGGTGATTGAGCTGGAACATGGCAATGCGGTGTCGGCATCGATGGCTCGGTGCCAGGCTTTGCTGGCAGGCAATTCGGATCTGCGTTTCTTCGGAGGTTGCTCGTTTGATGGAACCAGCGGCTGGGAAGCGTTTGGCGCGGGACGTTTTGTGCTTCCGCGTCTGTCGCTGTCAGAAGGGGTTCTGACGCTGGCCGTGCTGGACGCCGATGACGCTCAGCAAGCGAAATTGGATCTGCAGAGCATTTGTTTTGAACCGGCCGCGCTAACACATGGAATGCCACATGGAATGCCAAATCATACCGAGATCAATTACTCGCCCACGTTCGACGGTTGGCAGTCTCGGGTCGATGAAGCGTTGTCTCTGATTCGCAGCGAAGTGATTGAAAAGATCGTGCTGTCGCGTAAAGCGCAGTTCACGTTTACCGACCAGCTCTGCCCGATCGCGTTGACGGAACGCTTGAAGGCGGCGACGCATGATTGTTTTGTTTTTTGTTTCGAATTCGAACAAGGCAACGCCTTCGTCGGCGCGACGCCCGAGCGGCTTTTTCTGCGTCGAGGTCACTCGTTGAAAAGCGAAGTGATTGCGGGCACACGAATGCGAGGGTCAGATTCGGTTGAGGACGAACATCTTGCGATCGAGTTGTTGACCAGCGACAAGGAACAGCGGGAGCACGACATCGTCCGCAAAAGCATCCGGCAAAAATTGCACAAGTTTGTGGACCATCTGAGCGTTGACACTCAGGCGTCGGTTCTGCGGCTGGCGTACAAGCAGCATTTGCGATCCAATGTTCAAGGTACCTTGAAGGCCGATGTGGACGACGGAATGCTGTTGGATCGATTGCATCCGACTCCTGCGGTCGGCGGTTATCCGACCGACAACGCGCTGCCGGAGATCTCTCGGATGGAGCCCTTCAATCGCGGATGGTACGCTGGACCGGTCGGTTGGATCGGCGCGGATAGCGCTCAGTTTGCTGTCGGGATTCGATCGGGATTGGTCGAGGGTGACACGCTGTCGCTATTTTCGGGTGCCGGCATCGTGCGGGGTTCCGACCCGGCGGCAGAGTGGCAGGAAGTCGAAAATAAGATTCAGGATTTCATCAGCATCTTGCGACGTTAATGCGAAACGCGAAAATCAAGATCGCCGAGTTCACCAGACCATAAAACGTACTGCCTCGCTGCGTTGGCATTAACTTTCGCACAGTGGAAGACTGAACGTGATCGATCAGATTTGGGCCGCAGTTGCAATCGAGACCTGCTTGCGGCATGGCATTGATCATTTTTTTCTTGCGCCCGGTTCTCGTTGTACTCCGATGACGCTGGCTGTCGCTAGGCAGGGTCAGGCTCAAACGGTTCAGCACTTTGACGAACGAGGACTTGCGTTCGCCGCTCTTGGGTACGGTCGAGCAACCGGTCGGCCGGCCGTTTTCATCTGCACATCAGGCACCGCCGTGGCCAATGCACTTCCGGCGGTCATCGAGGCCGCGATGGAGAGCGTGCCGATGCTGTTGTTCACGGCCGATCGTCCCACCGAACTTCGCGGCAGCGGAGCCAACCAGACGATTGATCAGGTGAATATTTTCGGCGACTATCCCGAACTTTTTATCGACATGCCGGTTCCTGGCGATGTTGGCTCACCCGAAGACGCGGACGGATTGAATTGGCTGCGTGACGAATTAGCAAGCGCAATCGCTAGAACTCAGAACGGTCCGGTTCATTTGAACTGGATGTTTCGCGAGCCGTTCACGATCGAGAGTACGACGGGGAACACATCGGCGGAAACGGATGGGCTCAACCTCAATCAATACAAGCACGAAGCGCAAGCGAGTGAGTCTCAGGAAGTTGACTTAACAAAGATCAACCTTCGAGGCAACGTGTTGATCGCGCTAGGCGGCTGTAAGCCCGAGGAAGCCGAACAAGCGATCAAGCTTTCCAAACGGCTGAGCTGTCCGTTGCTCAGTGACGTGACCAGCGGCGTGCAAGCGGCCTCGTTTGAGTTGCCGACCGAGTTCGACCTACCGACACCCGATACGATTCTGCATCTTGGTGGAAGAATCGTATCTAAAAGCTGGCACCAATGGACGTCCAGCCTCGATCCAGGTTCGGTGAGTTTCTTTCACCTCACGCCGACGGGGCAAACCATCAATCCAAACGGACTGGCAGTCAGGCAGATTCATACTTCGCTACTGGACCTGGAATCAAAGGTGGTCGGCTCGGCATGTGCTGAATCGTTTCTGCAGACGTGGAGTGACGCAGCCAGAAAACGAGACGAAATCGTAGCCGAACAACTTTCGAACGCACCCAAAATCAGTGAACCTGCGATTGCGTTTCATGTCAACAGATACTGTCCACGTTCCAGCGGTCTGTTTATCGGCAACAGCACACCCATTCGCGACATGGATTGGTTTGGTGTTGGTATGGCTGACGGACCCAGATTGGTTGCTGCCAATCGAGGCGCAAGTGGCATTGATGGCTTGCTGGCGACGGCAACCGGATACGCGACCGGTTTGCAGCAGCCTGTGACCGTTGTAGTGGGAGATCTTTCCGCGCTGCACGATTTGAATTCACTGGCGTTACTTGCGAAATCGAAGTGGCCATTGACGGTCGTTATCCTGAACAATCAGGCGGGACACATTTTTGACCTGCTGCCAATTCGCGAGTCGCCTCACTTCGAACAGTATTTTGCGACTCCTCATTCGTACCAGTTCGAGCACGCGGCAACGATGTTCGGGTTGGATTATCGCTACATCACCAAAATGGATGAGTTTGTTTCCGGCTATCAAGATGCCCTCGCGATGGATCGTTCGATCGTGTTGGAAGTGATGACCGATCGCGAAACCAACCTCAGCGTTCGAAACCAGATCAAAGATGAGGTCCGCAAGTGTCGCGACCGAGACTGACTTTCCTGCACGGCTTCATGGGCCATTCTTCAGACTGGGACGAGGTTCGGGCTTCACTGCCCGGGTTTGAAACAGATGCGATTGACGTGACCGTCGCAGGCGATTGGCAGACCGGCATTCAACAGCTTGGGGAAACCATTGCACCGGATTCGGTTCTGATCGGTTATTCAATGGGAGCTCGCCTGGCGCTGGGTGTCGCGTTGGAGTTTCCACGGCAATTCGCGGGACTTGTTTTTGCGTCGGGCAACCCGGGGCTCGAATCGGACGAGGATCGTCAGCAGCGTTGGCAATCAGATTGCAGCTTGGCCGAGCAATTGGAAACCGAATCGACCGAGCTGTTCCTGCAAAACTGGTATCGGGCCGAAGTTTTTGCTGCCGTACCTGAGGAGATTCGCGAAGCAGAAATTGCTCGAAAGCTGAACCATTCGTCCTGTGACTGGCCAGCGATTATGAAAGCGAACTCGGTGTCGCGACAGCCGAATTACTGGCCTCGATTGACCGAACTGAAGATGCCAACGGTGGTCGTGGCGGGAGAATTGGATGAAAAGTATCGATCGATTGCGTTCAGGATGAAAGCGCAACGCGGGACAAGCGATCTTGAGACCCAAATCATTCGCGATAGTGGTCACATTGTCCATCGAGAAAGGCCAGATGCGTTCGTTCAATTGCTCCAAGATTTTTTGAAACGAACGGACAGCAGCTGATTTTTGTCTGTCGAGTCGTCAACTTAGCTCCCGCACGCCGCTGCACGCGAGTTTAGCTTCGGGTTATCATGCGGCATCGATAAAAGAACGAATGGAACATTAAATAGAATCAATGAGCAACACGATCTCAGAAATTTTCGATCCTGATCTATGGGACGAACTCGATCAGTTTGATTTTGCAGATATCACCTACCATCAAGCTAAAAAAGTAGCGGCGGTTCGCATTGCATTCAATCGCCCCGAAGTCCGCAACGCGTTTCGGCCTCAGACGGTCGACGAACTGTACACGGCGCTCGATCACGCACGGCAGTCGAGCGATATCGGTGCGGTGATTTTGACGGGAAATGGACCATCGCCCAAAGACGGAGGTTGGGCTTTTTGCTCAGGCGGTGATCAGCGAGTGCGCGGCGCGACCGGCTATCAATATTCAAAAGGTGCCAGCGACCAGCTTGACTCCAGCCGCGCGGGGCGTTTGCACATACTTGAATGCCAGCGATTGATTCGCGTGATGCCAAAGGTGGTAATTTGTGCGGTGCCCGGTTGGGCGGTTGGCGGCGGCCACAGTTTGCATGTCGTTTGCGATTTGACCCTTGCGTCGGCCGAGCATGCGAAGTTCAAGCAAACCGACACGGATGTTGCCAGCTTTGACGGTGGCTTTGGTTCGGCTTACCTGGCGAAGCAAGTCGGGCAGAAAGTTGCTCGGGAGATCTTCTTTCTGGGACGAACTTACTCGGCCCATGAGGCGCAAGCACAGGGTGCGGTGAACGCGGTGGTGGATCACGAAAGTTTGGAACGGGAGGCACTTCAGTGGGCCGACGAAATATGTCAAAAAAGTCCAACCGCTCAGCGCATGGTGAAATACGCATTCAATCTGACCGATGACGGTCTGTTCGGCCAGCAGTTATTCGCGGGCGAGGCGACGCGGTTGGCGTATGGAACGCCAGAGGCGAAGGAGGGTCGGGATGCGTTCCTTGAAAAGCGGAAACCGGATTGGTCTGACTACCCGTATCATTTTTAGTTAAGCAGGATGTAGGCCGTAACAAGCAAAACAGTGTCCTGCCGGAACTGCGGTCTCTGACTAAAGGAATTGAAAAGTGACATACGGTTTTAAGTTTCTAGAGTTTTGCGCAGTTACGGCAGTTTTTCCGAGACCTTGTTGCCGGCCTACAAGGCGTCCGGTCTGAACACTGGAATGCTGAGAGACCCGAACACCATGCTTTCTCACTGGATCCTTGCTGCTCGACCGAAAACTCTGCTGGCTGCATTTGCACCGGTCTCGATCGCGGCTGTAATCGCGTTTGCAGACGGTCAGTTTCAACTTTGGCCTACATTGATTGCGCTGCTGTTTGCAGTGTCGGTTCAAATTGGAACAAACTTCTGCAATGACTATTGCGACTTCTTTCAAGGCGCCGATACCGACCAGCGAAAAGGCCCGACGCGTGCGGTGCAGGCGGGGTTGGTCTCGCCACGAGCGATGCTGATCGCGACAATTTTGATGTTTTCGATCACGGGTTTCGCTTCGTGGTTGCTTTACCTGCGAGCAGGCTGGGTGTTTCTGCTGTTGGGAGTTTTCAGCATTCTGTTCGGCGTGCTGTACACCGCCGGGCGGTTTTCGTTGGCGTATCTGGGCATTGCAGATCCGTTCGTTTTGTTCTTCTTCGGACCGGTGGCGGTCGCGGGGACGTACTATGTTCAGAAATTGAACTTCGACTGGTCGACCGTTGTGGCGGGACTTGGGCCGGGACTGATTGCGACGGGTTTGCTGGTCGTGAACAACTTGCGCGACATCGATGAGGACCGCGAAGCGAACAAGCGAACGCTGGCCGTTCGATTTGGATCGACATTCAGCCGATATCAGTACACGATTTGTATTTTATCGGCGGCGTTGGTTCCCATCTGGTTTGGGATGTTGCGAGGAACCTGGTGGCCGTCGATCGCATCGTTAATCATTCTGCCTGGGATTTTTGTGATCGTGAAAGTCTGGCGGAATGATGGCTTGGCGTTGAGGCCCTTTCTTGGCATGACCGCGGGCTTGTTGCTGGTTTACACCGTTTTGTTTTGCGTGGGATTGTTGGTCGGATGAACGCGTATCGATTTTCCATTCCGTTCACATCGCCTTTGATGCTCAAGGGAAAACAGTATCCGACGCGTGAAGGCGTGCTGATCGAACGCGACGGACGTTGGGCCGAAGCTTCCCCACTGCCCGGGTTCAGCAGGGAAACGATTGACGACGTGATCGGAGCCTTGCGAGGCGAACAACCTGACCCCGCTTCATTGCAGTTTGCCTGGTCATCACTTGAATCGCCCGCCATGGAATCATCCGCTGTGCCGTGGAACTTTCTGCTCATGGGAGACCGTGACCGCGTGATGGGCGGTGTCCAACGATGCCTCGAATCGGGTTGCTCAGCTGCCAAGTTGAAGGTCGGGCGTGGCGAATTGCGGGCGGATATTGAACTTGTCAGATCCGTGGGTGACCGATTAACGAACGAGGTTCAGCTGAGGCTCGATGCAAACCAGGCGTGGACATTGGAACAGGCGACGGAGTTTCTGAGGGCAACGGAAAACGTTGATCTCGAGTACATCGAAGAGCCTTTGCAGAACCCAAACGAATTGGAAACGCTGTTCTCAAAGACCGGGGTTCCCTATGCACTCGACGAGACGTTGTTGCAGCATGAATCGATTGACGCCTGGCCAAACGCAACGGCACTTGTTTGCAAACCGACGATTTTGGGCGGCCGGGATGTCGTGCAGCGGCTCGCGTCGACCGGTAAACCGATTACTTTCAGTGCCGCGTTTGAATCGGGCGTCGGAATCGCGCGAATCGTTCAGTTGGCGGCTGAGTTTTCGCCGGGCCTCGCGGCGGGGTTGGACACGCTCGACTGGCTGACCGAAGATTTGCTCGTCGAATCTCCGCTGAAAGAAGGAGCGTTGTTCGAGGTTGCGGGCGAACCGATCGTCGATGTGAGTTTGTTGGAGCCAATTCAGCTATGAAATTGCCGATTCACATGGCGGCAGCCGAGCATCCAGACACGTTGGCGTTTGATGACGGCCATGAGCGAATGACCTATGCTCAATTGCTGAAAGACCTTGAAGATTCGTCCGTGACGCAAGTCACCGATTTGAAGCCGGGTGATCACGTCGCGTGGTGTCCGAAAAATGACTTCGATGCGTTTCTTACGTTCTGGGCGTTACAGAATCGAGCGTGCGTTGCGTGTCCGATCAGCCATCGATTTCCGGACGCGCAGCGAGATCAAATTCTGAAGCAGCTGGGAGCGAAATGGCTGCCCGATTTGATTTTGGAAAGCGGTGAATCAGGTGTGATCCCAGACGATTCGCCCGACCGTCCCGCAACGATCATTCTCAGTTCAGGCAGCACAGGCGATCCCAAGGCAGTGGTTCACTCGATGGCCGCGCACGTAGCAAGTGCGACGGGCGCGTCGGAGAATATGCCGCTTGCAGCAGGTGATCGTTGGCTGTGGTCGTTGCCGCTGTTTCATGTCAGTGGTTTGTCGATTCTTGTTCGCTGTGCGGTTGCTGGTGCGACCGTGGTTGGAGTTCCAGAGGCGAAACGAATTGACGCGGGGTTTCTGAAACAGCAGAAAGTGACTCATCTTTCGGTGGTCACGACTCAGCTGCGTCACTTGCTGTCAGAAATTGCATTTCCCTCAAGACATTTGAAAGCGGTTCTGCTCGGTGGCAGTAGCTTTGACGAGAACCTGATCGTTGAGGCTCGCGGGCGCGGCGTACCCTTGCACACGACTTACGGTCTGACGGAAATGGCTTCTCAGGTCACGACTTCAACGGTGACCGATCAGCCGGATACCAGTGGCAGAGTATTGTCTGGTCGCGAATTGAAGATCAGTGAATCGGGTGAGATTCTGGTTCGTGGCGAAACGCTATGCAGCGGTTATTTCAAAGACGGCGAAGTGCAATCAATCGTCGATGATCAGGGATGGTTTCACACGAAAGATCTTGGTGAGCTGGATGGTGATCGGTGTCTGACGGTCATCGGTCGGATCGACAACATGTTTTTCTCGGGCGGCGAAAATATTCAACCGGAACGAATCGAACGCGCGATGATGAAGGCGTTTGGCATCAAGCAGGTGGTTGTGGTTCCGAAGAGCGATGAGAACTGGGGTGCTCGGCCGGTGGCATTTGTCGCTGGCGATTTGCCGAGCGAGTGGGCGTCGCAATTGCGAACCGAGCTGCAGGGCTACGAGATCCCGATTGAAGTGCTCGCCTGGCCGGACGAGGCTGAGGGTGGGCTGAAACCCGATCGAATTTTTTTGAACGCAATTGCCAATGCGGCATCGGATGGCGGATCTTGAATGGCGAATCTTAATTCGGGCAAACGAACTCGAGTGAAGCTTCCATTGTCCCTATTGCGGAGGTTGTTTTCGCAATTACCGGTCGAGCAACCAAAGAGATGGGACCACTTGGTTGAAGACTGATTGTTTCGCTGGAACCGAAAAAATATCTCGTTTACAAGCGTCAAAATCGAGTTAACCATGAGTAACAAAAATGTACATGCCGCTTGCTGAACAGTTAGCATTGTTGGAAGAGTTCGGCCTCGAATTTCACGACGCACTCACTCCGGAATACATATGCGAAAAAATCACATGGTATAAGTCGTGGGAGTTTGATGACCCTGCTTTCGATGCTCTGTTGGAAACGCTGAGCGAACTGAACAGCAATTTTATCCAGGACTACGGCGAACCGGCGTGCTTACGAAAATACTATCTGGACTTGGAATCCTATGATCGGCCAAACCGGTATTCCCAGGTCGCGGAACGTTTGTCTGAAATGACCGGTACGCGAAGGCAACTTAAATTGTTGGATGAAAATATAATCCGAGAGGAGTGCTCGACGGGACATGGGTGGATTGAATACGAGTTTCGTAAAGAAACATTCCGCCATGAATATCATTTCCGTGGAGACTGGTTGTCCGAAGTGACCGTCATGGAAATTGCGAATAGGTTTTCCAGCCTCGAAGACGGGTTTCAGCTTTACGGTGGTTCCGATGGGCAAGGGATTCGTTTTTACTACATGTTGAAGTCGTGTGAAGCTCGTATTGAGCAAACACTCGATCTTCGGCCGATGACGATGTCATAGATTTGAATGCGCATGGCTCGGGACGAGCTATGCTTTGTGAATCACGATTGAGCTGGCCTGGCCTTGCGGCGTGATGTTCATGTTGATGAACGAGTCGCCGGCTGCAGTTTGCGAATCGGTGATCAGATTGATGGGGCAAGCCGAGTCCAGCGAATCACAGTTCGCCGTTGCAAACAGCTTCCCATCGTTTAGTGCCAGCAGGCTGCCGATCATTTCCACCATGCCGCTGCCTCCGCCCAGATTTCCCATCAGTGATTTCGCGGCAACGACAGGAGTATCGCCCAGGGTTTCGTTGATCGCCTGAGCTTCTTCGGCATCGCAGCGAACGGTTCCCACACCATGAGCATGAACGTGTCCGATTTCAGATGCGGACAAGCCAGAGGTTTCAAGAGCTCCCTCGATCACGTTTTGAAAGGCCGTTTTGTAGTCCGCAACACCAGCCGAATCTGCGACGGACGACGATCCATACCCGATGACCTCGCCAAGGATGTTCGCTCCCCGCGCTTTGGCGAACTCGTATTCTTCCAGGATCATCACGCCAGCGCCTTCGCCCAGCACGATGCCGTTACGATCGGCATCGAAAGGACGGCAGGTTTTGGCCGCGTCGCCACCAGAAATGGGAGCGTTTCGATCCGCAAGTTGCTCTTGAAGAACCACGTGCAAGGTTCGCAACGGTTGGATCCGTGAACCGGTGGCGCCGGCGACCATGATGTCGGCTGATCCACGTTGAATGATGGTCATGGCTTCCGCGATGGCCAGGCTGGGCGATGCTTCGCGGACGGTCAGGCTGTTACTTGGGCCGCGAAGCTGGTTGTAGATTGCCACGTGACTGGCCGGCATGTTGGGCAGATACTTCAACAGCCACAATGGTTCGACTTTTGAAAGTCCGTTCTCTGCCCACTGCGTCATCTGGAATTCACTCTGATCGTCCAGGCAACTTTGCACACCGCTGGCGAATTCTTCAGGGCGAGTGATGATGTAATCACTACCGAATAAGGTTCCGATTCGAGTCTCGTCGCAACTGTCTGCCGTTAAACCTGCATTGGCGATCGCCAGTTGCGATGCGGCCACACCCATCTGGATCTCGCGGCACATCAGTCGCAGGCCTTTTTTGATACTTCGCTGCAGCTTCTTTTCCAGCGTGCCGAAATTATCAATCTTGCCGGTGAACTGTTTGCACTCGCCACCAAAATCGATCGGCAGATGCTCGGTGGGCAGCAGGTCCAGCAGGTCGATTCCACTGCGACCAGAGTCCAGCGATTCCTTGAGCTCCGATGGGCTGTTTCCCAACGGGCTGATCAAGCCTAAACCTGTGATGACAACTCGACGATCTGAAGCAGGCATGAAAAAGGTAATCGTGTGTAAGTGGCGATAGGGAACTTGAATCAATCAGTGGGGCGTGAGAGCGTTCACGCGGTTGACCCGCCATTCTACGGGTCAACGTCAGCACGTCGAGACGCCGAAAGTCGGTTCCAGGATTGTTGGGACAGAGACGCTGAGGAACGAATTCGAGCGATTCGATCGGCGGTTCGTGAGTTTTCGGCTTTCAAAGTAGCTGTTTATCTCCGTTCGATGGGAGCCAGACGATCGCTGGCGGTCACCGGGACGCTGGCGCCGTTGGCTGGGCCACGATAGTCAATAAACAGCAGCGCTTCGACTCGGTCCGTTCGACCGCCCAGCAGTTTCAGGCCAGAACCTCGGCCCGATGTCGGTTCGGGGTTGGCGACGACTCCACAACCGAGTACCAGAACCTGATCTGCGGGCCAGCGAAAACGTTCCTTCAGCCGCCAGCTGACCAACTGAGGAATTTGCAGGTTCATCTGCAGCGGGTTTCCGATGGCGTCAGGAACGGAGACTTTCACGTTGCTTAATTTTTCGACCTGGTCGACCTCGCACTGAACGCTGGCTTCGATGGTTCGATTATCCAGCGACGAAAGGCAGCTCAGTTCCAATCGGTAGCCCTCGTTGATTGTGGTCATCTCCGGTTGAACATTCGGAACCGCATTCCCGGGCTGAATTCCCTGGCCTGACCAACGCAGATTTCGAACGAACTGGACGGGCTGCTTTTTTTCGAGCGTCAACGTCTGGCCATCGTGGTTCGTCAACCTTCCGCCGCTATGTTGTCGGTAGTCGGCGCGTTTGCTTAAACCGTTCATTAGCAATGCGGCGTTTTCTTTACTGACCAACCACGCCTCGACACCTGGCGATTGAACGTCAATCGATTGCAGAATCGAATACGATTGGGATCGCCAGTTGGGGTTTCCGACGGTGATTAAATTTACGTCAACACTTTGCAGTTGGCCTTGCGTGCGAATGAATCGATCAATGATCGGCTTGACCACGTTGTGGATTTCGGGCGTGTGGTAAACGCGCAGTTGATTCTTGTTGGCACTGAGAACACCCAGCGGTTGATTGAACCACATCTCGGTTCCCGTTTCGTGCAGGATCCAATCAATGATGGCTTGTTGCGGGTTGTCGACAGATCGAATCTGTGACGTGTAAGGTGATATGTCGTATTCGCGCCAGATTTGACCGGCGGCGTTTGGCAGCGTGTTCATCGTGTGAGTTACGCGAGTGACTGGCGGTGAGTTGCTGGCGGGACGAGCAAGGGATCGAGCCATCGCCACCTGTGCGGCTGCGGGCTCAGGCGAACGTCCGTTTGCATTGTTAATGCCAGCAGCACGGATTGAGGGTGCCGTAGTTCCACCGGGCGTCGTGTTGGAACTTTGCGGAGACAGATCGATGGCTCGTTGCGTTCCGGGTGTTCCGGTCACGTTATTCGTGTTGGCGGCAGCCTGAGCGTTGACGGGGCCAAACGAAGGACGCCACGGAGCGGACACCGAACGACCTTCAGCCGAGGTGGTTTGAATGGGAGTGACAGCGGCCTGGTTGACTGGCAAGTCCACCAGTGTGAGCCAGCTCATAATGCAGAACGCAGCGATGCCACGAATCCGTGCCGTGGTCGATTTGTTCGGTGTTTTAATCACGATTGTATCCGTCCATGGAATTTGAAATCGGTCAGCGGGAGTATAGTTTGGCCAGGAATGAGCCAACAATATGAATCTGGCTGGCGATGGGAGACCGATTCGCTAGCTGGGGTGGTCGGTTGGTAATAGCAGAGAGATCGTAATCGAACGCACCATTGCGGCGATTCTGGCCCGTAGAAGGCTCAGCCAGTTGTCCGTTTCAAGACAGGACAGTATTGCTTTTGACTCAGACAGGACGATAATGACCCTGCAAGGCAGCCACGGTGCCAATCGCACTGAAAGCTGTGACGAAAGATGAATTACATCCCCAAGGCCGCTCAGATTCTCCCGGCTTCTGTTGAATTGCCAGGCGAAAACCGTCCTCGGTTACCGGTCAGCGCGCCTGTTCCTGTGCCAGCGTCTGCCGCGGAATCTGGTGCGGATGATCAAAATCGGCCTCCTGAAACGTTGTTGCAGATTGCTCAACGGCAAGGCAAACGCTTATTGGCTGGTTGGGCAACCAGTTTGTTAGTGCACCTGTTCCTGTTGATCGTGCTGACGTTGGTTACGTTCGGCAACGCATCATCCAGGTTGGGGCTGGAGCTTGCGTTTTCTGATTCGATCGACGCGGTCGAGATATCGGATGTTCAATTCGAGATGCCAGCACTCGATGATTCTGACATATCCAAAGACCTGGAATCGGTTTTGAGCCCGGAGGAGCAAACCGATGATTCTGCTTTGGAGTTTGCTGAGCTGTCGATGGAGCCCGTACCCGAGTTAGAGTCATTGCTTGCCGATTCGTTGATCGAATCAGGTTCATTGAGCTCCGATATGGAGCAGGCGTTGTCCGATAATGAGTTTGACGGCATGGGGGGCGGCGCTGCGGGCAGCGAGGAATCCGGTGCGAAATTTTACGGTATTGAATCGGAAGGGAATCGGTTCGTGTTCGTGATCGACGCGTCGACCAGCATGACGGACGGCGGGCGCTGGGGGCGAGCCGTCGAAGAGTTGATGGAATCTATTTCTCAGCTCAAGAGCAATCAGCGATTTCTTGTGTTGACGTACAGTTCAACGTTCAGAGCGATGATGGACATGCCGACGCACCAGATTGATCTGGTTCGAGCGACTCGCGGCAATAAGCGTCGGCTGGCGACCTGGTTATACCGGCAGCAACCGGGCGGTGTGACCATGCCCGCAGGTGCAATGATGGTGGGATTAAGTCTGAACGTCGATGCGATTTATCTGCTCTCTGATGGGCTGCTGATGGATCGCACCGATGCGATGCTGCGACAGCACAATCAGCCTCGCTTGCTCCGTTTTGGCGGCGGCAGGAAAACGCCGGTCCACACGATTGCGATGGACATGGCGGGGGACGGAGCCGATCTGCTGCGAGTGATTGCCGAGGAAAATGCGGGTATCTTTCGTGTGGTTCAGTAGATCCCGGGTTCCCGTGCGTCGATTTTGGCTTCCGAGTCTGGTTTCCCACCTGAAATCCGATCGAATCCGATCGCGGATGCCTTTTCTCCTCAATCTGCGTAAACATTGACCCGATTTGGGGAACGGTGTATCTTACCTGATCGAAGTTTTCGGGCCTGAGAGAGGTTTCGCAGCGAATTCGTCCTAAGAGCTCCTATGAGTAGCGTGTTTCTGGATCAATTGTCCAAACGCTATCCGGGTGGCTCGAAGGCGGTCGATCGCGTTTCACTTGAGATTCAGGATCGAGAGTTTCTGGTTTTGGTTGGTCCCAGTGGTTGTGGCAAGAGCACAACGTTGAGGCTGATCGCAGGACTGGAATCCATCACCGATGGACAGATCCGCATCGGCGACCGCGTCGTGAATGACGTGGCTCCGAAGGATCGAGACATCGCGATGGTGTTTCAGAATTATGCTCTGTATCCGCACATGTCGGTTTACAGAAACATGTCGTTTGGACTGACACTACGCTTCGGCGGTGGAGTACTTGCACGTGGTTTAAGGAAAGTTTTTCAGCCCCGACGGGCGGCAGAGTTATCTGCCAAACGTGCCGGGATTGATCACCAGGTTCGACAGGCGGCCGATCGACTGAGCATTACACATTTGCTCGATCGAAAGCCCCACCAGTTGTCCGGCGGTGAACGCCAGCGGGTCGCTTTAGGGCGAGCCATTGTGCGGAATCCGGCGGTATTTTTATTTGATGAACCTCTTTCCAACCTTGATGCGAATCTCCGGCAGCAGATGCGAGTGGAATTGAAACGGCTGCATCGGCAGATGCAAACGACCATGGTTTATGTCACCCATGATCAGGTCGAAGCGTTAACGTTGGGAGACCGCGTCGCCGTGATGAACGGAGGACGTATCCAACAGGTTGGCAGGCCGCTGGAGATTTACCAGCATCCTGCCAACCTGTTTGTCGCTCGGTTTGTCGGAAACGTTCCGATGAACTTGAGGCGGGGAACAGTGTCGCTGGATGGGCAGAACGTCCTGTTCGATGACGGTTGTTTGCGAATGAATGTGAATCTGACTCAGTCAGAACACATTGATCCAGCGGCAGCCGATCGAATCAGGCAACGACTGACTGACCAGGCAGCTTCGGGGGAGAACAACGCGGCGGCGCAAGTCGTGGTTGGTTTTCGAACCGAAGATGTCAACGTGGTACCAGCGACGGAAGGCTCGGATTATCAGGCGATTGCCGATGTAATCTCGGTCGACCACCTGGGAGAATCGGCGCTGGCTCACTTGCAATTGCAAGCGGCGGACGGCGAATCCTCCAACCGACAATTTGGACAATTTGAACAAAACGATCGTCTGGTTTTGGCGCGAATGTCGCCCGACCATTCCGTCGCGGCAGGTGATCGCGTCGGCGTGATGATCGGGCCTCATCGGCTGAACTGGTTTGATCCGGAAACGGGTCAAAATTTGCGGAAAGAAGAAACATGAACGCCAGCGAAGTACTGCGAATTGTTGATTCACTTCATCGTGAGAAAAATATCGAGAAGGAGCTTGTCTTTACGGCAATCGAATCCGCACTCGTTACCGCTGCGCGAAAGCACTACGGCGAAGAAGCCGACGTCGAGTTCGTCATTGAGCGGGAAAGTGGCGAAATCGCTGGCCGCTGCGAGCAGGAAGAACTGAATCACGAAGAAGTCATTGGCCGCATTGGTGCTCAGACCGCCAAGCAGGTGATCATCCAGAAAATTCGTGAAGCTGAGCGTGACTCGCAGATCGAGGAATTCAGCGAGCTGATTAACGACCTGATTTCAGGCAGCGTCAATCGCAATGAAGGCCGAGTGACCACGGTGACCCTTGGCAGTGTTGAGGCGATTCTGCCTCGCAGTGAGCAGATCCCTGGCGAGTCGTATCAGCCGAATGACCGCATCCGTGCGCTGGTCACCGAAGTGAAGCCTCAGGGAAGCCGAGTGAAAGTGGTGCTCAGCCGGACCCGCCCGAAACTGGTGCAGCGGTTGTTCGAGAGTGAAATTCCAGAGATCGCTGACGGCGTGATCACGATCAATGCGATATCTCGCGAGCCCGGCTACCGCTCGAAAGTGGCCGTCAGCAGCTTCGACACCAAGGTCGATTGCGTGGGAGCCTGTGTCGGCGTCAAGGGAAATCGCATCAAGATGGTGATCGACGAACTTGCGGGTGAGCGAATTGATATCGTCCGATTTGATGAAGATCCGCAGGTGATGATTCCCAACAGCTTGCAGCCAGCAGATGTGGATGAAGTCATTTTGTGCCAGATGATGGGCCGAGCCATTGTTTTGGTAGGGGAAGATCAGCTGTCATTGGCAATTGGAAAACGAGGTCAAAACGTCCGTTTGGCCAGTAAACTGTGCGGTTGGGACATCGAGATCATGACCCAGCCCGAACTGGAACAGCAAATCGACCGGGCCGTTCAGGGCTTCTGTCAGATTGAAGGAATTGATGAAGAATTGGCGAATCGTCTGGTAGGCGAGGGTTATTTGTCTTACGATGATCTAGAGGTGATTGAGCCAGACGATCTCATGGAGATGGGAAGCTTGACCGCCGAACAGGTCGACGCCATTGTCGAAAAGGCGGAGGTCCTGGCCCAGGAGGCAGAGATCAAAGCCGCCGAAGAGAAACGAGCGCGACGGGCTGCTGAACAGCAGGCTGCGTTGGAAGCTGCTCAACAGGCAGCTCAACCCGCGCCAGAAGCGGCACCGCCCCAGAGTCCTTCCGCAGAAGCATCGTCTGATGCCGCCGCGGGTGCTGATTCGTCGGGCGAGCAAGTCGCCGAAGCTCCGGCGACCGAAAACACGGATCAAGCGTGACCTTTGTGTCATTCTGTGTTGAAGTTTTATTCAGCACGATGATACGTCACGTGGATCAACATGATGAAACAAACGTCCGTCTGATGCAGGCAGCTCTGATGAAATTCAGGTCCAGCGTTTCGATGGTTAGAAATAATGACTTGTCTGTGCCCGGTTGGGGTCGACTTGAACGAACGTTCAGGTCTACTGCCTCGCCGGTCAGAGAGGGCGATTTATGTAGAGAATTTTGGCAAGAGTGTTCAAGCGAAACGTCTGATGTGAATGACGATCGATTTGAACCGAAACAGGAAGGTCACAACACGTGCCCATACGCATTTACGCGTTTGCAAAAGAACTTGGCTTTGATAACAAGCAATTGCTTGATGTTTGCGACAAGGTAAACATCAAAGGCAAGGGGTCTGCGCTAGCAAGTCTTGATGACGACGAAGTTGCCAAAATCAAATCTTTCCTTGCCGATGGCGGCGGAACCGTAACCGAGGAGCCCGAGCCGGAAGCGATGGCGCCGATGCGTCCCGAGCCCGCTCGTGACCGCAAGATCGTGGATCTGCCGGATAAGGCCCCTGCCAAAGCGGTGGAAATCGAACCTGAACAGTTGGAAGAGGTCGAAGAGGCGGCGGAGCCCGAGGTAGTCGAGGAGCCGGTTGAAGAACCGACGCCTGAAGTTGCCGAGCAAGAGCCCGTTGCCGAGGTGGAAGTCGAAGAGCCGTCTGCTGAATCGAAAAAGAAATCAGCCAAGTCGATGGTGGGTAGTCTGCTTGATCGGATGCGGAAGAACAAATCCACCGCTGCGGTCAAGCCGCTGACGCCCGTGCGTCCCGATACGACTCGGAAGACCACGACCGTTCGAAACCTCGATCAACGCAGCGTCAAACCCAAGTCGGATGAAGGCGAAGCGAAAAAGAAAGAGCCTCGAAAAAAATCGGGGCTGAACGTCAAGCTGGCTGCGATGCCCGAGGTCCAGCAGCCCAAGCCGGGCTCGACTTCGACGGGGGAGAAAGTCCAGAAGCCGGATATTGCGTTGCCGCAGGATGCGATTGCCAAGGCCCGTTCTGGTGCAGCGCCGCTTGAACAGTTTACAAAATCAAACAAGGTCAAGAAAAAAGGCAAGGGCGCCAGAAAACCGGGTGAAGACGAAGCGGGCGAAATGCCATCCTCGATCCGGCGAGCGGGTCGTCGGACCATGGAAGGAGATTCGGGAACAGGTCGCCGGAATCTTCGCGATCGTCGCCCGTCGAGAACTTCTTATCAGCGAAATCGCCGCAAGTCGGGAATCAACACGGCGGCTCCGCGAAAAGACAGCGTGGTCTTGCAATTGCCTTGCTCGGTTCGTGAGTTCAGCGAGGCGGCGGGTGTGCCTGCGATTCAGGCATTGCTGACAATCAAACAGTTGGGAGACGAATCGAACAAAACGATTAACTCGCAGCTGGAAGACGAGATGGTTGAAATCCTGTTGGATCACTTCAAGGCAGAGGTCGAAGTTCGTCAGGCGCAGTCGCTTGAAGACGCATTGATGGACGAGCTTGATCCAGGCAATGACGATCCGGATTCCATGCAGCCGCGTGCTCCAATCGTTACGTTTCTTGGTCACGTCGATCACGGAAAGACGTCGTTGTTGGACGCCTTGATCGGAATCGATGTTGTATCGGGCGAGGCAGGCGGAATCACTCAGTCGATCCGCGCTTACGAGATCAAAAAAGGTGATCAGAAAATCGCTTTTGTTGATACACCGGGTCACGAAGCGTTTACCGAAATGCGTGCTCGTGGTGCCAATGTGACCGACATTGCGGTTCTGGTGGTTGCGGCCGACGACGGCATCATGCCTCAGACCGAGGAAGCAATCAGTCACGCCAAAGCGGCGGGCGTACCAATCATCGTTGCACTCAACAAGATCGACATTCCCGGTGTCACTCCTGACAAGGCGATGCAGGATCTGGCCTCGCACGATCTGCTTCCCAGTGAATGGGGTGGAGAGATTGAGGTCGTTAAAACGAGTGCCATCAATGGGACTGGCCTGGATGAATTGCTTGAAACAATCCTGGTCACCGCGGAACTGCACGAGTACAAGGCTAACCCCGATCGGGCCGCTTACGGGACGTGTCTGGAGTCACACCAGGAATCAGATCGCGGCGTCGTCGCGAAGGTGATTGTTCAAGGTGGAACCCTGAACGTCGGCGATGTTGTCGTTTGTGGTCAGGCGTTCGGCAAAGTTAAGGCGATGCACGATACCCTGAAGCGAAACGAGAAACACAAGGAAGCGGAGCCGTCGACGCCAGTCAATCTGACGGGCCTGGATGTTGCTCCGGGGGCCGGTGAGAAGTTCTACGTGGTGGATGATATTGCCAAAGCGCGTGAGCTCGCGTCAGACCGGGAATTCCGTTCTCGCACCGACCGTGTGGGTGGCTTCACAACCAAGATTTCGCTGGAAGAAATCCAACGCCGACTTGAGGCGGGCAACCTTGCCGATGACACGGCCGAGATGATCACGCTGAACCTGATCCTGCGAGCTGACGCAAAGGGATCGCTGGAGGCGATTCAGAAAGAACTAGGCAAGATCTCTCACCCGGAGATTCGAATCAAGGTTCTGCAGGCTTTGGCGGGTGGTGTGACCGTCGCGGACGTTCGTCTGGCTGATGCTTCCGAAGCAATCATTGTTGGCTTCAACGTTGTACCTGATGAGGCCGCGCGTTCGCTGGCTGATGAGCTGCAGGTTGAGGTTCGCCGTTACGACGTGATCTACAAGATTGTGGATGATTTGAAAGCGGTCCTCGAAGGCAAGCTGAAACCGGAAGAGCAAGTTGTCGAAACCGGCATGGCCATGATTCTGAAAACGTTCAGCGTCAGCCGCACCGGGACGATTGCCGGTTGTCGCGTGATGCGTGGAAGCGTCGAACGTGACTGCCGAATGAGAGTCATTCGTGACAGTCGAGTCATCGGTGACTACGCGATCGAATCGCTGAAACGCGAAAAAGATGACGCCAAGGAAGTTCAACGTGGAATGGAATGCGGCATCAAGTTGGCCGGATTCAACGACGTCAAGGAAGGCGATACGCTCGAAGCCTATAAGATTGAGGAAATTGCTCGGACATTATAATTGTTCGTTGCACTTGAAATCAGACTTCGCTTAACCGTTGTTTTCCCTGGACCCTCCATGAGTTCTCGTCGAGTATTAAAAGCCGCCCAGGCAATCCGTGAAGTTGTCAGCATGGCAATCATCACGGATTTGAAAGACCCTCGCGTCAAAGACGTGACCGTCACCTTCGTGGAAGTATCGGGTGACATGAGGCAGGCGAAAGTCCACGTGTCGGTCATGGGTGACGATACCAAGCAGCAATTGGCACTGCGAGGCTTGCAGAATTCAGCCGGGTATTTACAGTCGAAGGTCGGAAATCGGATCGATACCCGCTATACGCCTCGAATTCAATTTGAACTCGATAAAGGGATGCAGAACGCAATGATGGTGACTCGAATTCTGGATGAAGTCCTGCCCAAAGAAGAGCCTTCCCTTGATGATACGTCGGAACAATCGGAAAGCATGACTGACGCAGACGATTGAAAACAGTTTCGCTCACCACGATACGTCAATCATTGATTCAACCATTTAGACACTCAACCAACGACTGATAAATAATCTCATGGCCGCAAAAAATCGAGCTGATCTGCTGACTAAACTGCACAAGTTCGTCAAGAAAGAATACGAAGCCGTGTTGCCGCCCTCGAATCGGTCGGTGCTTGATCACATGCTCTACGGGTGTTGCCTTGAGGATTCAACTGCCGAAGCGGCCGATGAGGCGTTTGCACGCTTGCAGGAAAATTTCTTCGATTGGAATGAGGTTCGCGTTACGACGGCGGCCGAGCTGTCCGAGTCGATGAAAAGTGTCACGAGACCGTTGGAGGCGGCTCAACGCGTTCGCAAGACGCTGCAGGGAGTTTTCGAGGCTTACTATCAGTTCGATCTTGATTTTTTGAGGAAAGAAAACCTTGGAAAGTCAGTGCAACAGTTCGAAAAATTTCGTGGTGTGACACCATTCGTCATTTCGTATGTTGCTCAGCATGGACTTGGTGGTCACTCGATCCCAGTTGATAAGTCGTTTTTGTTGTTGTGCTACGCGCTGGGAATCATCAGCGAAGATGAAGCGACTAAAGGTAAAATTCCCGGTTTGGAACGGACGATTCCAAAATCAAAGGGAATCGAGTTCGCGTCATTGGTTCATCCGTTCGCTGTCGAGTTTTTCTCGTCACCATTCAGTAAAACGGTTCGTGATAAGATTCTGAAGCTGGCCCCCGACGCCGCCGAACGGTTCCCAAAGCGAGCCAGCAAGAAAAAGGCCGTCGAATCGAAATCTGACCCTGAGAAAGCCCCGGCAAAAAAAACTCCGGCGAAGAAAGCTCCAACTGCGAAAAAGGCCACTGCCAAGGCAGCAGCAAAGCCGGTGAAGAAAGCTGTGACCAAAAAAGCTGCCGCAACCAAAGCCACCAAGAAGTCGGCTGCGACAAAGAAAGTGACCAAGGCAAAAAAGGCTTCAACAAAAAAGAAACCGGTCAAGAAGAAAGTGGCGGCGAAGAAGAAAGTCGTCGCCAAAACGACCAAAAAGAAGACAACGAAACGAAAAAAGTAGGTGCGTCGAACTCTCTGGATTTCGCCTTCTGAAAATGTCGCGCAGATAGCGGAATTTGCACCGAGGCGATCGGACACCGGGTTTGGCCGAGACTTTGAGATTTGACGATTGCTCAACCGGGGACGCGAGGCTCTGTCCGAGCCGATTGAACCCAGACGCTTCCGTTGACCAATCAGCGATACCAGCATTACGGAGAAGGCAAAGATGGCTGGCCACAGTAAATGGGCGAACATCAAGCACAAGAAAGCGGCCACCGACGCCAAACGCGGCAAAATGTGGTCCAAGCTCAGCAAGGCAATTATTGTTGCCGCGAAAGACGGAGCGGACCCCGATGCGAACTCGAAGCTTCGAACCGCCATCGCGGATGCGAAAGCCGTCTCGATGCCGAAGGACAATATCGAACGAGCGATTAAAAAAGGATCCGGGGAAGGCTCGGACGCTGCGACCTTCGAAGAGATTCTTTACGAGGGCTATGGGCCGGAAGGCGTGGCCGTTATGTGCGATATCTTGACCGACAATCGTAATCGCACGGCTCCCGAAGTGAAGAAGCTGTTTGAGAAACTCGGTGGTAAGATGGGAGCGACGGGTTGCGTCGGCTATCTGTTTGATCGCAAGGGCATGTTTGTGATTGATGCCGCCTCGGTTGATGAAGAAAAGCTGATGGAAGTTACCATGGAAGCGGGGGCCGAGGATATGGCTCAGCAGGGCGATGTCTTTGAAGTTATTTGCGATCCGAACCAGTTCAGCGCGGTGAGCGATGCACTCGACGCTGCGGAGATTGAGTGCCAGTCTCGTCAAGTGACACGCATTCCGCAAACCACCGTCGACCTTGAAGTTGAATCTGCCAAAAAAGTCATGGCCTTGATCGACGCGTTGGATGATCACGATGACGTGCAGAACGTATCCGCCAACTTCAATCTTTCCGACGAAGTGATGGCTGCACTCTCAGAGGATTAGAGCGCGTTTCGTTTAAGTCTAGCCCGGATATTTCATCTGAGATGTAGGCCGTAGCACGCGAACCATTGCCCTGCCGGAACTTCGATCTCGGATTTGAAGCCGTCGAGAACGACAGGCCGTTTTTGACAACTTTCTGGTTTGTAAAGTTACGGCAGTGTTTTCGAGACCTTGTTGCCGGCCTGCGAAATATCCGGGCTAGTGCTTTGTTCCAACTGAAGATTAGGGTTGACCGACCGAATCATCATTCCGTGAGCCTCAAAAGCAAAAAATAAAACGAGACCCTCCGCAAGTAACAACCCTAAAAACGAGTTGGAACAAAGCACTAGCGGCTTCTCGATACATTTCGCTCGGTTTTTCAACGCCGCAGACGCTACAGTTAAGTGCAACATGCACGAGCCAAAGCTGGACGCCCAAATTGCGACCGAACGAATCATATCGGCATGATTTGTTTGGTGGCCGAGTACGCGACTACGCCAAGTGCTGGCCAAGCAGCGTGATTGTTTCGGTCGACTCCAGTGCTGACTTGCCAAAACCTTGCATGGCTCCTGCGGCGACAGCGGCTTCCTGAGCGTCCTCGAAATTGGAAACGATCATCACGGGAATGTCGGCGGTGGCGTCGTCGGCCTTGAGTGCCTTGAGTGTTTCCATGCCTTCACTGCCGCCCACATCGTACAGGCGGTTGATCAGGATCAGCGCGGGCTTTGATTCCTTCGCCATCGTCAGAGCTTGATCGTGCGAGTGGGCCTTCTGGACGTCCACATCAAAATTCTGCTTCAGCATGCTGGTGATGTTCGAGTTATCCAAGGCACACTGCCCGACATCAAGTACGGTTTTGCTCATGATTTTTTCGTTAGTTGGCGGTGGTTTGTAGTAGAGCCTTTAGGCTCTTTCGAAACGTGTTAAGTTTTTGATTGGCCAAATTCAA
>CAYXWX010000038.1:0-27680 GCA_964468915.1 uncultured Pirellulaceae bacterium
AACCCACGACCTGCGGTTTACAAAACCGCTGCTCTCCCAACTGAGCTACGCTGGCGTAAATTTATAGGGCTCATGAATATATCGAAATCGATATGCCCTGCAATACGAAATCAGACGAATTCCACCGCGTTAAGGTTCGTTCGGTAAATTACGGGATAAACAGGCTTTAGGGCTGATTTTTGAGCCAAATTTCTGAATTGAAAGATTTGACAACTCGTTGCAAGTAGTAAGAATGGTTCGGGTAGGCGAAGCAATTGGGCCTGATCACACCATCTTTTCCCACGACGACACGCGGCTTTGAGTTGCTCAATTGGCGAATCAACCCATCGGCCGGCATTTTCATCCCCTCAGGAATCTGACTCTGCATCGGACCTCAGGCACCTGAAGGTTTAACGATAAATTGCTCGCCTCAGTTCAATATTCAAATAACCACCACCCAACCGGAATTCGCAGGTAGTCGACCGACGCAAATCGCACGTTCAGCAGAAAATCAACAAACCAAGACGCAGGTAACGCATGAACACTCAACCGAGGCTGAAAATGCGAATTCCAAAATTCGCCTTCTTCACAGACGGCGACACCGATTCCGAAGTTCGAGAGGCTGGCTCCAGATCTCAAAGGTTCATCCGATCGGCAGCGAGGACCAAACTGGCCTGGCTTCCTTTTCTGGTCGTGGCTTTGATGATTTCAGCGGATTTTCTGATTGCGGCCCAACAGCGCAAACAGCTGAAAGTCATGGTGACTCGGCACGTGATGGCCGCTTTGCAACAGGACGCTGACAAACCGATCGACCAGTCACTTCGGGCTCACTGGATCACAACCGACGCGGAAGGAAATATTGAAGGTCGCATTTCAGCCTTGGACGCGGAGACCGCCGACGCTTCGCCGATCAAAAAACTGACGGTAACTCTGCTTAAAAAGGGCCAGCGAGTCAGCAAGGCGAAAACAGATAAAGACGGTCGTTTTGTTTTGAAGAACGTCGACGCAGGTGTTTATACACTGGTCGCATCCGGAAAAACCGGGTTTCTGGCGTATGGCGTTCATGTGCTGCCTCGACTTGAAGAGCTCGATCTGGACGCCGACGATGACTTGAACGTGCGGAAAACCGACCGGACCCCGCTCAGCGTAAGGGAACGACAGGCGTTTTACGTATCTCATTTCGATCTACCGGAAAATGCAGTGGTTGCCGAAGAGCTTCAGATCGATGCGGCAGCTGTTCCACCAGAGTTCACTACCCTTCGAAAGATCAGCCAGAATTACATGTCCGCCAGTTCTGCATTCTCGATTCTGGCCGACAAAGACGATTTGAAGGCGATCGCCAAAGCGAATCTCACCTCCGGTGGTTTTCAGTTTCCGCTGTCCGAAGACGGGCACTTCCACGGTCGCTTGCAACCCATTGCCACTGAGGACGGGAAACCAACCAAGTTGTCTGACATGAATCTGTTCCTGATTCAGGAAGACGTGGAAATCCTCAGAGTTGCCGCCGAAGAGAACGGTGACTTCCGCATGGATGACGTCGAGCCAGGCGTGTACTCACTCGTTGCAGCAGGCGAAGATGGATTCGCCGCGCTTTCGTTGGAATTGGTTGAGCCTGGCGACGCGGGTAACGGCGCAGGTGAAAATTTGCAGGGAAAGGCTCGCAGCGCATCGGGGACAAAATCCCTTCATCGTGTCTCGACTGCCGCTGCAAACCCGAAAGCCCGTCAACAAGGCCCGGCGAAAGTCAACATTCCGGCTCTCGGTATCGCAATCGTCACAGACCAACGAGACCTGACTCGAATTTTCCGTGAAATTGTGAAGATTTCAGATTTCCGCCTGGTTGATAACGGCCCCCCAATTGGTGGATTCAACGGCGGAAATTTAGGCGGGTTTGTTCAAGGTGGTTTTGCACCCGGAGGATTTGCACCCGGCGGTTTTGCCCCGGGTGGATTTGCCCCGGGCGGTTTTGTTTCCAGTCCGCTTGCCCCTGGATCGTTTGCCCCAGCTGGAGGTGCGATCGCGCCGCTGACTCCCGGCTTTGGCACCGCCGGCCTGGGACGCCTTTTTCGTGGCGGCGGCATCGGTCGGCTTGCCAGCATCGCTGGCCTCGCGGGAGGCATCACTGCAATCGCCGAAGATAGTTCTTCAGCGCCACCAGCGGCAACACCGTCAACGATCGGCAGCTGAGTGGCTTATCTCTCATGAACCCTGACGCCGATGAAACGCTCGATTCCCACGTTCAGCGCGGCGACAAGGATCGAAAGCCAAACGATTGCAACTCAGAAGACGATTGCAGCCCAGAGGAAGTGGAACAAACCGGTGACGATTCGTTTGAGCTTGCCCCTTCACTGGATGTTGCAAACATCGACACGTCCCAAAGCATTGGCGAAACGCTTGACAGCGTAGGTCCTGCCCCCGCAACACCTTCCGCAGACACGTCGCTCGATCAAACACTCGACAGCGCCGCGGCAAATCCAGATGAATCGTCTGACGACGACTTTTCGGTTCATCAGTCAGTTGCGCCAGACAGCATGGAATCGGCGACCGCCAGCTTCACTGGTGCAATCACAAAAATCGGACGCTATGAAACGGTCCGGGTGCTTGGTGAAGGAGCTTTCGGTTGCGTCTTCGAGGCCCACGACCCTCAGCTGGATCGAAGGGTCGCCGTTAAAGTAGCCAAATCGATCAACAGCACCAACGCAATTGAACGGTTTCTGCGTGAGGCGAGGTCAGCCGCCCAATTGAGACATCCCAACATCATCCCTGTCCACGAGTACGGAAAGGTCGACGACCAACACATCATCGTTTACGAATACATCGAAGGCGAAACACTCAAGTCTTACATCAGCCGGAACCAACCGCTGCCGCTTCCCGAAACACTTCGTCTGGTTCGATTGATAGCCGAAGGACTCGATTATGCTCACTCAAAGGGCATCATCCATCGAGACATGAAGCCTGACAATGTGATGATTGATGCGTCCGGCCAACCGCACATCGCCGACTTCGGCTGCGCAAGATCCATGGAGGCGGATGTCAGCCTGACCATGGACGGTTCCATCCTGGGCACGCCAACCTACATGAGCCCGGAACAGGCGAGCGGTCGATCGAACACCGCCGACGGTCGCACCGACATCTGGTCGCTGGGAGTGATGCTGTACGAGATGGTCGCAGGGAAAAAACCGTTTTCGGGGAAGCTGACCGACCTGTTGTTCTGGATTCGCAATCACGACCCGCCGCCGCTGAGAACGCACAACGCTTCGGCTCCCGCTGATGTTGAAACCATCTGCACCAAGTGCCTTCAACGAGAACTTCCTGACCGATTTTCGACCGCACAGGAATTGGCTGACGAAATCGAACGCTTCGAACGTGGCGAACCGATCCAGTCGCGCCCCGTCACTCTTTTGCGACGGCTCACGTTGTGGCGAAAACGAAACCCGACCGTTGCAAATCTGCTGGCCGCGGTCGCCGTTTCCCTGGTCGCTGGAATTACCGCAACGTCGTACTACGCTTTTGAGGCATGGCGAGAAAAAGATGAACGAATCAGATCGCAGTTGGTCAGCGTGAGCACTGCCAAAGCCACCGAGGTACCCACTCTGCTCAGATCGCTGCAACCTTCAAAATCGACGGTTCTGCCGATTCTCAGAGAGCGCTTTGATGAACTGGCAACGACACCTTCCGAAGGCAGACGCCTGCTGACGGCGTTACTTTATTTTGAGACTGACCAAGAAACAAAAGCTCGTTTGTCCGGACAGCTGGCACCGCGTTTACTTGACGCGGAAGCTGATCTTCTAACCGTGGCCCGCGAGGCAATCGTGGACGACGACGGTGTCATCTCCAATGAACAACTGTGGCCGATCCTGCTGAACCAAACCGGAACTGCATCCGTCGATCAACGATTGCGAGCCGCCTGCTTGCTGGCGAAGCTCGACCCCGATTCAGCAAGCTGGCAAGCAGTCAACAATGATTTGTCTGGAATTCTCGTCAACATGAACTTGTTGGAATCCACTCGATGGCTACCCACGCTGAAGCCGGTTCGGGAACAGCTTCGCCCTGCCCTGCAATCTGCTTTCTCCACCACCGAAGAAGCCAGCAGAGATCAACGCGACCGATCGGCGGCACTACTGGCAACACTCTTTGATGACCAAACGGAATCGTTGACGGAACTGGTGGAAACGGCTTCGCCAACGCAACTCGCGTGGTTGCTACCCCCACTTCAGGCCAGTCCCGACAAGGCTGTTCAAAAAGTAACGGCTCGGCTGCATGATTTGAAAACTTCACCGGAATCCGAACAGACTGTTGTTGCAAAAGCCAACTTGATCATCGCGATGATACAGATGGGGTCCGTTGATTACTGGAGCTACCTTGATCGTCATCAACACATTTCCATTGCAGCCGAGATCATCGAACGGCTGGGACCTTCAGCAGGTTTCAATCCGGCTTCGATCGATGCGCTGACCCACCAACTTGCCAACTGGCGAGTCCACCCACCGGCCCCCATGGCGAGCCTGATTCTCGCCATGGGGCAGTTCAGCGACGCGCAAATCGCTCGGACCAGGCGAAATTCCTTGATCCATCTGCTACTGAGTGTGTTCGACAAACATCCTGATGTCGAAGTGCACTCAGCCGCGCGTTGGCTATTGCAAAAATGGAACGCGACAGATCAACTGGCTGCCGCAGAACGAAAACTCCGCTCGCCCGAACCACTCCCCGGGCATCGGTGGCACGTTGATCTCGCGGGGAACACCTTTGCCGTTTTCGAACCGGTCCCTCAGTTTTCAATGGGAATCTCCCCAGCCCAGATGGAACGAGCCAAGGCTCAGTCCAGCGACAGTGACGGCGAGCAGCAGCATCTTCGCCGCATCCCGCGCCGTTTCGGCATCTGCATCCACGAGGTTACCAGCAAGCAGTTCGTCGAATTTGAAACCTATCTGGTTCAAACGTGGAAACAGAAACTGGCTACGCTTGGTTCAGAAGACCAGACCGCTGCACAGCAACTGAAGGCACGAATCGAAGATATTCCTCGACGGCAGAAGCGCCGGATAGACAGTTCCCCCGATGCTCCAGTTGTCGATGTGTCATGGCTACGCGCGTTGGCGTACTGCCGCTGGCTGAGCGACAAGCATGCGACAGGCTACTGCCTGCCCAGCGTGGCCCGACTTCAAAAGTGGTATCAGGACAAAACGGATGTTCCACTGCTCCAAAAGCACCTGCGGCGGCCCGGCTATCGCCTGCCAACAGCAGCCGAATGGGAGTACGCTTGCAGAGCGAACACCCCAACACTTCGGCCGTCAGGGATCGCCCTGTCGCGACTGGAATCGTACGCGTGGTATGGAGCCGACCGCAATTTTTCTCCTCAGCCTGTCGGCTTGCTGAAACCAAACGGTTTCGGCTTGTTCGATTGTCTGGGTAACGTCAGCGAGTGGTGTCTTACGTGGCATCGGGAAGTCCTCCCCGGTACTTCGCTGGCGATTTCTGACGATTTGGTTGCATCCGACACTTCCGATCCGATCTGGCCCGACATTGGCGAATCCCAAACGGGCTGGCAGAGCGATGCGCGTGAGCACCGGGGAGCCTCTTATCAAAACGACGCGGGAGACCTCCGCACCAGCAAGCGATTCCGCTTGAGACCCTTCAAAGGGTTGAACCACCTGGGATTTCGCCTGGCGCGCACGTATCCGATCGAACAGACGGATGAATAGCGAGGCGGCAAAATGCCAACGATGGCAACTGGATAAATGACCAACCCGCTGGTCAGAAACTCGATACGACGAAAAATCCGGTTACCGAACACTCGATCATGAACACTGAATCGATTTTAACTCGGTGCACAATTGCGAATAAAGTTCATTCAACTTTGAAATGTCGCTTCGAATCGAATCAATATTTTCGTTGCGACCGGCCAGTTCCAACGTCAACGCAAGATCACAGCAGGGTTTGGCTCCAAAATTCAGCATCAATCCCTTGAGTGCGTGAGCAGATTTCTCGAGCTGCAGGTGATCTTCATTGTCGATCGACTGATTCAACTGTTGCAAGATTTCAGGTGCGTCTGAAAGAAAAATATCGACCAACTCAAGCAACAGCGCTCGATCGTCGCCAAGCCGTGCCAAGGAGGATTCCATATCGATCAGTTGAAAACGGACGTCGTTTTGTTCTGACTGGATCGTCGAGTTGGTTTCGCCGGATGCGATGGATTGATCGATCGACTTTTGCACGGCGCATGTTTCTTTGGGGCCGGGGTTTTCCACGATCGATTCCGTCAATTGCACAAGCTGCCTTGCATCCAGTGGTTTGGAAAGATACGCATCCATTCCGGCCGCCAGGCACGCCTCGCGGTCGCCCCGCATCGCGTGAGCCGTCATCGCAATGATCGGAACGGATGAGATGTTCGGGTCACTCATGGATCGAACTGCTGCGGTTGCTTGCAGACCGTCCATCACCGGCATTTGAACGTCCATCAACAGAACATCGAAGACTTCGCTGTCGTCCGAAAGCAGTTCGATTGCCTTCCGCCCGTTGTTGGCAAGCGATACCGTGTGCCCCCGTTTTTCGAGAATCGCCTTTGCAACCTGCTGGTTGGCAGGCAGATCCTCGACCAGAAGAATTCGAAGAGGTTTGACGAGAGCCGACGCTTGGGAGTCCTTTCCAGGCAACAAATCGTCATTCCCCGACGGTTCCGCATAGAGGTCCAGCACACCAACAACAGCGTCCAGCAATTCCGACTGCGAAACCGGCTTGGTCACGTAACGTGTAACCGGCGCCGTTGCCTTGCGGTCGGAATAGAGTGCCAGGTCGGATGCGGATTGCATCATGACGATGGGCGGACAATGTTCGCCTTTCTTTCGAATCAGCTGTTCAGCAAGCTCAAACCCGTCGATCCGGGGCATCAGGCAGTCGACCAGAATGATTGACACGTCCCGCTGGCTATCGCCCAATTCATCGACCACCCGCAACGCCTGTTCAGCATCGCCAGTGACGATCGGTTGCATCGACCAGCTGACAAACGTCTTTTCAAGGATTCGCAAATTGGTCGGATTGTCATCCACAATCAGAACCTTCAGGTCTTTCACCAACTCCGAAGGCAACTGGTCGGCGGGGGTTGAGCGATCGGCCACCGGAAGTGACAAGTCGAACCAGAACTTGCTGCCTTCGCCAAGACGACTTTCAAGATTCAGCTTGCCTCCCATCAGTGAGACAAGTTCGCGACAGATGGAAAGCCCCAGCCCCGTTCCTTGTTTCTGCCGGGTCGACGACATGTCCGCCTGTTGAAACGGCAGCAGAATGTTTCGCTGATCCTCTGGCGCGATTCCGATACCCGTATCGCGAACAGCGAATCGCAGGCGACTTTCGTTAGGCAATTGGCGGATAATGTCAACTTCAACCACAACCTCACCTTTTTCGGTGAATTTGCAGGCGTTGCTCAACAGATTGGTCAACACCTGCCCGAGGCGCCGCCCATCGCCGATCACCTTGACCGCAACGTCGCTGTCCACCTCGCATAAAAGTTCCAACCCTTTTTCACTGGCTCTTGCAGCGAGCGTTTTGGCCGACTGATTGATCGTTTCTCGCAGGTCGAATTCTTCGTTATAGATTTCGAAGTTTCCGGACTCAATTTTTGCGAAGTCCAACAGTTCGTTAACAAGTTCAAGTAGCGAAATGGCCGAAGTTCTGGCGACCGTCAAAAAATCGGCAACGGTTGATTCCAGTTTCTCTTCAAGAGCCAGATTCAGCATCCCTAAAATGGCGTTCATCGGGGTACGGAGTTCATGACTGACATTGGCCAGAAAATCCGCACGTGACCGGTTGGCTTTGCTGGCCATTTCTTCCGCGTGCTCGGCCGCGTTCATCGCTCTCAGAATGGCATCCTGTGACTTGCGAAACTCCGTGATGTCGCGTTCAATACTGGCGAAACCAGTCAACTGTTCGTCAGCGTTGAAGACAGGAGAAATCGTCAATGAAATGTCAATGGTTTCGCCATTTTTTCGACGACGCCTGACCTCAAACTGAGTCAGTTCTTCTCCGTTAGCCATTGCATGCAGAATCTCCTGTTCTTCCCTTTGTAGTTCGGGGGGCAAAATGAGATCGCCAACGGTCAGATCTAACACCTCTTCCGATTCATATCCGTAAACGCGTACCGCGCCCTGGTTCCAACTGGTGATTTTTCCGGCAAGATCGCGGCCGATGATCGCGTCCTGCGAGGACTCCACCATCCTGGCAAGCTGGGTTCGATAGCTTGCTTCGGCTCGTTGCAGCGAGATATCTGAGAACGTGACAACGGCACCTGAGATTTCATCGTGCTCATGAAGCGGGTGGCTTCGAAACTCGACATCAAACGGTTGCCCGTCGTTGCGAAAGAAAACTTCATCGCGAACATGAGCGCTGATACCTTCGTCGAACGCTCGATAAATCTTGCACTCGCTCAACGGATACTCGCTACCGTCACGTCGATGATGCTGGATCAACTCGTGCATGTCGTTACCCAGCAAATCGACGGCTGACGCAAACCCAAGAATCTCGACACAGCGCGAGTTGCAGTAGGTGCATTTCCCTGCTACGTCCACACAAAAGATACCCTCGGCAACCGAATCGAGCAGGTTCAATAACTGTTTGATTGATTTTGTTGGCATGGAAGTTTGTCGTGAAGCTTTCCCGGTAGGCAACTGAACAAGGACGATTCTAACCGTTGCCCGGAATGGCAAAAATCAGGCTGAAAGCCATTCAAAGCTTACACTCCGCCAGTTTCCTGATCCGGAACCAATCCTAAAGGCTTAATCCGGTGAGCCGATGGTTGCCCATCGACCGCGCTGACCTTTTGCCGATCACTGGACCAGCGAAACTCGGTTCATTCCTCCCGATGATCGCGGCTTTGTCGGCAGACTTTGGCTTCTGGTGCTTTGGCACGTTACGTGCCTTTTGGTGATTCGTCGTTTTTGAATTTCTTTGAATTGAAAAGGAGAAACCCAATGGCTGACTTTATTCGAATCGTATTCTCGGTACTGCTGCCCCCTGTCGGTGTGTTTTTTCAGGTGGGAATCGGTCTGCACTTCTGGTTGAACATCGTGCTGACACTCTGCGGCTACATCCCCGGTCTTGTCCATGCTGTGTACATCATTGCGCGAGAGCCGAGATCCTCAGCAATCGGTACACGAGAACTGACGACATAGTGTTTCGTTACATCTGAAAATCAGGGATCGTCCACCAAATCACTATTCCGTGAGCCTTGATAGTGAAAGATGAAAAGAGATCTGCCGCGAGTGATAACCCTGATAACGATCGGGAACAGAGGGTGATAGAAGAGATTTCAAAATGCGCATGAGATTCCAGGAAATTCGCGATTCGCGACTTGTCGCACACGACGGAGTGGTCGGAAAAGTTGACGATTTACTAATCGAGGATGGATCGTGGACGGTACGGTATCTGGCGGTGAGAATCGGCCAGAGCCATCCGAAACATCAGATGCTGATCTCGACTGCCGCCATCAACGAACTTGATATCGAGTCAGACATGATCTCGACAATTTTGACTTCTGAACAGATCGTTAACGGCCCGTCTCTGGATGATCATCAGCCGATTTCGCGTCAGTATGAAGAAAGACTGGTCGAGCATTTTGGCTGGCCTAACTACTGGCTGGGGCGGACGGTTCACGTCTCTCCGCAGGCTCTGGCATGGGCAGCCGGTGCGGACGTGGCGAGTGACGTCAACGAGGATCAATCGGCAAACCTTCGTAGCGTTGCAGAAATTTGCGGATACCGAATTGTTGCGTCCGATGGTCAGGCGGGCCGCATGAATGACCTGATGGTCAATTCAAGAACGTGGATGATCGACTACGCGACGGCCATGCCCAACGCATGGCTTACAACCGAAGATTCCGTTTTCTCCACGCATCACATCGACAGGATCGAGTGGAAGAACAGAACGGTTTTTGTGGATTTTCGACAGCAAGTATCGCCGGGTGACCGTTCTACTGATCACTTTCGGTCGGCATTTTCTGATCATCAAACGCCTCAGTCGATTCGGCCGGCGACTTGATCGTTGGTTGCCGAACAGCTTCATACAAAGCACGTTCATCCGCGGCGAAACGAAATCGGTTGAGCCGACACTTCTACCAAGATCGGCTTTCACGGCCAGAGACAGGTTGGCCGACAACAGTGCTTTGTGTATCGCAAAGCAGGGTATCTCCAAAATCCACCGCTTCAACGACGAGTGGAAAGTGCGAGTAATCGCAACTCCGATCAATGTTCACGAGTGGGTCGCTGAAAACAAATTGTGAAGACAACAACCATCGTTCTCGCGTAGCGATTAAAATCAAACGAGCGATTCGGCAGCTTGCCGGGCACGAGCGAACAGAGCCGACTGGCGTTAATGCAAAGGAAAGGGGATAAACGTTGCTGCGTTCCCTGGCTATCGCCAGACGAAAGTGAAGTTCGTACACGCATGTTAAAGGAAACCAGATGCCCAGAGTTCTTGCGATCGACGATGACCGAACGGTGCTTCGGCTAGTTCAAAAAGCCTTCGAAGGTACACCCGAAGTCGAAGTGGTGACCGTCATGACGGCGGAAGACGGCTTGCCTCTGATCACCGAGGGCGATGTCGATGTCTGCCTGCTGGACATCATGTTGCCTGAAATGAACGGCCTTGAGCTTGCTCGAAAGATTCGTTCGCTGGACGCAAAGCTGCCCGTTATTTTTGTCACTTCGATGGACGACAGCGATACGGCAATCGAAGCCATGAAGCTGGGCGCGTACGAATTCTGCACCAAGCCTTTGGACATTTCACAGGTGCAGGACTTTGTCGAACGCGCATTGCAAACACGTCGATTGATGCGATCTCCTGTCACGTTTCAGGAGAGCGACGAACTTCGAATCGACGAAGGTGATCAGCTGGTCGGCAAGAGCCCACGAATGGTTGAGGTTTACAAGCAGATCGGTCGAGTCGCCAGTCAGATGGTACCCGTGCTGATCCGGGGTGAAAGCGGCACTGGCAAGGAGTTAATCGCCCGTGCCATCTATCAGCACAGCCATCGAAGTGAATTCTGCTATCTGGCGGTCAATTGTGCAGCGCTGTCCGAGACGTTGCTGGAAAGTGAATTGTTCGGACACGAGCAAGGAGCATTTACTGGCGCGGACAGGCGGCACGTCGGAAAATTTGAACAGTGCGACGATGGCACTATCTTTCTGGATGAAATTGGCGACATGTCGCCGTTACTGCAAAGCAAGGTGCTAAGACTGCTTCAGGAACAGAAATTTGAACGAGTGGGCGGTACGAAAACCATCACAACCGACACCCGAATCATCTCGGCGACCAACCGCAACCTCGAAGAGATGATCAACGACAACGAGTTTCGGCTCGATCTGTATCATCGAATCAACGCGGTCGAAATCCATTTACCTCCATTGCGCGAACGCGGCGATGACATCGATTTGCTGACCAACTTCTTCATCCGGCGACTGAACAAACAGTTGGACAAAAAAGTGGAAGGAATCTCAACCGAAGCGATCGAATTGCTGCGGTCCTACCGTTGGCCAGGCAATGTTCGTGAACTTCAAGGTGTCATTCGACATGCAATTTTAATGGCGACCGGACCGATCATCGTTCCGGAAAATTTGCGTGATGATGTACACGGTTCACAATCAGCGGGTGAACGGGTCAAGCCAGCCTCCGCGGATCAAACCGTAGAAACGGTCGAGAGCTTTGTTCAGTCCCGAATCAGCGACGGATCGGAGGACATCTACGCCGAGTCGCTGGAGATGATGGAACGCAAATTAATCACAAAAATCCTGAATGAAACGCGAGGCAATCAATCGCAGGCCGCATCGATGCTCGGCATCACACGCGGCAGTCTGAGAAACAAAATCCGCAGCCTTGGCATCGTCATTGAGCAAGTAATTTCGACTGATTCTTGAGCAGTCGTGATCACCTGTCCGTGCGATTCATCCGGATTACTGTTTAAACGGTCGCCCCGTTCACTTCCAAGGATTGCTCCGGAACATCTGATTTTTCATGGTGCAACGTTAAAGGCTGAGGAAACGTCAATGTTCGATACGGGAATGGAATTTCGATCCTCGCTTTGTCCAGTGCCGATTTCACGGACGCGATCACCTCATCGCGGCTTCGACGAATCTCCAACGGAGTCGCACCGGTCCACCACGCGATCTCAAAATTGACGCTCGAATCTGCGAACTCGTTGGCAAATATTTCAACAGATTTTGGCCCGCTGACGGACTCGCACGACGCGACCGCATCGCGGATCACTTCCCGAGCCTCATCCACGCTCTCACCGTACGCGACCCCGCAAATGATCCGGACACGGCGTTTTGGACGATTGGTGAGCACATCGACATTGGACTTGAACAGCTGTGCGTTCGGAACGACTGCAAGCCCGCCATCAGTCCGCCGTAACATCGTATTTCGAATCGTGATCTCTTCGACGCGGCCCATGACATCACCGCACTCAACAAAATCCCCTTTTTCGATTGGGTATCGCCACAGGATAAGCACACCTGCAAAGAAGTTTTCAAAAATGTCCTTGAAAGCAAATCCAATCGCAACGGAGCCTAATCCAAGAACCGTCAACGCTTTGGCGGGAGTCATTCCCGGGAACACAACGGTGATTGCCACCAAAACGCCAAATGCCCAAATCGCAGTTGAGCTCAATTGTCTGAGCAGATCTTTCAAGCTTGATCGCAGTTTTTCGCGTGAATCAACGAACCGGACAAACGCAAAGCTGAATAGCCTTGCAACGATCCATGTCAGAATCAAGACGCAAACGCCGGCGATCAGAAACGGAAAACGGGCGAGCAGTTCGCGATACTGTTTTTCAAGACTTTCACCAACGACCATCATCGCTTCTCCAAAATTGAGACGTGATTCGACCGTCAGGCCATTCTTGACACCAATAACATCCGTTGTCCGTGTGGCGATCTCCCCAGCCCAGTCCTTGCGAGCGTCGGAATCGGCAACTCCGGTGATCTGCACGAACCCGTGTTTTGACGTGACCGCCACTTCGCGAAACCAACCGGAGGCTTCAAAAATGTCGGTCAGTCGTGTCGCGATGGATAGATCGTCGACAACATCTTCAACGGAAACCTTTCGAGGCGTCGTTGCGACCGCCTCCGATGTTTGGTCAGCCGATGCGGCTTGATCGTTGGCGATCGCTGACGAGCAGACGGACTGTAGTAACGCGGACGCGAGGAACGCGCATGTCATTGCACGTGCGGAAGGTGCGGTGTTGTTGAAATGGAAGCCCATCAAAACCTCGGGAGCAATCGGATTTGGCTTCAGTTGGTTCAATGCTGTCTCAATCAATTCAATCAGTAATCTTAAATCAGACGATTGAGCAAATCAGCAATCAGCAAAACAGCAAACGGCGCGCCCGACAGCATTCGCAGTTTCATGGACAGCGTAGCGAACTTTATCGGTTTCAGGGCGACCACCTTGCGCGTCAAGCACTCAATTGAAATCTCAAATACTCGTCCGCTCGACAACCACCTGACATACCAAACACATTGCCAAACCCGTGTGATTCCCAGTTTTTGCTCGTGGTCACCTGGAGATGGCACGGCCGTTGCGTCTGGGTGATTCGTTCGTTTTAAAATTATTCTGAAAGGTAAAACGATGTTGAACCTCGCAATCACCTTGTTCATCCTTGCGATCGTAGCTGGCGTGTTCGGCTTCGGAGGTATCGCAGGGAGCCTCGCTGGATTGGCTCAAATCTGTTTCTTTATTTTCCTCGCTCTGTTTGTGCTCAGTGCTGTCTCGGCAGCCCTTCGTGGTCGCACTCCCATTTGAGCAAGAGATGCGATGCAACGTGATCTCATCACCGTTTGCGAATCGCGAATTGATTGATTCCAACTTTGCGATTCGTACATCGCTCTACCTGACCTTCGGCAGAGCGTTTTTTCGACCGCAGCTGATTTGGCAAATGAGGAGCCGAGTTTCGCACACGACGCAATTTGTCAGTTGCGATTCTGAATTTCTGAAATCGACACTATTTTAGAGGAGAAGTTATGACTATCCAATCGTCTGGTGCTGTTCAGCACATGTCCGATGACACGGTTAACCACGTAAGCGACCTTGTACGTGGACTCAATGACAGCTTCGAATATCTCGAAGAGGCTGCTACCAAAGTGAACGATGACAAGGTCGCCACGTTGTTCAAACAACTTTCGGCAGATCGAAAAGAAATCGCTGATACGCTCGCAGGCATGATCACACTCGCTTCCTCCGATGCCGATCCTGCGGAGGAAGGTTCATGGCTCGGCAAGGTCCGGCAATGCTGGACCGCATTTCGCGTCGGCTTGAACTCAGGTGATGCGACCGTGATGCTGGTTGAAGCGGAGCGTGCGGAAGATGCAATACTCGAGAAGTTCAAAGATGTTCTGCCTCAAGTTGCCGGCAGTGAAATCAATGACGTACTGCTGCAGTACTTTGCAAAAGTCAAAGAGGGGCACGATCAAGTGCTTGCGTTGCGAAATGCGTACCAATGCAAGTAGACGCTGACTGGCCATGCGAAAGTCCGTCTGTCATAGGGCAGCAGGTCGCCGACAACTGTTGCGTTACACGTTTTCTTTTTTTGAAGATGTTAACGCGGGGTGATCTTTTCAAATGGTCGGCCAAACCAGAAGACCAAGATCGTGCAGTCTGGCAAAATAACAAACGCATCGCGAATAGTTGATTTCGCGATGCGTTTTTTTACCGGCATTGGAAACAGACCGTTTCCAGATCCAACGGTCCGCTGTCTCACATCAAATGGAGGCTCGAAGATTCACATCCGTCGAACTGTAAATCGCTCTTCTCCATTCGCCTTAGTACAGGCATCGCATGTCCCGGGGCAACAACATTGCAATCACCTCGGTGTTCGGGCATCGATTCTGAGAAAGGGTCACGGATCCGTTCTTAATCGTCGATCAAAACTCCATCGGGCAAGTCGATTTTTTCCTGCTCGGCCGCGATCCGCAGCTTATTGATCGCTCGAGCTTCGATCTGACGAATTCTTTCTTTAGTGACACCCAGCTTTGCACCGACCTCTTTCAAAGTCTGAGGCTCTTCGCTGTAGTCCAGGCCAAACCGGCTAATGATGATCGCCTGCTCGCGATCATCCAGCGTCTCCATGATCTGGCTGATCTGCTCTTCGCGACGCTTCTGATCCGCTTCAATCGAGAGCTGGTCCGTACGCTGATCCTCATGAGCAAGAAACAATTCCTCGGAAGTCGGACGGAATCGTTCTTTCTGTCGAAACTCTCCTGGGATCGTGCGAGCGAAATTCTTCATGATCGCCCAACTGGCGTAAGTGCTGAATTTGTTCCCTCGCGAATAGTCAAATTTCTCGACGGCGCGGATCAAAGACATGTTTCCGTCACTGACCAGCTGGAAGAAGTCTTCGCTGGCGTTGACGTGTCGCTTGGCGATTGAAACCACCAGACGCAAGTTCGCTTGAACGATTCGATTCTTAATCTTGACCGCCTGATCATAGAGCGACTCGATCTCGTCCATCAAGGAAGCTTTCGCTCGACCGACATCCAGCGACTCACGCAGTTTGCTGGCCTTGCATTTCAGGAAGTTGTACTTGCGAAACAGGTACTGTTCCTGCTCACGATTCAACAACGCCACTTCATAAAGCGATGCGAGGTAACGAGGCAAACCGGCTGGCGGTTTTGTCTTGCGTGGCGCTTTCTCAAGCTCGGGCATCGGTGATTCGACAATCTTTTTGAATGCTGCCTTGCGATGGAATTCCTGATTGTCCATGAAGTCCAATGGCAGCTCCATAATCGCGGTGGCTCGCATCTCGTTGATAACACGATAGATCGTCGTACGCGTACGGCAGTAACGCCGTGCGATCGAGTCAGCCGATTTACCGGCCTGAAAATCTGCGTAAATTCGTTCTTTCATTTCCAAATTCAATGGCCCTGTTTGATCAGGGAAAATCGAAAGTTCAGGATTGGCCGTATCAAATTGCTTGATGGTGTACCGAATCGTTTCAACGCTGCGGTTCATCTGGCTGGCAATCCGACGTGTCACTTCCGCCGGGCAACCGCCCGCTTTGGCCAGACGACGAGCCCGATCAATAATCTCCTCTCGATCAAGACGCGTCAGCTGGCTGAAACGTTCACCACGCTTCACCTTGTCACGGTTGTTTTTCACAAATTGGTCGACGCTGGTATGAAGAAAACCCACTCGCTTGCGACCGCCATCAAAAATAAATTTGCGACTGACAAGGCCTTGGCGACGCCATCGCGAAATCGTTTTTGTCGAAACGTTAAACATCTTGCTCAAGTCGTCCACGGTATGGACGGGCTGAGCGATATCATCTGCGGCAACGTTGGCGGCTTCAGACAAATCTTCAATGAAGCACAACAGGTCGTGACGCAGATCATCTGTGCTGATTTTGATCACAGGAGCATTCTGCGGCCGGAATCCGGTCAACCGAAATGAGATGAATTCAAAGTTGTAGTCGCGACCGTCTTTCAAATCGCGCAGCAGGCGCTCGGCACAGTCAACTTGCTCCAACTTTCGCTCTCTGGGTGCGAAACGGACTTGCTGGTCACGCAATTGAGCAATTGAATCACATTTGTAATCGGAATGCATAACGTTCTCCTTCAGGAACCCAACCGTATCAAAAGTCAGGTGTAATCGAGGTCATCCGGGCCGCATTCGCTATCTACAGATAACTTACGGCCTGAACGATGCTCGGTTCATAACAGGGGTCGCGAAATATCGCCAAAAAATGCCTTTTTGGCCTACATTCGCTCTTTACAAGCCATTTATGCAAACGGTGTTCCAGCAGATGCCCCAAGTGTCCAGTTTTGACGTTTTTGCCGGAAATTCACAGCTAAAACCTCGTGAAAGCGTTTTTTCGCGACTCAAGTCAGAATCAGGAATCGTTGCGAAAGGAGACGAGTTTGTTCGATTTGAGACAGTCGCTGTCCGATATTAAGACACGTGCGGAATCCGCAATGTTCCGAGCAATTTACTGTTTTTGCCCTGATTCGCCTATTCTCTTGGGTTTACCTGATGCCTTTTTCAAACCGCATAAGCCATTGTTCGCCCGTCACAAAGTCATTTTCTCCTCTGACAGTGGCGGTTTACCTCCTTTTTGCCTCGTCCGCGTGTGCTCAGACAGTGGATGTTGATCTGACTTTTGACAAATCACGCCAGTGCCGCGTCGTCAGCGAATACTTGCATCAGGGTGATGTCATTGTGCCCACAGACAGCGACACGACTCGGACGAAGTCGCTGCCTATGACCGTTCAAGCTCGTATGGATTTTTTCCAACGTTATACGGGTAACTCATCAGAAAATCAGGCGATCCGATTCTACAACGAAGCCGAGTCCTCGATCGAAGTCGATAAAGGTCAGACCTCTGCGGTGTTGCAGCCCGGAAATCGACACATTGTGACCCGCATCGCTCCGACATCTCAGCGCACGATTCAGGTTGCTTCACTGGGAGATGCACTTCAACAATCGGAACTTGATCTGCTGAAAAATCCTGGTGACCCGCTGACCGTTCCTGCTTTGTTCAATCGCAAGAACGTGTCTGTCGGTGACAAATGGAGTGCTTCCAGTGAGGCACTGGGAAGTTTTCTGGCGGTTGACCGTATCGTCAAAAGCGATGTCAAGCTGCTGCTGAAAACAATTCAGGACGGAAAAGCTAAAATCTATGTCGCAGGAAAAGTCAGCGCTGAAGTTGACGATGTGAAAACTCAAATTGAGCTTAACGGACTTCTGCTGGCTGATCTGCGAGATCGTTCATTCTCGTCTTTACGACTTTCAGTTAGAGAAAATCGAGCACAGGGTCAATTGGCGCCTGGCTTTGTCGGTCGCACCAAGGTGGATACACGTCTGGGTTTCACCAAACCAACCAAGCAACTATCGACGGCCACCATCAAGCAGTTGACCGCCGGTCAAAAAGTTGAGCAGCGTCTGAAGTGGGTTTCGGAAGCCGGCAGTTTTCAGGTTCAGTACGATCCTTCATGGCGATTGATAGCGTCAGAGAAAGAAACAGCAATCTTGCGTTATCTGAATGAAGGCGAACTCATGGCACAGTGCAGTATTGTTCGCCTCGCTTCTCGTCCTGCAGGCAACCCGCTGACCTTGGCCGCGTTTAGAAAAGAAGTTGCCTCGATGGTCGCAGCTGACGAAGATGCAAGGCTGGAATCGGCCGAACAACTGAAGTCTCGATCTGGTCTGAACATCCTTGAGGTCGAGGTGTCTGGCGTTGTTGAGGACGTCCCTCTCAACTGGATGTATTTTCACGTTTCTTCAAAAGACGGCCGTTGTGTCACGTTTGTGTTCACGCTCGAACACGAACTGATCAGCGAAGTTCGGCCAGCTGCCAGACAACTGGTCGACAATTTAACATTCCTGTTGCGCAAACGATCGAGTCAGAAATCTCAAGCGAAACGATCACAGACGTCATCGAGACAGGTTCGTTAAGCTCGACAGATCAATGTCGATCGTGCTGTTTTGAAGCATGACATCATGCGTTAGATGAAAAACTCATGCGCGTTTCGGCGTCGGTCGTCGATCTTGACGTGACGGTGAGAGCGGCTGAGATCGCTTGTTGATCCTCGAAAGTCGTTCCACCCATCACGTGTGATTACGAGCATCCGCACTCTGCTGGATCGCCGGGAAATTCGCACTGGCCGGTGCTCTAATACCGGGATACAATGAAACCGGTTTCATTCAGACGATAGTCCACAGCTCCGCACTTCTAGTTTAAGGTTCGATGCCGTGTCCAAAACAGGTTCATTGATTCACCTTTTCACTTTCGTCTGCGGCACTTTCTGCCTCACGACAACCAGTCCACTCGACGCTCAGCCACCAGTTCGGTCGGGGTACACCATCGAATGGTTTGATGAATTCGACGGTACATCACTGAACACAAACTTGTGGACAGCTTCAAACACCAACGTTACGACCAACAACTCGTTGCAAGATTATCTGCCCGGTCAAATCTCTGTCGGTGATGGCTACATGACGATCCTGACCGAAAGCGTTCCATCACGAGGTCGAGCCTACCGGAGTGGTTTGATCGAGAGCAAATCGTTGCAGAAATACGGACGCTGGGACATCCGAGCCAGACTTCCGACCTCGCAGGGAATGTGGCCGGCCATCTGGTTACTGGCCAACGCTCCGTGGCCCAGCCAAGGTGAAATCGACATCATGGAAAATCGCGGCACGCAGCCCAACCTGACAAGCAGCGCCTTCCATTATGGAATCAACGGAGGCGGCCAGTTTGAACACAATTTTGTTTCCAGTGAGCAAACTTCCGTTCACGATGACACGCCGCAGGATTATCACAACGACTTTCACACGTACTCGGTAGAGTGGGACCCCGATCAAGTTCGCTTCTTCGTGGACGATGTTCATCATTGGACAGTCCGCGATGACGACGTGGGAGGGTTTCTGACAAACAACGTTGGGCCGATGCGTTTGATCATTAACACTGCAGTCGGTGGCGGCTTTTTACAGGACCCGGAACCGGGTTCTACCATCTACCAGGAATTTGAAGTCGACTACGTTCACGTATACTCAAAATCGGCAGTCGACAAGGTGATGACTTTCGATAACGGAGACTTTGAATCAAACGGGGGCTCATTGGCGTACTGGACAAAGTTCGGCAACAGCCTCAACAACGTCAGTTCGGGTAATCAACAGATAGCTGACGGTGCCGAGGCATTAAAGCTTTTCGGACAGTTCAACGGCGAAACGAACTATTCAGGCATCGAACAGGGCATATCGGTTTCGGCGGGTGACGATCTGACTGCATCAGCCGACGCTTTTGTGGCATCAGAAGATTCGATTTTCGGTTCGGGGAATAATGTGTTCTTTAAAATCGATTACTACAACAAGCAACACGGGCTGTTTGGCAGTTCTGAGTATATTTCGTCAGATTCGATTTTGCTGGCCAATGGCTCAACGTCAAATGATCAATGGTTGACCAAAGAGTTAACTTCAGTCGCCCCGCCAGGTGCGGTCGAGGCGAGGCTCGCAATCGTTTTCGAGCAAAAAGATAACGCGGGCGGAGCGGTGTTCGTCGACAATGTCGAATTCGGCCAGAACTTGATTCCTGGTGATTTCGATCAGGATGGCGATGTCGATACCAACGACATTAATTTCTTCGCCGGCAATCTCGGCCAAGGTGCGTCATTCAATCCTCAAATGGACCTGAACAACGACGGAACAATCACTTTGGTCGATCACGATCTGCACGTAAATACATTGGTTCAGGAAAACGGGCGGACGGGGGCCTTGATCGGCGATCTGAATTTCGACGGCACGGTCAACGTCCTCGGCGACGCATTCACGTTGGTTGGAAATCTTGGACGAACGGGCGTCGGATACGCAGGCGGCGATCTGAACGCGGACGGGCAAGTCAATGTACTGGGCGACGCGTTTCGGCTGATCGGGAACCTCGGGCAATCGCTCCCTTGACCCTCGTGGGCTGCTCCTGCAATCCCGCCGCACGTCTGGTTCGTCCACAAAGCACTACTTCTCATTGCAGCAAGTAAGCGATGCACAATTGGTCGGGATATCGCTCCGATCGGTTGAAATCGTGCGTAGGATCCTGATTTGTCTCACGATTCGATCTTACTGATCACATTCAGGATCGCCGTACTGCCGGTGGACATGTCTTGTCCGATCACCGATCATTAATGGTTTGCCTGTCACTCTCTCGATTTCAAGACCAGACTTCAAACATGCTTGATCTGTACGACAAAATTCAGGAAGCCGTTGCCTTCATTCGTAGCCAGTGGGACGCTCAACCCAAGGCTGGAATTATTCTCGGGACCGGTCTCGGCTCGCTGGTCGAAAACATTGATGTCGCTGCTTCGATTGACTACGGGGACATTCCTAACTTCCCAAAATCAACTGCGACCTCTCACAAGGGTCGTCTCGTTTGTGGAACGCTGAACGGTCTTCCCGTCATTGCGATGGAAGGTCGGCTACACATGTATGAAGGCTACCCGCTGAAACTGATCACGCTGCCGGTCCGAGTCATGAAGGCTCTTGGTGCGGAGCTGCTGGTTGTCTCCAACGCATGCGGTGGATTGAATCCCTATTTCAATTGCGGCGATATCATGTTGATCGAAGATCAAATCAACCTGATGGGCGACAATCCTTTGATTGGAATCAATGACGACCGCCTTGGCCCCAGATTTCCGGACATGTGCGAGCCCTACACCCAGTCCCTGGTGGACAGAGCACTCTCGATTGCTCGTCGTGAAGACATTGTTGCTCACAAGGGCGTCTTCGTGGCGGTCGCGGGTCCGAATCTGGAAACGCGAGCCGAATACCGTTTCCTGCGAACAATCGGAGCCGATGTCGTTGGCATGTCGACGGTTCCTGAAGTCATCGTGGCCGTCCATGAAGGAATGCGAGTCGTTGGCTTTTCAGTGATCACCGACATGTGCCTTGCCGACGCGCTTAAGCCGGCAGATGCGAACGAGATCATCAAAGTGGCCGGCCAAGCCGAACCCAAACTGACCAAGCTGGTGATGGGTGTTCTGGCCGAGGAATCATAATGAGCTCTGCAGACGCTGAAACGAACTGTCTGGAAACATCAATCCAACAGGCCGCCGACTTCATCCAGGCCAGGTGGGAGCGGTCGCCTCGATACGGAATCGTACTAGGCACCGGCGCAGGTGATCTTGCGAAATCCATCGAGGTTCATCAGACCATTCCCTACCCGGATGTCCCAGGGTTTCCCGCCAGCACAGCACTCGGGCACAAGGGGCAGTTCGTCTGCGGAATGTTCGCCGATCAGGATGTGATCGCGATGGAAGGCCGCTTCCATTTGTATGAAGGATACTCGGTTGACCTTGCCACGCTTCCGATTCACGTCATGCACCGGCTGGGTGTTGAAATTCTGTTCGTCAGCAATGCATCGGGAGGCATCAGCCCGAAACTTTGCAGTGGTCAGATCATGGCCATCGACAGCCACGTTGACTTTATGTTCCGGTCCACGATTGCGATGAACGCGCGTGTTGCCCAGCAGCGTCCTTCTGTCCGCAGCGATCAAGCGTACGACCGCGGCTTGATCGAGCTAGCCAGACAATCAGCTCGCCAAAATGGGTTCCCGCTTCATCAAGGTGTGTACGCATCGATGCTTGGCCCAAACTATGAAACCCGCGCCGAATACCGGTTCCTTCGAAGGATCGGCGCTGATGTCGCAGGGATGTCGACAGTTCCCGAAGTCGCCGTCGCTGCCGCTCGCGGGATCAAGGTCTTAGGTTTGTCGGTCGTTACCAACGTCGCCAAACCTGATGTACTCGAGTCCACCTCTGGCCAGGAAGTTATCGATGCCGCCGTCAATGCCGCTCCGAACCTGACGACCATCGTCGCCGACGTGATTCGAGCGACATCGGACCAGCATTCGTAAGTCGCTGGACAAGCCTTCGCCGATCATGCATGCCGGTCGCGCGGCATTCATAAATCTCCTTCAACGGATTCTCCCCGCAAAAGGCAGATTTCAGGCTGTATCACTCGCCTTGGCCATGGTATCTTTATGTGAGGATTTCTTAACATTGATTTGTCGGGCTCGCCAAATCGAGTTTTGATTTCGCGCTTACTCTCTCCACTCCCAAAACTCGCCTCCCAAGACGCGTCAAACGACTCGCGACATGGGTTTTCGTTGGCTCAAGTTGACTGAGGTTCTTTGTGACAAACTCGGCTGGCAGACAACACGTGCGTCCACATCGCCGTGCGAATTCACATAGAGAGGTAAAAGGATTCACTCTCGTGGAATTGCTGGTTGTGATTGCCATCATCGGAATCCTGATTGGAATGCTCCTTCCAGCAGTGCAGTCGGTTCGAGCGGCCGCGAGACGATCAGCCTGTCAGAACAACCTGAAACAAATCGGGCTGGCTTTGCTGAACTACGAGTCATCTCATCAGAAATTCCCGGCCGGCCAATCGTTCACAGTACGAGATGAGGACGACAACGATCGGATCGGGTACAGCTGGTTTGCTCAGATTCTGCCTCAACTGGAGCAAGGCAACGTTCATGATCAGATCGACTTCAATCTTTCTCCTCCCGACGTCAGCAACCGCGTGGCAATCGCACAGGTCATTCCAATTGCACTTTGCCCAAGCACCGCACTAATCGATGGAGACCGCGACAGCGATGGGATCATCGCTCAGTTTGTAACCGATACCGTCACCGATCCGTTCGACCTTGCGTGTCTGGACTATATGGGCATCGTCGGGCCAAAAGACGGAGACAATGATGTTCTTGACCCGGCAGGCAACGAATACGAACGCAATCGGGGAATGTTGTTGAAATTAAAAAAACGAGATGGCGTTCATGTGGGGCTTGTCAGTCCCGGCGTGAAGATCAGTGACGTCATCGATGGAACCAGCAACACAATGTTTGTCACCGAGTGTACCGGTCGTGGTGCAGACGGAGACACTCCGGACGGTGCCTGGGTTTGTGCCAAGAACAATGCGGAAATTGACCGAGGCGTCAAACGGAAGAAAGCGAAAAAGTCTCACGAAGACGAATTGATTTACTCTGACCACTACGGCGGTGTGAACACCTTGTTTGTTGACGGATCCGTTCGTTTTCAAAGTGAATCGATCGAAGATCAAGTCGTCTGGTTTTTAAGTTCTCGCAGCGGAGGTGAAGTCGTGTCTCAGCAATAGAGCTGTTTCATCTTCAGATCAGACGCCATGAGTGACCTGCAAACCAGCCGCTATGAATTGAAGTACCTGATCACGGAATCGCAAGCCGCTGCGATCCGTCGTTTGGTTCAAACTCGACTTGCCCCAGACGCTTACTCGGATGACAGTTCAATCGGATACCGTGTCCGAAGCTTGTACCTCGATTCCAGAAATTTGACGTGCTACAACGAGACTCAGTGTGGTCAGAAAAATCGATTCAAACTAAGAATTCGATTCTACGACGACGCACCCGACGCACCCGCCTATCTGGAAATCAAGCGTCGCGTTACGGACATGATTCGCAAACATCGTGCCACGGTGTCACGCCGTTCTGCTGAACTACTTCTGCGTGGTGCCAATCCCTCTGCCGACATGCTGCTCAAGGATACGGCCAGTGAACGAGATTCTCTGCGAGAATTCTGTCGACTTCGCGATCGGCTGGGCGCCGTAGGAAAAGCATTTGTCGACTACTACCGACAGGCGTACGAATCACGCGGCGGCAATCAATACCGAGTCACATTTGACCGAAACGTTTGCGGCAGCGATTACAAGATCGGAAACGGTCTGACGATGCCTCCGAGGCCACGGATGACAAGAATCGATGGCGTGATTCTGGAGATGAAATACGTGGATCGTCCAGCACCCTGGATGATCGAGCTGAGCCGGCGATTTGGTTTGAAAGCGCAATCGGTTCCAAAGTACGTCGAATGTATCGATGTTCTTCAGCCAAAACCCTGGTCAAACGCGGGAGCACTCACGAGTGGATAGTTTTCTGGACTCACTGATCGGATCGACATCGTATGCGGACGTTTCAATAACAACTCTGTTGATGTCGCTTCTGCTGGCCTGCGTTATTGGCCAGGTGATCGGCTGGATCTATATGTGGACTCACGTTTCACCATCGTACTCTCGTTCTTTTTCCGCCTCGATGGTCACACTTCCGGTGATTGTGGCTCTGATGATGATGCTGATGGCGGGCAGCACTGCCATCGCGTTCGGGCTGCTGGCTGTTTTCGCTGTGGTCCGGTTCCGAAATGTCTTGAAGGACACACGCGACACAACCTTTGTGCTCTGGGCGATTGTCGAAGGCATGGGCGTGGGAACCATGCATTACGCTGAATCAATCTGTGGATTGATCGTGATCGGTTGTTTGATTGCCTATCTCAGAATCACCGATTTTGGCGGCAGACATCAATTTGACGCATTCCTGTCACTCGACTTGGAAGGGTCTTCCGCAAGCTTCGATCAAAACCTGATGACAATTCTCAAACGACACGCGATGAAATGGAGCCAGTCTGGAGAGACTCAATTCGTCGGTGAAAACACAAGCATCTCGTATCAGGTGCTTCTCCGCGATCCGACTCGAAGTGAAGAGCTACGTCAGGAATTGCTTGACCAGGATGCCGTCAAACAAATGTCATTGTTTGTTCATGACCGCGAAACAGAAACGTGAGCGTGACGCGACAGGTCACTTGCCCGCATACAGTTATTTTTCAAAGACTATCCTATTCCAATGACACGACCCATCCAGACAATCCAAACACCCTTCAAACGCAGGTTTGAGCGAGCGCTGAAACAATGGTTTCCAGGGATCTTTTTTGTGATCATGTGCGCGGCCTGTGTGTGGCTGTCGCAGTTTCAAAACCAGAAAACTGTGTTAATCGGCGAAGTGGAGGTTGCAGAATTTATTGTGGCCAGCCCTCAAGCAGGCATCGTCAACCAGGTTCTACCCGACTTGAATGACGACACTGATCCGGTTTACTCAGTCGTCACCAAAGGACAACTGATCGTTCGCCTGGATGACGGAACCGTCCAACAAACCCTCAACGACTTGCAAGATGAACTGCTGTCTTTGTCACGAAGTGTGAACATTGAACTTGCTCGAATCGATTCAACGAGTGGCATGCGGAAGGCCCCCGTCAGAAGTGAAACCGGATCCGTTTTAAAGACAGATTCAGAAGTTGCCGACCAGAAGACGAATCTTACCAATGAGATGCAAGCTTGGCGACTTGGTGCCGCCGCGATCGAACGGCAATTAAAGCAAGTCGATTTGACCCGGCAACAGCTGCAATTACGCAATGCCTCGCATCAGCTTTCCTCCCTGACTCGATCATCTGATGTCACGTTGACAGACACCGACATTGCCAACCATCCACTGCAGACGCGAAAAAATGAGCTGGAACTGGCCGTTGCCAGGTTGAGCACCGATCTCGCTTTTGGTGGAACCGGAAAGGCAGGCGGAAAGTTGCTTTCGGCGATTGACGAGTCAGGTCTGTCACCTGCGGGACGATCGCTGTTCAGCTCATTGAGGCGCCGTTGCCAGCTGTTGCAATCCAGGCTGGCCGCCACCATCAAGTTAGCAAGTTCACTTGATATCGTGTCTCCCGTGGAGGGGAAAATCGATAAGGCTCATGTCAGTCCTTTGCAATCGATTGCGGCTGGACAACCCGTGGTGAACATCGTTCCCAACCAAGGCGCGTATGTAATTGGATATGCGCGAGAAAAAAGTGCTCTGCGGCCCGTCGCCGGGATGAAAGTTGCACTTCGATCACTTGCCGACCCGACCCATCGATTCGAGTCCAGAGTCGAATCCGTCGGCCCAAAAGTTGAATCGATTCCCGAGCGTCAACGCGTGAACCCTCGAATCGAAGAATGGGGCCGTCCGGTTCGAATACCGATTCCCGATCAGATGGCAGCTCAGCCTGGAAGTGCGATTGCCATTGAGTTCGTTATTGGTCATCCGTCGGAATAGGCCAATTTTCCGCCTTCGCTTCGCGGTTCGGCCGTCGAGGATTCAGCTCCCCGTTCGCTCGATCAACGTTGCTAGCAGGGATGTAGCAATGAAATCCGGGTAGGTCGCCCTGCCGGCGATTGATAAACTTCCCCGATTGGATCAACGCTTCGAATCAAGGAAGATCAGATGCTGATGGGACCAACTCGCAGCTCTCGCTCGAAAATCACCGCACTTCTACTTTTAACGATTGCTGGTTTCGTGCCTGGAGCACAGGAACACGCGACTGCTCAACCAGCGCAGAATCAGGTGGACCCGAGATCGCCTGAGTTTGCTCAGCGAGTTCAACAGCAGCACGACGCTCAGATCGCTGCCGAGCAGCAGGCTGCCCAGCAACGTGTTGCTCAACGCCCTTTTCCGGACCTTCCGCCCGAGCAGGAAAAGTACCTTCACGACTTGCTGGACTACTGGCAACAGAGCAGCGACCAGGTCAAACAGTACGTTTGTGACTTCCAGCGTTTTGAGTACGACACTGAAATCGTGAACTACCGCGACCCAGGCACCAACCAGCTTGCGGCTCACAGCATCGCCACCGGTCAGATTCGCTACGCCGCGCCGGATCGAGGCTACTTCGAAACCGTCGGAATCATGGACTTCAAGGCTCCGCCTCAGGCCCCCGGTCAAGATGCGGATTACGCTCAACGCGAAACGAATGGCCCGCTCGAAAAATGGATTTGCGACGGGCGGAACATTTACGAATTCGACTTTTCCGCCAAGCGACTTTACGAAACCGAAATCCCGAAATCCATGCAAGGCGATGGATTGGCCAACAGCCCTTTACCATTTCTTTTTGGTGCCAACAAAGCGTTGCTGCTTGATCGCTATTGGGTTCGCGTCATCACCCCAGAAGGCGCGAGCAACGAATACTGGCTGGAAGCTTTTCCAAAACGAGTCGAAGACGCTCGGCACTACAGCAAAATTGAGATCATCATTGCCGAAGAGGATTTTCTTCCAAAGGCGATGCACATGTACTCGCCACAATACGATCCGAAAAAGAACAACTATGGAAGTCGTTATTTCGCATTCGGCAATCGGCGCGTGAACGCAAAGAGTTCACAACTTCAAGACTTCTTCGGAATCTTTGTTCGGCCGCAAACCCCGATCACAGGCGGTTGGAAACGAGTCACCCGCAGTACGTTGGAGCAGCAGCAGGCGACTCGGGACAGCCTCCGAAGTCAGGATTCCGCTCAGGCTCCTAAAGATTCGGTGCGATAAAAGATTCGGTGCGATAAAGCAGCGGGCCAGCCCGGCT
>CAYXWX010000038.1:27780-36525 GCA_964468915.1 uncultured Pirellulaceae bacterium
AAAGATTCGGTGCGATAAAAGATTCGGTGCGATAAAGCAGCGGGCCAGCCCGGCTACTTTTGCAATGCTGGCCAATAGCCAACGGCCATGCCCACCAACAGTCCGATTCCATGCGCCCAGTTGGCGACCGAGGCGCCAAGCAAATCGGTCGCCATTGGTGTCATGCAGAAGAACAAGTAGATCAACAGGAAAGCAACCGTTCCCTGGGCGATAAACATGCCACTGGACAGATCTACCTTCGATCGAACCCAGATAAAGCCAAACAGGCCATAAACAACGCCAGACATACCCGCCAGCCCGGTCAAAAGAAACTCACCGCTGGCGATCCCTGGAGCCGTACCGCCAATTTCTGTCGGCACTGCGCATTGAAAGAAGTTTGAAATCGCTGCCGTTGCCAGCACGAGAAGACCGAGGCCCAAAGCTCCGTATCGATTCTCGATCATCCGGCCGAACTGATAAAGCCACATCATGTTGAACAGTAAATGCAGCACACCATGGTGAAGGAACGCGGGTGTCGCCAGTCTCCAAACCTCACCTTTTTTAATACTGGCCAAACGCAACCCCAGATCATTTCGGTCCGTTCTTACTTTCGCCATCAAGTTGTCGGGGACTGGTGGAGCAATCGAAACGAACTGCAAGGCCCGGTAAACAACACTGTCATTCGCTTCACCAAACTCGGTCATCAACGCGACGATCCCGCACAATGCGATCAGCAGGACGGTCAAAGGTGAACGCTTGGCAACCTGGCCGCCCTGCACTTTCACGATATTCTTCTGCATCCGCTTCCGCTGCTGGGCTTCGTCGCGGGCGATCGCGTCCGCTTGCTTGATCGCTTCATCAAATTTTGAAGCGTTGGGATCCGACTGAAAGTCCGCGTACTCCACTTTGGCCTGCTCGAGCAGGTCTTCGTCTTTGACCCAGACTTCGTAGCCTTTTCCGTCTCGGTCCAGCGGCTCGACCTTTACCTTGATCCCCTTAGTCATCAACCAGGCAACGAGTCGAGTTGTATGATCGGAACTTTCGATTTCGCCGAGTAGTCTCATGGACGCGTTTGCTTTCTTACGGTGGTGTGTCGCAGCGAGAGGGACTTGTGTGCTGTCACGGAATGCCAGCAATAAACAGGGAAAAAAATTTGCGGCAACCGAACTTGAGCGATCGCGCGAATTCCGGGATGGTGCATGTCATTATCGATCATGTTCGCGACCAATGTAAGCCGTATCGACTTCCTGCCCGGGGCTGGACTGTTCGCCACTGAACAATCAGCGGACGACAGAAGCCTCGAATCTCGTTGCCGCCAATTTTGTCACACGTTCTGCTGCCATACGAATCATGACTCATAAACCGACAACGCCCAATGAATTTGACAGCTCAGGTTTGCAGGCTGCCGTCCCCCCCGTAAACGCGTCAGGAGCTGCATCGAAAGCTGAACGAAGACGTAACCGATCCAAAACCTCTGATGGCGGCGACGCGGATGAACGGCTGGTCAGCGAAACCCGTCAACAAATCCGCGAACTGGTTGAAGAGATTGCAACGCTTGCAAAATCTGACTGTTCCGTTGAAGAATTTCACCAGGGACTTTTGACTCGAATCACCACTGCTCTTGCTGCAATTGGTGGTGCCATCTGGATGCGAGAAAACCCGACGGGGCCTTTGAAACCGGGGTACCAGATCAACATGTCGGAGTCCTTCGCCGGCTCCACCCCGACCGCCATGAATCGGCACGCCAAGCTTCTGCAACAGTTGGCCGATTCAGGTGAACCGACGTTGGTAAGCCCGAATTCTGGTGATGATTCGTCCGCAGCCGCCAACCCAACCGAGCATCTGCTGGTCGTTGGCCCAATCTCAGTTGATCGCAACACAATCGGTTTAATTGAAGTACTTCAACGTCCGGGCGCTGGCCCGGCGACTCAGCGGGGCTACCTGCGATTTGTTGTTCAGATGTGCGAAATCGCCAGTGACTACCATCGCAACGAACAGCTCCGCTCGTTTGCTGCGCAACAAACGATGTGGCAGCAACTGGAACATTTTATCGATTCGGTTCATCGTGGGCTCGATCCAGATCAAACGGCTTACACAATCGTCAACGAAGCAAGGCGATTGATCGACTGCGATCGCGTCAGCGTGTTACTGGGCAAAGGTCGTCGTTGTCGCGTCAAAGCGGTAAGTGGACTGGACTCCATTGAACGTCGTGCTGAACAGGTTCGAAAACTGAACTCGCTTGCAGTCACCGTCGTCAAAGCTGGGCAGCCATTGTGGTACAAGGGCGAAGACGCCGATCTTCCACCGCAAATTGAAACTCGATTGCACGACTACGTCGATTCCTCTCATTGCAAAATGCTGGCGATCATTCCCCTGGTCCAGACGGAGACGCCCGTCGGCCAACAAGAACCGAAAATCACGAAACGCTCGTCCAAACCGATCGGCGCGTTGGTTGTTGAGCAACTGAAGGACTCGGACGTCCATCCCGCGTTCGAACGTCGCACTGAGGTCGTCGTTCAACACAGTCAAACCGCGCTGACCAATGCTTTAGCACACAACCGAATCTTCCTGATGCCCTTATGGAAGACGCTTGGTAACATGATGCCCGATTTCTCGTCGGGTGGAATGTGGAAACTGCTTGTTCTCCCTGCTGCTGCCGGAATTGCAGCTTTTCTGACACTGTTTCCATACCATTTCAGCCTTGGCGCTGGTGGTAAACTTCAGCCACAGATCCAGCATGAGGTTTTTGCTCAAGTTGATGGCGTCCTCGAACAAATTCCCATCGCCGATTCGGAAGTCCCATTCGTCAGACAGGGAGATGTTCTGGCCGTCATGACCAACAGCGATCTGAACCTGGCAATTCAAAATCTCGAAGGCCAGATCGCCGAAACTCGGGCTCAGATTGCTTCGGATCTTCGACTGCAAAGTCGAGGTGGTTTGGATGAGGTCGAAAGCGTGATGCTGGACGGAAGGCTTAACAGCGCCGTTCAATCGCGAAAAAGCCTGGAGAAAGAACTTGACATCAAACGTCGAGAAGCCGAACAACTGAACGTCCGAAGCCCCGCCGACGGGCAAGTCGTTAACTGGCAATTGAGACAGAACTTGTTACGTCGACCGGTTCTGCGAGGCCAGAACCTGATGACCATCGTCGACCCCAACACGGATTTCGAGATTGAGCTGGAACTGCCAGAACGACGTTTGGCTCACTTGCTTGATGCGGAAAAAGAATCTGACGAACCGCTGGAGGTCACGTTTGGTCTGATCTCTCATCCGGGGTCCGAGTATCAGGGAGTCGTTAAGTCGATCGACCGCCGATTGGATGTTCACTCTGACGCCGGGAATACCGCCAAAATCAGAGTTGCCTTTGAAAATCAACAGATTGGCCGCGAGCTGTTGCGCTCGGGCACGCGAGTGACGGCCAAAGTCCATTGCGGTACGCGATCGATCGGTTACGTTGTGTTTCACGAATTAATTGAAACCGTTCAATCGAGCGTTCTGTTTTGGTTGTGATTTTTGTTGCTGGCCTTGTCATCGCTGGCTTTGCATGGGCAAAGTGGCTTGCATGGCTACTGCTGATCTTTTTCCTGGTCGCGATTGTCGGCGCATGGTGCGTTAACCTGATTGGATTGCCGGGCAACTGGTTGATCGTGCTGACATGTTTGCTGTGGCTTTTATTTGGGCCTGTACAATTTCACTTTTCATGGTGGCTGATCGCTCCGCTGATTGGGTTGGCGATCATCGGTGAATTGATTGAATTTGCCGCTTCGGTCGTTGGGACCCGAAAGTTTGGTGGATCAAAAACCGGAGCAACATGCTCACTGTTAGGCGCAATGGCAGGTGGTCTGGTTGGAGCAATCTTCGGATTGCCTGTTCCCATCCCTTTGGTGGGCTCGGTGATCGGATCAATTTTGTTCGCTTCGGGAGGAGCGTGGCTGGGAGCCGTTTGGGGTGAGCACTGGAACGGACGACCGTGGGACGAAGCATTTCCAATCGGCAACGCGGCGTTCGTCGGTCGCTTCCTTGGAACCGTGGGAAAATTCACGCTCGGTGCCGCGATGGTCGGACTGGCGATACTCGGGCCTTTTTGCTTTTAGTCTCAGGCTGGAGTAACCTTACTCATACGAATTCATGGCTCCGTCCAAAGATGCTAGCTCACCCATTACACGATTGGTGCTCACGGAGAGAAGCTTGGCAATTTGCGTTCCTCGCGCAGAGCTTGTGAAACGATAATGTTTAAACAAGGTTCCTCAAGGCAGCCGATTAAATGACGAAGGCGGTGCCTGTCACCACGAATCTGATCGGTGCGGAAACCTGTCTGCTTTTCAACTTTTCCGACAGTTAAACCGGCCGCTATTGCCGTTGAAGTTAAGTGCAACATGCACCAGAATCGAATGAGTGACTTGATGAATATTCGCAGGAACCTGTTTCGTTTGTTAACTGCCTGCTGTTGCGTCTGCTGGATGCACTGCGAGTTGTCAGCACAAGCCTCTTGGTCGCTCAAAGACAACAATAGCTTTACGCCGTCCGCTCCAAAACCTCTCCGGCCGCAAACAACCTCCAAAGTCGGGCAAAAACCAACCGCATCGGCGTCGCAGGTTCAGGGTTCGTCACGTTCCCCAAGTTCCACCACCAAACGATCGATTCCTTCAAGCGGCACTCAGGCGAAAACGAAGTCTGACGAAAAGTTTCTCGATCTCGACACGTGTATCGTCAGCTTTATCGACGATGTGGAACTGCCTGCTCAGGAGAGCGGCGTGCTGCGATCGATGCTGGTCAAGGAAGGCGATTCATTTAACCGAGATCAGACCATTGCTCAGATCGACGACAAACTGTATCGCCAGATGCTTCTTCAGGCGCAAATGAAACGGGACATGGCGTTAAAGCGTGCAAGCGACATGACGTCCATTCGAGCCGGACGATACAAGGTTAAGCTGGCCTCCAGTGAAGCGGACAAAGCTCGTAAGCTGCTGGCCAAAGGTTCCAAATCCGAATCCGAATACAAACGTGCTCGCTATTCTCAGCAGGTTGCGCAAGAAGAACTGGTCGCCGCTGAAAATGAGCGAGAGATGGCGGCTCAGGAAGCTCAGTTAGAAGAAGCGAAAGTCGAGGAGGTGAAAGTCCGCATACGCCGTCACTCGATCCAGACAAATTTTGACGGCTATGTGATCAAGAAATTTCGTGACGCGGGTGAGTGGGTGCAAGCGGGAGAAAAAGTGTTACAGGTCGCTCGCATGGACCGATTGTACGTGCAAGGGAATGTCAGCAGCAAAAAGTTCAACCCGTTCGAAGTGGACGATAAACCAGTCACCGTAACGCTTCAATTGGCGCGTGATCAAACCACAACCTTTCAGGGAAAAATTGTCAGCGTTGGCTTGCAAAAACAAGGCAGTGACCTCTTCATGGTCAAAGCTGAGGTCGACAATCGACGTGAACAGAGCTTATGGACCCTGCTGCCCGGAAGTCAGGTGAAGATGAGGATCCATCTGGACAAACAACCTTCGGCGCAACTCGACACCGCGAACAATTCGACCGACCGTACTCGCAAATAATCAACTTGCGAAGTCGTTTAGTCCTGGCTGTTCAACAGTTCAACCTGAACGAGTCAACCCTTCACTCGCGAACGTCAATCCACGCAAACGGACTGCCGGCTTCATCGATTCGGATTTCGATATCCATGGCAGGCTGCGACTGACGCAGGAGTTTTCCGAATGTGACCATGTAAGTCACCTGCTTGCGATTGAAGGAAACGTCCGTTTTGGCCAGGTCAATGCCGTGATCCAAAATGGCCTTCCGATTGAACAACACGTTCGCACCGCAGCGTTTTGCCACAGCCGTCAACGCGTCCCCCAAGGGAAAATGCTCGATGCGAATGTCCTGACGCTGAAACAAACGAGGCTCCAATGCCACCGGCGCTTCATCGCTGGGCCAGCCGATTGGCCAGGTTTCCTTCTCTTGGTCAATGCTCGCGATTCGAAACTCAATGGAATCGCCAGCACGTCGATACGGAATCAGGCCAGCGTTCGATTCGATCAATATACTGGCCAGGCTGGTACCAACGGACAATCCCATTCGCTCATCGACAAGCGATTTTCCTTTTGACAGACGGATTGTAATATCCGTATCCATCCGGGCGCGAAGCCGAGCATCATTCAGCAAATTCTGAACTGCTTTATCAGGTCTCATTCCTGTCGTCGAAACACTCACTTTCGACGAGAGCAATTCATGGACCTCGCCAAGTTGACTTTGGGTCAGGCCAAAAGCCTTCTTTTCAGCCATCGCGATATCCGCGCTATCGTTTCGCAAGCGCTGGAGATAGTCGGCGATTGCACTAGTTTCGGATCGGGAGAACTTCCGCCCGGGAAGCCGCAGGTGTCCGTTCTCTAACACGCCTTTGACCGACACGATTGTGGAACCGCCAAATTTCTCTTCGCTGATCGATGGTTTTACATCTGATCGAACGAGCGACGACACTCGGTCAGCACCGACGCGAGAGAGAACCTGTGTCCACGATTGCTGAGCACCTGCAGGATTTCGGGGGCCGGCGAAAACCGTAAGCTCCACTACGCGAGTCTGAGCATTTGTGTGGGTGCAGGAGAACATGGCGATGGCGGCAACCATCAAACAAACCAGACTTTGCAATTTTCGGATCGCGTTGTTGATACGGAATGGATGTCCGTAACAAAAGTCTGGACGATGACAATGCTCAGTCCGTGATTCCGTATCGCCCAATGCAATAGAACGCATTGAACAAGTCTCGAATTCCAATTTTTTTGCCTTCATCGTAGCCGCGACTGTTGTAGGAAATTGGAACTTCAAGGAATCGGTAGCCTCGGCGAGCGAGCTTGGCGGTCAATTCGGGTTCAATTCCGAATCGATTTTGAACAATTTTCAAACCATCAAGCACTTCTCGATTAAACGCCTTGTAGCAGGTCTCCATATCCGTCAATTTCAAACCGCTGAAAAGATTGGAGGCTTGTGTAAGAACCGCATTTCCTGCCCTGTGGATCCACGATTCATCCTGCTGGTCTTCACCGATAAATCGAGAACCGTAAACCACGTCCGCTTTTCCATCCACCAACGGCTGAATCAGTCCGGGGATATCGCGCGGATCGTACTCGAGATCCGCATCCTGAATAACAACAAAATCGCCTGTCGCGTGTTCAAAACCAGTTCTTAACGCGGCACCTTTCCCAGCGTTCTGATCCTTCAACACCAGCTTGACCGAAGAGAGGCCTTCCAGCTGCTTCAGCAACATGCGAGTTCCGTCAGTACTGCAGTCGTCGACAATTACCAACTGAGTGTTCAAAGGCAATGAAGTGACCCTACTAATCACTCGTGCGATTGTATCTTGCTCGTTGTAGACTGGAATGACAACCGACACGAGGTAACTTCTGTCGACCTCTTTGGTATCTCCCGCATGTGAATTCCTGTAAGCGTCCAACTCTGATTGGACCAAGTCTCCGCATGCTTCCAGTCGATGCAGAATCTCATCTGTCTCTGTACGAGCGGGCGTACGACTGGACGGCGATACGATCAACGGAATCTGGACGGGTAGTTCACTCGACATGGATTCTTGATCAGGCACGTGTACCTCAGCAACGGATGATTTCAAACTGACAAGAGAATTTTCAGGACGCCCAAAAACACTCAACTGCACCAGTCGGCAACAATAACTGGATGGTTATCGTCACCAACAGGTGACTGTCTCCAAACTCAAAACCGGGATGCAAATCTTCCAAGCAATTACTATTGGAACCGCGGCAAACCGCTTCGGGCAATAGGAAGATTGCCTGTCGATCGTTCATTGGCCGATCCGTTTTCAGGATTTGCACTCATTCAGCGGTGCGCTGGATTCCGTATTCTCGAATATGACGTTTTTGCTGGTTATCTATCTTCCGTTAGGTATCAACAGGACAAGCGTTAGACGCGAGTTTTTTTGCGGCAAAAAAATTTCAAAATCGGTCCGAGTTGCTGCCTTAATTGACTGACGCGATGCGATTAAAACAGAAAAGCCGCCACTCAAAAAGAATGACGGCTCTCGGGTTTTGCAACCTCGGTGTCAAATAACACTCGAGGTCAGCATACGCAGTTTGTTAACGCGCAAAGCAACGTTCACGCGATTTTTCGATACAGCAAGTGTTATTAATCCCAGTCCAGTTTTCCACCGGTCTGATACTCTGTCACGCGAGTTTCGAAGAAGTTCTTCTCTTTCGCAAGATCCATCGTTTCGCTCATCCACGGGAACGGGTTCTGGCTGCCGTATTGAACTGGCAATCCAATTCGCTCCAGACGACGATCGGCAATGTGCTGAACGTAGTCCCGGAACAGTTCTGCGTTCAACCCAAGAACACCATTAGGCAGACAGTCTTTCGCGTACTCGATTTCCAGCTCGACAGACTCGCGGATGCGGTCAACCATTTTTTGCTGAAATTCCTCTGTCCACAGATGAGGATTCTCGGCTTTGATTCCGTTGATCAAGTCGATACCAAAATTGAGATGGATCGATTCATCGCGAAGGATGTACTGGAACTGCTCTCCGATACCTTTCATCAGATTACGCCGATGAAACGACAGGATCATTACGAATCCTGTGTAGAAGAAAATTCCTTCCATGATCAAGTAGAAACCAATCAAGTTCTTCAACAATGCCTGAGCACCTTCGAAAGTCTCGGTTGTAAAATCAGGATCGAGAACTTCTTTGGTCAATTCCATTTCGAACGCGTCCTTGCGAGCAATCGCAGGGACTTCGTTGTACATGTTGAAGAC
>CAYXWX010000039.1:0-31554 GCA_964468915.1 uncultured Pirellulaceae bacterium
AGGCAGAAGAGCTTTTGATTTATCCTTCTGACGAAGCAAATTGTTGCCCAGAAAGGAGGACTTGAATGAGCGGACGAATAGCACTGGCAATTCTATTCCTTTGCATTTGCTTTGGAAAATACCTTATCGATAAAAGTGTCGATCACAAAGAGAACTGGCATAAGTGATGAACAAGAACGTTACCCACACCGATCGCAACCGACTGGTTGGATACCATCCGTTTCACTCAAACTTGTCGATCTTCGGCTCGGGGATTTCTTCCAGCAGACGTTCAATCACTTTCTCGCTGTTCAGTCCTTCGGCTTGAGCCTGAAAGTTGGTGCTGATGCGATGTCGCAACACCGCTTTGGCAACCTTTTTGACATCGTCCACCGCAACGGTGAATCGACCGTCCATTGCCGCCATTGCCTTACCGCCCGAAATCAGAAACTGACCGGCTCGGGGACCAGCACCCCAATCGACCAGCTCTTTGACAAACGCGGGAGCCAACGCATCGGCGGGCCGAGTCGCTCGAACCAACGTTGCCACATACTTGATGATGTAATCGCTGACGGCGACTGACGCGACCAGCTTCTGCAGGTTCACGATCGCCTTGGCGGACAGTACTTTGCGAACCTCCTGCTTTTCCCCCTTGGAAGCAGCCGCCAGAATCTTTTCTTCCTCTTCTGCCGTCGGGTAGCCGACCTTGATATTGAACATGAAACGATCCAATTGCGCTTCCGGCAGCGGGTAAGTTCCTTCCTGCTCGATCGGGTTTTGTGTCGCGATCGTGAAGAACGGCGGCTGCAGCTGAAAGGTCTGGCGACCAACGGTAACTTCACGTTCCTGCATGGCCTGCAGAAGAGCGGCCTGTGTTTTTGGGGGCGTTCGATTGATTTCGTCTGCCAGCAGGATGTTGGTGAAGATCGGACCTTCCACGAAACGAAACTGTCGCTTGCCGTTTTCGTCTTCGTCCAGCACATCCGTGCCCGTGATGTCCGACGGCATCAGGTCCGGCGTGAACTGGATTCGTTTGAAGTTCACATCAAGAATCTTGGCGATGGTGCTGACCATCAGAGTTTTCGCCAGACCGGGAACGCCCTCCAACAGGCAGTGACCACGAGTGAAAATGGCGGCGAAGACCTGCTCGATCACCTCGTGCTGACCCACGATTACTTTTGCCAGTTCTTGTTCCATCACCTTGCGATGTTGGCTGAACTCCTGCAAAACGTCGCCCAGACTTCGTTGTTTTCCCGTCACATTTTCCTCAAATCAACCAGGTCGATTGGCGATGTCTAATTGGCTTTAATTACAGAAATACGCTGATACATGAGAGTTGTATTGTAAATTTGTCGCTCGCAAGGGACAACGACAGATTACGAATGTTGCCGCGATTGTCGGGACATCGTACGATGCCACAATGGTCGCCGCCGCCTGGACGCGGCAGCATGCACGTTCAAGGTACGATCCATGGCACTATTTTTGCGCGACAATCGCATTTTCAAAGAGCGGTTTCGCGATACCACATTTCGGACATTGCTGTTTGCTGTGGCAATTTGCATTCAGCCGGTGAATCAACCTTCGGCTGAGGCATTCCAGCGCACGAAGGCGCAGGCCGTGACAGCGGAGGCCGTTCGCAAATCGATTCAACGAGGCGTCGACTATTTGCTGCGGCAGTCGCGACTGGATCGGAACTCGGGAAGTTTTGGAACATTTCAATCAAGAGAGGATATCACGGCGCTTTGTTCCCTGGCGTTGCTGAATGCAGAAGTTCCGCCTGACAATCCAACATTGCGAAAATCGCTCTCTTTGATCGAATCCGTGCCTCGCGGCAAACTGTCAACGTATTTCGTTTCGTTGCGGATCATGTCCTTCGCGACAGCTGACCCGGCCGGCAAACGCTACCTGCGTCAGATCAGCAGTGATACTCAATGGTTGATTGAGCGACAAATCACGCGAGGCCCAAACGTTGGCGGTTGGAGCTACCACGCGGTTCCTCGCAGCAGTGCCGATGCGTCCAACAGCCAATTTGCTTTGCTCGCGCTGCATGAAGCTGCAAAGCTGGGCATTGAGGTGCCTCAGCAAACGTGGCAACTTGCGGCCAAGTATTGGAAATCGGTCAGTACAAACGATGGAGGCTTTCGGTATTCGAGCAGCGGTGGAGGAGCGTCGGGCAGTATGACGTGCGCGGGAATTTCGTCGTGGATCATCATTCAGGAAAACCTGGCCAACGCGAATGATGGTGTAAACGGTAATCGAGCGGTTTGCTGTGGCAACGATAAACGACTCGATCGAGTCGAACAGGCAATCGACTGGCTTTCCAACCGATTTCGGGTCCGAGGAAACCCTGGCCAGGGTCACGCCGGAAGCCAACTCTACTACCTTTACGGTATGGAGCGAGCTGGACGACTGGCCGGACGACGCTTTTTCGGAGCCCACGATTGGTACCGGGAAGGAGCCGAAGAACTGCTGCGAAAACAAAACCGGCTGACTGGAACATGGAAAGGCGGCGGCCACGCAGAAAGCAACGAAGAAATTGCAACGTCACTCGCACTGCTGTTTCTGTCCAAGGGCAAACGCCCCATTGCCATCGGTAAAGCAGCATGGTCCGAAGACGAGCGTTGGAACAAACATCCGAAAGGGGTTCACTATCTAACGCGACGCCTGGAAAAAGAGTGGAACCAGCGACTCAATTGGCAGACCGTTCGGACCAATGGGGCGACGGTCGACGACTTGCTTGAGGCACCTGTTCTGTTTCTGTCAGGCCAGCAAGCATTGGACCTGTCAGACGCAGAAAAGAAAGCTTTGAAAGAGTATCTTGAAAACGGCGGCTTCCTGTTTGCCGAAGCTTGCCAGGGTGAAGGATGTGGTGACGCAGCGTTTGACAATTCGTTTCGTGCCTTGATGGCGGAACTGCTTCCCGAGGGACAGCTCGAGCCGCTTCCGCCCGATCATCCGATTTGGGGCGCGTATTATCCGCTCTTCCCGGATGAAGAACGACCACTGCTGGCGATGCAGTCCTGCTGCCGAACGAGCGTTGTCTACTGCCCCGCGAATCTCAGCTGTTATTGGTCGCTTGATCGAACGGCCGTCGATGCAGGGCCTCGACTGAAAAAACGGATTGAAAGCTGCGTACAAATCGGAGTGAATGTCGTCACGTACGCCACGGGGAAAGAGCTCCGCGAGAAAGGGGAAACCCCGACACTGGCCTCGGCCACCGAAAATTTGCTTGCCGGTCGTTCACTTGACCTGCCCAAGTTGGCTCATGGCGGCGGCTCGGATGACGCACCCAACGCGTGGCGAAACGTGCTGCGTGACGTCAGCTCGCTGGGACTACGAGTCGAAACAGACAAAAAGCTGATCGCCCCGACGCTCGATCAACTGGCCGAACATCCCTTTGTTTTCCTGCATGGACGTGCGAACTTCACGTTCTCCGAAGAAGAACGCGAATCCTTGAAGACTTACCTGAACGTCGGAGGCTTCATTTTCGCTGATTCGATTTGCTCATCACCCCAGTTCACGAAATCTTTTCGCAAGGAAATGCAGCTGATTACTGGCCAAACGCTCAAACGGATTGAGCCCAATCATCCCATCTGGACCGATCGATTCGGATACCAGATCGATCAGGTTGCCATTCAAAAACGTGATTCCAATGCGAAGGGTGGATTCCGAAGGGAAAGACGATCTCCCGAATTGGAATCCATTGAAATCGACGGGCAGTTGCGAGTCGTTTTCTCACCGCTTGATTTGAGCTGTGCCATGGAGAACACGGCATTCTCGCAGTGCGATGGCTACACTCGGCAGGACGCATCGAGAATTGCTACCAATGTTATCCTGTACCGGTTACTGAGCGATTAACGTTCGCTATTCCGTCGAAAACCTGATTGCAAGTTCCGTCGGGCAAGTCAAACCATTGCGTTCGAGTAGCTCAAAATATTGTTCCGGCGTGTTTACGTTGGTGAACGAATCCAGACGCGGATCAATATGCTTCAGTTCTTCGATTGGCATCAACCGAGTCCGTGCCATCGCTTGCAGGGAAGATACTCGGCGACTGGCTCCAGAAGCGTAGATCGCGTCAATTTTGGAAAACATCGACGTTCGGTAAACAGCGGTCATTCCATAAATACGTTCTCCGTCAGTGGGCACAACCGCGTCATGGTCTGCCAGTGAACTGGCCAGTGTTCGAACTAATGCCGGCTGCAGACCGGGGACGTCGCAACTGGTCACAAAGGCTTGTGGAACGTGCGGCGCTAATGCGGCCAGCCCTGTGCGTATTCCCTCCAGCGGACCGAGATCCGGCCTTTCGTCGAAAAGAACCTGAACATGTTCCGACTCGAACTCGAATTCGGGAACCGATTCTCCGTGACCAAAAACCGCGACAACATTGCAAGAAACAGAGCTTACGCTGGCGACAACCGACTGAAGAAATGTTTTTCCCCCGAACCAGAGTTCGTGCTTGGGGAATCCCATTCTGCTGCTTTTGCCTCCGCATAGGATCACAACGCCCAGTTCCTTGATGGGCATCAACTCAGAATCTGTTCCCGCTATGATGGACGGTTCTTTCATTCAAAAATCAGCGGCTATTCCCGCAAACCCGACTGTGCAGTACGGTAAGTGACGGTACGTTCTGTTCTTTCATCTCACGCGAGCATTGCATCTTATGGCTCTGGTGTTGACGCAACAAGTCGACGACATTCTCCCGATTGATGTTTCGGGAATTACGCCCGATCAACTGACAGGGCTGTCGCTGACGGATGTGAAGCAACGGCAAGTTGGATTTGGTAATCGCAATGTTCCGCTGAGCGAACTTTTTGACGTGTCTGGTGAACTTCAGACTGACAAGCTGGATGAGCCAACGATCCATTGGTCTGGGAAGCTCAGCCGCGTTCACTGGCTCGGGGCAGGAATGAAGTCGGGTCACATGTCAGCTTCGTCATCCGTCGGCAGGCACACGGGAAGCCGAATGTCCGGAGGCGTGATTGAAATTTCCGGTGACGTATCCGATTACGTCGGTTCGGAAATGACGGGCGGCACCATTCGAGTCTCCGGAAACGCAGGAGATTTGGCGGGAGCGAACTACCCCGGTTCCAAATTCGGCATGAATCGAGGTGAGATTTTCATTGTGGGTGATGCCGGCAAAGGCACAGGCCAGCGAATGCGCCGAGGCACCATTGTTGTCGGCGGCAACTGCGAAAAATTTGCAGGATGGGATATGCTGGCCGGTACGATTTTGGTGCTGGGTCAGTGCGAAGGTGAAGTCGGAATCAACATGAGCCGAGGAACCATCATTCTGACAAACGCGAACCCATCGCAATCGTTGCTTCCGCCAACGTTCAGCGAAGGAGCAACTGGCCGTGTTCCTTTGTTCCGCCCCCTGACGCAATGGCTTGAAAAAGTCGCGCCAGAGTTTGATGTGTCCAGCCTGGTGGATGGGCAATTCACCCAACACCATGGAGACGCGATCAAAGATTCGCGTGGCGAGGTGTTTATCGCAACCAGATCGTAAATGCACAACTCGGTGCACAACTGGGCTACCAAGCTGGATAGCTATAGTCAGGGTTGTCAGGATCGAAGTCGCTATCGGTCAAACCAACGTTCAAGTTCATATCGGTGTAGTAGAATTTTTCCATCAAGGGTGGTGGATCTTCAGGCTTCTGAGGCCAACTGTAACCCTCGTAACCAATTGGAATTTTTCGCTCATTGTCGACGTAAATCTTTGCGTGATGGAATTGGAATATCTCCTTTTCAGCCTCATGCTTGATCTCGATCAAAGTACTTACACGGCCTTCAACTTTGACACCCGGTGTCACAATCACCTGACAGTCCTCATCGTCCCGATCGCAACAGCCGATTTCGTACATTTTGCCAATCAGATTGCGAATCCCGATATCCCAGATCGGGTACCGGCTACCTCGCATCGCAATCGGACCGTCGGGCGCAACATGCATCCGCTTAAGCCGAAGAAACCCAGACGCGGCATGAGCAATCAGTTTGCCATCATTCTGACCTTCAACCCAGATGACTTCCTGTCCCGTCAATTTTCGCGGTGAGAGGAAATCCAGATACACCGCAAACGGTTTCGGCTGACCATCTTTCTCATGCGAGTGTCGGATCTTGGCTCTCATTCGTCGCTCTTTATCCAAGCGATCATCAACGAATACCTGACTGGTAATCACACAGGTGTAGTCCTGTATTCGATTGTCGATCTCCTCCATCGAAAGTTTGGCAACGGCCAACACCGGATCAAGAGGATGTTCCGCGTTGTCCACAAGAACCTGACTGATCAAGTCCCCGATGGTGACCGGTCGGTCGCTTTCAACATCCTCTTCCTCGGCTGCAATCAGAGATTGCGATGCTTCGCCCACGGGCTTGCCAGTTGAAACCGGCAACATTGATTCAGTGATTGAATCCGGTTCTGGTTCGGCAACCGCAGGTTGAATATGAACCGTGCGGCTTTCAACGGCATCTTCCGGCGGTTTCTGCAGCAACCATATCAACAGGATGCCACCCAACAATGACAGCGACAAAGCCAGAATAATCCGGCGTCGCGAGATTCGTCTTTTCCTTGCCAACGCCAACAGATCAACGGATTTCTCCTCTGCTGCCACCACTTCATCGTTCAAGCCAGTTTTCGGAATGTCGTCTGGTCGATTCATGAAACTGTGTGTTTACCGGGATTGATCATTTGAAACGTGCGTCGTGTGCCCCTTGATTCTATCTGGCGGCGAACTGCTCAGCATACTGCAACACCCACGTATCAATCCTTTTTTCAAAATCAGCCTGATCACACTCGAGCACATCCTCAAAATGGTTCCATGTAAACATTTCCTTGTCTCGAATCGTTCCCTTTCCAGCGATGTTCACCACGTTGAACTCATTCAATGGACGCACCGTCAATTCGATACGGCTGAAAAACGAACCCGCCTTTCCATCCGGACCTCGCTGCAGATCGTTGCGCGAAACGGCTCCTCCCCACCCCCGACTACCGTAGATAGTTTCATAGTCGAAACCGGGAAAATGATTGGCCAGCCGGTGCAGGCATTTCTCAATGTGCTCAGACAAGTGCAGGCGAAAAGCTGTGTGCGAACTCCGAATCTCTTCTGCCGTCAAGGCTTCTCGTCTGGCCGAAGCGTTTCGGCTCTGACTGCGCTGCTGCCCTCGTTCGATTGCCTTTTCAAGTTCGTCGTCAAAATCCATGTTCGTGTCGAGTGCCGTCAAGGGAGAAAAGTCTAAAGCCTGTCACCAAGAGGTTTGTCTGACTTAAATTTTCGGGTTTACCGCGCGACTGAACCCACGGCTTCCTGGACCAAACAGGAATGCCAACCCGAATTTTTATTCATGACAAACAACTAAAAGGAAAATTCAATTTTCCTTCTTTTCGTCCGCATCCGGCTTCTTCGAAACGAACTGAGCAAGATCGGAAAAAGATCGCATTGGCTCTTTCCCAGCCAACATATTGTCAGTGATTGGTTTGACTGGTTTCGGTGCCGCGTTTCGGCGTGAGGCGCCCGAACGTTGCCCTCGATGCGGCCTGCCTTTTCCGCCACGGTTGCCATCGCGTTTACCGCCACCACGTTTCCGTTCATCACGATGCCCACGCTGTGAATTTGTTTGTTCACCACGACTCCGGCCTCGACCACCTCCACGACTCGGCTTTTTTGAACCCGGGCGGATTGCTGTCAGTTTGACTCTGCGTCGATCACTGTCAACTTCCGAAACCCAGACTCGAAGCACCTGACCAATGGAATAATGATCGTGAGGATCACGCACAAAATTGTGCGACAGTTGGCTGACGTGGACCAGACAACTTTCACCCAGTCCGATATCAACAAACACACCAAAATCGACGACGTTGACAACCTGAGCATCCAGCTGCATCTCCGGCTTCAAGTCGTCCGACTTGATGATACCACTCCGGAAGGCAGGGCGGCTGAGTCGATCGCGAGGATCCCAGTCAGGTTTCTTCAAAGCCAACAAAATGTCTTTCACCAGTAACTCGCCGGTCGAAAGTTCACTCGAAAGCGTCTCAATCTCAAGCTGATTCAGTCGTGCCACTGCATCGCGTCGCTTGGCTGCTGCCTCGGCAGAAATGCGCGGGGTAGCTTTCGGATCCCGTGACTTTCCGGCAGCCGTCGCACTTGAATTTTCAGAAATTTCGCTGTTGCCCGGCCCGGGCTCCACCGTCGCGTCCTCAATCCCTGACGGAACCGACGACGCATCCACGGACGCGTCCGTCTTGCCACTCTCGGACACACTCGCTTCCGCCACTGCTTCACTCGTCGCCGATTCCTGAGATTCCAGGCCGCCCGCATCGGGTTCTGGTTCTGATTCTGCAGCGGGCGAGGGTGTTTCTGATGTGGTTAATCCGTCTTCCTTCGCTGGCGCTTCGACCGCTTGAGCCTTGGACCCTGAATTCACGTCGTCGCTGGCCGTTTCAGCTGCGACCGACGTCGAAGTCGTCTGTTCCGGATCGGTATCCGAATCTTCAGCGACAGGAAACAACTGCTCCGCCGAGACATCCGCTTTCTGCATCAATTGTTCGGCAATCGGATAACTTTCAGGATGGATCGCGGTCACGTCCAACGACACGTCGCCTTCGTGGATCCTGAGAAATCCAGCGGCCTGCAGGAACGTAGCGTCACCAAACCCGTTTACGTCTCGCAACTGCTGACGCGACTTGAATGGACCATTCTGCTTGCGATGTTCGTATATCCGCTGCGCCGTCAGTGCGTTCAAGCCCGAAACGTATTTCAGCAAGGCCGGGCTGGCAGAATTCACATTCACACCAACCCGATTCACGCAGAACTGGACCACATCGTCCAGTGATTCGCTCAGGTGCCTTGCCTTGACATCATGCTGATACATTCCGACGCCGATATTTGCCGGACTGATCTTCACCAATTCAGATAACGGGTCTTGCAGCCTTCGACCGATCGAAACCGCACTGCGAATTGATGGCGAGACATCTGGCAATTCCTCGCGTCCAATTTCACTGGTCGAGTAAATACTCGCGCCGGCTTCATTGACGATCACGTATTGAACATCCGACTTGCCTTCCAAAGCTTTCCCCAACACGTCGGACACCATCTGCTCGACATGGCGACAAGCCGTGCCATTGCCGATGGCGATCACATTCACCTGATGTTGCTTCAACCAGTCGACAATCTTCTGACCGCTTTCTTCGATTCGCGTTTTGTTTCCAACGACGAAGACATGCCCTGAATCGACCAGACTTCCGCCTGCATCCAGAATCGCAACCGAACAGCCTCGCTTGAATCCCGGATCAATCGCAAGCACCCGACAATCTCGAATCGGGGGCTGCAACAACAGACAGCGGAGATTGTTGGCGAAGACATCAACCGCGTGATTCTCTGCTGTTTCGGTCAACTCACGGCGTACTTCTCGCTCCAGACTGGGCAACAAAACGCGCCCCACAGCATCCGTCGCACACTGATTCAGAAATTCCGCAAACGCATGTCCCTCTGGAACCAATGCTTTGATCGCCGCAGCATTCAATTGCTCGTTGTCAGCCTCGATTCGAACTTTCAAACGCCCCGATCGCTCACCGCGATTGACTGCCAAGATTCGATAATGTGGAAACTGCTTCAACGGTTGACGGAAATCCTGATAGTCCTTGAAAGGATCGTCAACTTTCTTTTTCTTTTTCTTTTTCTTCTTTTTCTTCTTCTTTACCGGCGAATCCACACCAGAAAGCTTCGCCGCCGCCGATGTCGCGTCTGAAGCGGCGGCAAACAACCTGGCAACTTCCTCAACGTCATCAGATTGATTGGTCGATCCATCACTCTCTGCCTGAGTTTCTTTCGTGCCGTCCGATTCAGCTGGCGATTCAGATGCGGTTTGCTCAGCCGGTGCTGCCTCGGTATCAGCGACACCCTCTGATTCTGCAACAGTTTCACTTGCTGAACCTGAGCCAACGTCATCAGAAACGAGTGTTTTCGAATCATCCTTTGACGCTTCCTGGTCGCCATCGGCCACGGTTGGCTCAACACCGGAATCGCCGCCTGTGCCTTCGGTCGATTTGTCGACCGACTCCGCATCGGCAGCGCTTTCAGTTTCCGCCGAATCAGCTTCCGTTGAATCAGTTTCTTCAGCCTGTGGCGGTGCGATCAACTGAGTGCAAACGTGACCGGTGGCCCAGACAATTTTACGCAACTCATTGCGCAATTCACGGTACTCGGCAAATTTCTCAACCAGTAAATCCGTGACGCCCTTGAAGACGTCATCCACCGAACTGAGGCCTTTATCGACCCGGACAAACCGTGCAGCCAGTTCGCTCAGATCATCCGAAGCGGAAGCCCCCGACAGAATGTCTTCAGCCAGCGGTTCGAGGCCTTGCTGCCGCGCCGTTGCAGATCGGTTCTGTTTGCGCGACTTGAACGGTCGGTACAGATCCTCAAGCGTTCGACTGGAACCCGTCTTGTCGATCCGAGCTTTCAGTTCATCGGTCAACTGCCCCTGAGACTCAATTGACTTGAGCACGAACGCTTTTCGCTCGGCAAGTGCTCGCAGCTGAGCTACTTTCTGCTTGACGGCCAGAATCTGATTTTCGTTCAGGCCACCCGTTTCATCTTTTCGAAACCGGGTGATAAAGGGAATCGTGTTCCCTTCATCAAGCAACGTGACGGTCTGAGCCAGCTTGTCCGGCGGGAGTTTCAAATCCCGCGCGACGATCGCAAGGTCGATATTCATAAGTGTCTGGATTGAGGGCATTCCGAACAGGTTCGCGCAACGATGGTTGATGATCCGTGCGGACCGGAACCTGACATTCGTCCTCAGGTTGGCATGGGAAGGTCTTGAGTGTCGAAGAGTGCAGATTTTATCACGCGTGAAATTGGTTTGAACAGGGCCGATTCACGATGCATGCGTCTCAGCCCTGATACCGCATAACCCGCATATTCGGGGCATCATGACCTGACGGGCCCTCGTTGGAGCCTGATTTGAGTCACTCAGATCGAATGATTCACCTTTGTTTCGCACTGCAACCAACACTACAGCGGAATTACGAGCTCGAGTTCCCGACTTATCCTTTTCTGCTCTGACACCCCGCCTTCCCTATCATGTCAATTGCCCAACAGGATCCACCAACTTCATTAGATTGCGATTCGCAGCACAAGCCTTCTGCGTCCGATCAGCTTGATCAATTGTCCGATTCCATCGCGACAGGCGTTGTTTTTGCAATGCTGTTGACCGTTGGCCAGCGAATCGTCGGCTTCATCCGGGGCATCCTGTTCTGCCGAATCATGACGGATCAGGAACTGGGACAATGGTCAATGCTATGGAGCTTCCTGATGCTACTGGCACCGCTGGCCGTACTGGGTCTGCCGGGCTGTTTCGGACGCTACACCGAGCACTATCGCCACCGAGGCCAACTGAGAACGTTCATTCAGCGTATCGCCGGAGTTTCGCTGGTTCTGACTCTGACGTTGGCGGTGATCATGGTCGCCGCGCCAGAGCGAGTGTCATGGTTGATTTTTCGAGATTCAAATCAAGTCACCATCGTTTTCGCTCTCGCCGCTTCTCTGGTGGTTGTATCGGCGTCCAATTTTCTGTCGAGTCTCATGGAGTCGCTGCGTCAGGTGCGTGCTGTCACGGCGATGCGATTCGTCACAGGCATTGCGTTCGCGGTCGTTGGTACGACCATGATCACCGTGATGCAGGATCGCTCTGCCGCGGCAACGCTCGGCTACGGAATCAGCTGTGCACTCGGATCAATCCCCGCGATCTGGTTCCTGTGGAAATATCGAAACAACATCGTTGACGAAACGGAATCCGATCAGCTTCGACACTCGACCATGTGGAAAAAAATCGCGCCCTTTGCAGCTTGGCTGTGGGCGTCCAACTTGTTCCACAACCTGTTTGAAGTATCAGATCGCTACATGCTGATCCACTGGTCCGAGGCCGCAGCCGACGTTGCTCAAGGATTTGTCGGGCAGTATCACAGCGGTCGAGTGGTTCCGCTACTGCTGGTCAGCGTCTCAGCCGTGATCGCAGGTCTCCTGATGCCCTACATGAGCGCAGCGTGGGAAAAAGACGAACGCGAGCTGGCGTGCCGACAATCCAACTGGTCCGTCAAGCTACTCGCGATTGGATTTACAGCCGGTGGCATCCTCGTTTTGTTCCTCGCGCCGATCCTGTTCGACGGCATCTTTCAAGGAAAATACGACGATGGACTGGCGGTCCTTCCGATGACGCTGTTGTACTGCATCTGGTTCGCGTTATTCACCGTCGCACAGAACTACCTGTGGGTGGCGGAGAAAGGAAAGTGGGCAGCCGTCATTGTCGCCGTTGGACTTGGAACCAACATCGCTTTGAACATGTTGCTGATTCCGGAATACGGCTTGCAGGGCGCGGTGGTCGCGACGATGCTTGGCAACGCAGTGAACCTGATCCTCGTGTACATTGGCAATCACAAGCTGGGATGCCACACGGACGCCGGCATCTGGCTGACCTCACTGATGCCACTTCTTTTACTACTTCCTCTGGAAGCCGCCGTGATCGGCTTTGGCATTTTCGCGATCGTCGGATTCACAACCGAATGGCTTTTGAGCGCAGACGAAAAACGAGACATCCTGGACATGGCTCAAGTCCTGAAAAAGTAGTCCAGATTCAACCGGTCGTCCGGATGAAACGCGACGCACTGCCAGTATCAGACCTGTCGCGACGGTCGATCGACCAGGAACGTGCCTCGATCACTGGCTCATGCCTTCCGATTCGACATTATTCCGGATGGCGTCCAGGTCAAGTGAGCCTTCCGCCTTTTTTTCAATAGACAGCAACATCGACTGAACCGCACTCAGCACTTCCCTGTATGGCTGATCACCCTCGTGCCGCCGCTTGATCTCCGTCAACAAGCATCTGGCTGCAACCAGATCACCATTGGACTGAGCCGAACTCAATTGCTGAACCAGAGCGAGCAATTGAGTCGGTTGAATCGGAAGCCGGATCTCGCTTGCCAACGATTGCAAATCTGACTTGGCCGCAAAGTGGATATGTCGTTCTTCTCCCCTCGGATCGCACGCGCTGACCAGATCGGCGAACTCCCGGATCGCTTCCAACGACTTCCCGTCGTTTCGCAATTGAACGGCGGCAATGTAGTCACGGGCCAGACGAGACTGCAAACCATGGTCCAGCTGTAGTTCAGCGTGACGAACCAGAGTTTTCTGTCGCGATTGGTAGAACAATTCCTCCGCTTGCTCCGCCAGATCGCCTTCACCTTGCATGACCGGCTTGAGCATCTCCCTGGCGGCAGTCCAATCGCCTGACTGATCAGAAGCAACCATTTGTGCCGCCGCTTCAACCGTTTCTCGTTCGTCGACGGGAATCGACAGAAATGCCAATACCGCCACGATCGAAAGTAACGCCGTCACCAAAAACGGCACTTGCTGGTAGAAGGGCAATTCAACCTGCGGCCCGGCTTCCGTTTTGCCCAGCAGTTCCCTCGCCTCCGATTTGTCGACGCCTGCGTTGAGCGGATTGAAGGAATCACCAACCTGTTCGACCGCGGCCTTCCGCCCCGCTTCTGCATGACGAATCTCTCGAAACGTCATCCAAACCGCCCTCGAAGAATTAGGCCGTTTGCGAGGATTTGGATCCAACAGTTGTGAAATGACTTTGTCCAGCCAGACGGGACATCCAAGCACATCTTTGGCAGCCGATGGAATCGCGGATCGCAACTTTTTGCGGTTCAAGCGTCCCATCGTATCAGGCGAGTACGGCAAACGCCCCGTCAACATTTCGAATAACATCACGCCTAGCGAGTACAAATCGGATTTCGCAGTCGCGCCCTCGGTAAACTGTTCAGGCGCCATGTACGCGGCGATTTCAAGTTCACGACGCTTCACCGCATCCCACCGACGACGGCGTGCCCGGTTCAAACGCAAGTCGGCCACTTTGATCCGATTGTCCGCGGTCACAAGGATTTTATCGGGCGTCAATTTGCTGTGGACCAGATCCTTCTGGTGCAGATACTGCAACAAGCTGGCGATCTGCGTCCCAAAGTCGATGACAAGGTCCGTCGACAACCTGCCGCGTCGAGCCAGCAAGGAAGTCAGGGACTCTCCATCTACCAGTTCGGTCGCGAAGAAAACCTGGTCTTCATCAACTCCGGCACCATAGACTCGGATCAGATTCGGGTGTTCAAGCTGCTGCAGCGCGTTCACCTCTCGCTCAATTTTGTCAAGCGATTTGCTTCGCGGAACGGTGGGAGGGATACTGATAAACTTCAATGCCACATCGCGATTCTGTTCCAACTGCCGCGCATGGTAAACCTTGTGACGGCTGCTTGTACCCAGCTTTCTGAGAATTTGAAAAGGGCCAACCTGTGTTTTTTCCACGGCAGCCTCCCTGATGGAGCGATCGGAATTTTTTCGTTCTGAACTCAGACCCTGAAGTCAGGCTCAAAACGTTGGAAACGAGGTAATCTGATTCTTTGCAGATCAGTGCATTTGCTCAAGTCTGAAAAACCATCTGGACCTCGCGACTGGTACAGCTTGATCTGTCTGACCACTAACCACTTGGAAACTGTTTGCAGTATTCATAGACCGCCATCGTCGTTGCGGTCACGACATTCAGGCTGTACGGCAAGCCATAAACGGGTAATTCAATAATATCATCCAGCATGGACAATTGGTCATCCGCAATCCCCAATCGCTCGTGCCCAATCACCAGAGCCGTCCGGCGAGGGAAACGATAATCGTGAATCAAAGTCGAGCGATCGGTCTGCTCCAGTCCCACCAGGCGATACCCATCAGCCCGCAATTTCTTCAGCACCGGTAAAAGTGAACGCCTTCGTTCGACCGCCACGTGAGTCATCGCATCCCGAGCAATCACCGGATCAATTTTGCCTTTGCCACTGGCAATGATTTTTTCCACTGCACAGCAACCGGCAAGGCGAACGATTCGGGATAAATTGACGTTGCTCTTGAAGTCAGGACAAACCAACACCAATTCCCGAGGTCGATCGAGTTTTGAAAACGTCTGCTGCCGAACCTGTTCCGTCGGCACAGAATGATCCGACGAATCCGTCACCGCGTCGGTCTTTTCCGGATCACACATAGGGATAGCCAGCGTCGATCATTCCTTCAGATTTCAAAGCCTGCCAGAACTCCGACGGAATCTGCTCCTGAATCATACTCACGTTCGATGCGACTCGCGCTGGAGACGTCGTTGCCATGGCAAAGCTGGTGATCTCAGGCGGCGAAAACGCAAACTGAGTACAAGCACTGATCGGCTTGATGGAAAACCGTTGGCAGATAGCATTCAGTTTCTCCCGCCATTCAAATTTTTCGGCGTCGTCAGGGTTCGCAGGGTTCATCTCGACGTAATCATAGAAGCCGCCGCCCAACAGGAAGCCTCCATGGAACACGGCAGAGTTAATCATCCACACGTTTTTTTGATTTAGCTGCTGAAAAAAATCAAGTAGTTCCCTCGGGTGACAATGAATGGTGAAACTGTTGGCAAACATGACCCAATCGAGATCCACATGCTGACAAATTTCGCGAATCGTTTTCCAATCCTTGGAACCGACGCCAATGCCCAGCACTTCTCCTTTCGCTTTTAGCTCGCCCAACGCTTTGTAGGCACCCAAGATGTCTTCAAACCGTTTTTGACGGTCTTCCTCGGATGCTGCAGCAGCGAGGTACTCGTCGGGATCATGTACTGATCCCATTTTGGAATCAAATCCTTCACCAAGAATCTCGTTCCCTTGATTCCAGCAATCCAGAATTCCCTGGTAGCTGATCTGCTGAACAGCATCATGCTCGATCCCGACCCAGGCACCCGGTTCGAAGGTGGGCTCGGGTGCCGTCAAAGGAACACGTTTCCACGCAAGCTTGTTGCTGACAATGACGTCGTCCGGACTGACATTCAAATCCCTCAGAGCACTCCCGATCACCTGTAGCGACAGACCGGCTCCGTACTTGCCCGCCGTGTCGATGACGAATGGCTTGGGGAGATGCTGAAGCCATTGTTTCAGAACCTCCATTTTTACATGGTAAGGATGAGCCTGATAAAGGTTCCCGAATGCCCCAGTCCCCACAACGATTGGTGCCACGTCCAGTTTCAGTCGTTCAATCGTGCATTTTTTCATGGCATGGACGGCAAATTGGAGGCAGCGAAATTTCAAAAACCCCGCAAAAAGCAGTATCCGGAAAGTAATCCTAAGGATCCAAAAAGTTTGGCATTTTTGTGTCCCCCGGACAACCGTGTGCCCGCTTTGGGTTTCAACGGAAATGATTGCCGGCGCGAGATTCGGTAAATAACCTTCGAATCGGGGCCCTGTGTTTTGCATCCAGCGTTTCGCCTCGGGCCTCGATTCATCGTTCGTTCCAACGAAAACGCCACAAAAACAATAAGGACCTTGAAGGAAGCAGCCTGGTTCAGGCACTGCGGGGAGGGGAGAGTCGTACGTTGTATGGCTCTCCCTTTTATTTGGCCCGCATTGCGAAAACACTCGGTCGTCCTCAATCATTCACACTGCAAATTGAATCGAAATTTGAACATTGCTTCGGGCCTGTTGCTGGAACGATTTCGCGATCATAATCGCAGAGTGATTGACTCCAAGAGTGTGCCGACTTTTTAAGCGTGTGTCTGATGGCGAGCGTCGAATTGCAATCCGGCAAAGAACGCCCACCTTCGCGTCGTCAAGAACCAACGGCCCCCCCTGCCGCGCTGGACACCGCGACTCGGGTGATGACTCCTGAGAACATCGCCTTCGAGTATCAATTGGCCGGCCCATTTCGTCGCATTGTCGCGTATGTCGCTGACATCCTGATCTCGTTGGTCGGCTTTGGCATTGTTGCCTTCGTTGTCTGGATGGGATTTTTGTTTCTGCTTGGGGACACCGTCATTGGTGACGAGCTGTGGGGCCTGTTAGCGTTCCTGACGTTGGTGGCATGGTTTCTGATCTATTGGTTCTATGGTGCTGTTGCGGAAACCTATCTGAATGGCCAGACGTTCGGCAAACGCATGTGTGGCTTGCGAGTGATGACGGTTGACGGTCATGCGATCGATGCCGTTCAAGCAACGCTGAGAAATTTTTTCCGGCTATTGGACATGGCGCCGGTCGTCAGCGTGCCTGCGATGCTGGGAGGCATCACGGAGGCGGGAGGGTTTTCGATTCCCACGTGTCTGATCGGCCTGATCACAATGACGATCAACAAACGCTATCAGCGAATTGGAGACATGGTTGCCGGCACGATGGTGATCCACGAGGAACCTCGCACAATGACGAAGTTAAACGAATTTTCTGATCCTCGGGTCGCCGCTCTTGGCGAACGGATACCACCTTCCTTTGTCGTGTCGGCCAAACTTTCGCGAACGATCTCCGAGTACGTTGACGGCCGTCGGCATCTGGCCCCTCAACGAGCCAACGAAATCGCCGTTCACGTCGCTCGACCATTGATGGGGCGATTTGGAATCCCTGCCAATACAGATGCCGACCTGTTCATCTGTGCCCTGTACTATGTCACGTTCGCTGAACAACCATCGGATAGTGCAGCCGCTTCTTCGAACTCCGATACGGATGATCGAGGTTCCGCATCTGAAGCCGCAACCGACTTGATTTCACCTGGGGAAGGTACCCGATGAACGTTGCTCAATTATTAAAGGAACGCCAACGGCAATGGAAAGAACTTGAGCAATTGTGCGAAACGATCAGTGAGAAACCCGACCGTTCGCGAAAAGAACTTGTCTCAAGATTTTCATCGCTTTACCGAGCCGCATGTGCAGATCTCGCGTTGGCGGAATCCAATCAACTGCCGCCGGCAACCGTCGAGTATCTTCATCAACTGGTCGCGAGATCACACAATCAGCTATATCGATCGGAAAGGTACCAGTATCGAAAATGGTACCGAGTGATTTTCCAGGACACGCCTCGACGTATTTTTCATGACCCGTGTGTGCACATCGTCGCGGTCCTGTTCTGGGGCCTGTTCTTGATTTCAGCCTACCTCGCCTACGACAACTCCGTCTGGCCGGGATTTGCGCAGGATGTTGTCGGTCAGGAACAGCTTGATGCCAGTGCCGACATGTTCACTGAATTTGGTGGTCGTGGTCGCGGTGAAAACTGGATGATGTTTGGTTTCTATATCTTCAACAATGCCGGCATTGGTTTGAATTGCTTCGTGTGGATGCTGTTCGTTTTGCCTGGCTTTGTCACGCTCGCATTTAATTCGGTCCATTTGGGAACCATTTTCGGGTACATGTTTCGACCGGAGGTCGGGGAAGCGGGGGATCACTTCAAGAACTTCGTCACGGCCCACGGACCGTTTGAGCTGACTGCGATTGTGCTTTCAGCAGGTGCGGGCCTGAAGATCGGGCTGGGCTGGCTGATAACGGATGGCTTGAGTCGCCTTGATTCACTGCAGAAGGCAGGACGCGACGCGTTGCCAATTGCCATGACGGCAGTCGCATTGTTCTGTATGGCGGCGGCGATCGAAGGACTCATTTCTGCGACACCGGAAAAGCACATGTCCTGGTTCTTCAAGGGCAGCGTCGCAACATTTACCAGTTTTCTCTTGACGTTCTACTTCGTCGTGCTTGGATTTCCAGAACCGGGAGACTCAGAATTCAATTTCCTGACAGGGGAACAGGATGAAGCTTGATCAAACGTTCATCTCAATCAGAAAACGCAGCGTTTCAGAGCTGTTCGATCTGACGCTGACGGTTGTTCGCAGTCACTGGCGATCACTTTTGATGCTGCTGGTTGTTGGTTCAGCACCATGGATTTTGCTCGATTGTGTACTGCTTTGGCAACTGATGCATTTTGGTCCTGGAGACTCCAGTCGTTGGGCATGCAGTTGGCTGATGATGCTGTTGGTCGTCAGTCAAGCGCAATACGGCACTTCGTTGATAACGATCTATTTAGGCGAGGCGATGTTTGTCGGACAGCCCGACTGGAAGCAGGTCGCGCGGCGTGCCTTTTATGTTTCGCCGCTGTTTGTGTGGCTGCATGGTTGCCTGAGGATGGCATTTCCCGTGATTTTATTAACGTGGTTGCTGAACATTGACCAACCTTCTGATTTTGGGGCACTGGTTGGACTGTTTATCCCCGCGTTGGTCGCGTTGGGATTGGCCTTTCGAGCGTTTCGACCTTTTGTCACGGAGATCATTCTGCTTGAGAAAACACCGTGGCGTCCCAAAGACGAAAACTCGGTCAGCTTTGCCAGACGGTCGAAGGCATTGCACTCGTATGCATCGTCTGAGTTATTCGGACGATTTGTGATTTGCTGTCTGTTCGCCGCTCCATTGTCACTTACATTCCAATCCTTGTTCGTTCAGATCGATTCGTTGCTGAATCTTTCAGCAGGTGACGAGTGGACGTTCGCCGCGTGGTATTGGATTGTATCGCTTTGGTTGACAGCCGGTTTTATCGCTGTGTTCCGGTTCCTATCCTACATTGACATCCGCATTCGCCAGGAAGGCTGGGCAATCGAACTGAAAATGCGAGCCGAAGGCCAGAAGCTGGCAATTGGCTGACGGGCTATCCCAGTACACTCTGGTCTTCCCGGGCGATCAAATCGAGTCAACCTGCAAATCAAGTGGTGATTCTTCGCGAGTGAGCGGTTCCCAGAACGACAAGATAAACTGACTCATCCTCTGTTTCTTCCGGACGTTCGGCTCAACATTTGCCAAGTAACATTTGTTAAACTGCTCAGATGAGTGAATTGGGGGCCATGAGGTCCAACAAAGAAAACTCCGTTCAGTGCGATTTTCTGTGACTCGAACAAAACGACAACGACGAAGATGGAACTCGCGGATCGTGTTACTGCGGACGTTCCCCAGCTTCCTGATCCTCGCGGCAACGGTTGGGTTCGGATTCTGCTCGATCAGCCACGCTCAAGATGCCGGGTTGGAATCACTCAAACGTCAATCGTTACCATGGTACGATGCGGCAAGTGAGCAAGTGAAACCCGTTGACCTCGCTGCCCGAGATGAACCTCAATCACAGCTTCGCAGCACCGTTGTCAAGAAAAAACCTGCCTCAAAAAACAGTTGGTTGGAAGATTTCTTCGAGAACATTTTTGGTGATTGGGATGGTGATTGGGGAAACAACCTCGCGACTTTTCTTTACTGGCTGCTGTGGATCGCACTCGGCATCGCGGTTGCGATTCTGATCGTCTGGGCTGTCCAGAATCTTGACATCGAGCCGCCTAACGATCGGGGTGAAAACGAACCTACTCGATCACGTGCACAAAGCGTTGCTCAACTCCCATTCCAGCTTGACGACGGCAACGATGATTTTCGCACACTGGCTTCGCAGGCAGTGAAGGCTGGTAATTACAGGCAGGCAATTGTCTGGTTGTTCAGCCATGTACTGGTTTCACTCGACCAGCACGACCTGATCCGTCTTAAAAAAGGAAAAACCAATCGGCAGTATTTACGGGAGCTGGCCGGCAATCAAAAACTGTCAGACTATTACGCCGACGTGATGCTCCCGTTCGAAGCCAGTTTCTTTGGAGACAAGGAGATTGATCGCGACGAGTTCGATCGTTGCTGGCGTGGATTGGAGCCGTTTGAACAGCAAGTGAAATCGGCAGAGGTGACAAAATGAACAGCCGCCTCGATTCCTGCCTGATCATTCGATGCATTTTCACTGCATTCCTGCTGTCTGCAATTGGTTGCGTTGATCAACAGGAAAACGTTTACACTGAGTACGGTAAAATCCGAGGCAAGTCGGCTGGCACCAGCGTCAACGGGGTTTCCGTTCTGGCCGACATGCTCCGCGAGCAAGGACACTCGGTTTCCCGCTACGGAAGACTGTCTCCGAAGATCGAGCGGTACGAAACGTTAATCTGGTTTCCATCCAATAAAAACTGTCCGTCCGACGAAGCGGTCGCTCGCCTCGAAGAATGGATCGACAATGGTTACCGCCGCACATTGATTTATGTTGGCTACGATTTTGCTGGCGAAGTCGATTACTATCGCCGAGTTGTCAGTCAGACGCAGGGCGAACAAAAGGAACGCGCCATGCGTGCGCTAGCGGAAGCGCTGATGCAGGACGACGCAAGACTTTATGACGATCTATCGTACGACTGGCGAGTCAATTTCGTCGGAGGAAAGCCGGCCGACAATCGTTGTCGCTGGTTCGATCTGGAGATCGACTCGCGTAAGACTTCAAACGACCTGGACGGGCCGCTTGCCGAGTCGCTCGATCCAGAATCGCTACCCGAAATTCAAACGCGGGCATTGTTGAACCCTCGCGACAGCTACCAAGACATCTATCCAGACAGAAGTTTCGAATCCCTGCTGACGGTTGAGGGTCGTCCATTTGCATTTCGATACCATGAGCAGCCCGCCGACGACAACCAATACTGGGCCACGGAAAACCAGTTGATCTTTGTGACGAACGCCCACTTTCTGGCGAACTACGGTCTGACTGAGGCAGAAAATCGCGAGCTGGCCAAAAACCTGATTGATCATATTGATCCTTACTCGGACGTGCTGTTTCTGGAGAGTGACGAACGAGGCATCGAGGTTTCCGAATCCGATTACGATGCTCACAACACCTGGTCGTGGATCACACAGAAACCATTGTGTTACATGGTGCCACATTTTCTGGCGTGGGGCATACTGTTCTGTTTTACATTTTATCCTATCTTCGGTCGTCCCAAACGAATTGCCAATGATCGCAATCGTTCGTTCGGAGATCATATCGCCGCGATCGCCCGATTGTCGGGTCGACACGAAAGTCTGAAAACTGCGAAGGCAAAAGTTCGCAATTATCTGGATGCGGACGAAAACGCATCTGGCAGAAAACAAGTTCTAACAAAATCCTCTGACGAAAACGTAGTTCGATGAGCAACTCCGATTCCAGTTTTGAAGTCAACGAGAACGATGGTGCACCTGCGTTTGTGCAATTCGCCTGCCCCAGCTGCGACGCTCAACTGAAAGTCAAGTCGACGATGGTCGGCCGCGACATCAAGTGCCCTCAGTGTGGAATTGTCACCAACATTTCGTCAGTTCAATCTGCTCAGTCTCAGGCAATTGAAAAGGACGTAGCGCAATCGGCTCCTTCCGTTTCGGCGTCGGCACCGGGGGCATCGTCAAACGCGGAGCAGGCTGATTTGTCGACAGAAATGGCAGCGGTCACAACATCGCACGAACCATCGGATGAGCGGTTGGTTGGGCAGCAGACGGCGATTCGTGATTTGTACCTTCGAATCTGCGATGAGGTCGCGAAAATCTTTGTCGGCCAGGACGAACTGGTCGAAGGGACTCTGGTCGCTTTATTTTCTGGTGGCCATGTGCTGATTGAAAGCGTGCCCGGGCTTGGCAAAACTCTGTTCGTTCGCACGCTTGGAAAAATTCTGGGATGTGACTTCGGACGCATCCAGTTCACCGCGGACTTGATGCCTTCGGACATCACTGGTGCCCCAATCTTCAATATGAAATCGCAGGAATTTGAGTTTCGTCCCGGTCCGGTATTTACTCAGCTGCTGTTGGCCGATGAAATCAATCGCTCGCCCGCCAAAACGCACGCAGCGCTGCTCGAAATCATGCAGGAGAAAAGAGTCACCGTCGATGGGAAGACGCATGAGCTGGACTTGCCTTTTCTGGTGGTTGCAACCCAGAACCCGATTGAATCCGAAGGCACCTACAGCCTGCCGGAAGCGCAGCTGGATCGATTCATGTTCAAGTTGTCGGCCCAGTATCCATCGGCACAGCAGGAAGCGGAAATTCTGGCAATGCATGGCGGCCAAGTCGACCTGGGGCTCCGCCTGCAGTCAGAAATTCAGCGAGTGACGTCGCCGGAAGAAATTCAGCGCATCACCCAAACCAACGCAAGCGTCCGAATTGATTCGTCTTTGATCGATTACATCAACCGAATCGTAAGACTGACGCGAGAATGGCCTCATTTCTATATGGGTGCCTCACCACGAGCAGGCATCAGCCTGATGCAGGGCGCTCGAACGCTCGCAGCATTCTACGGTCGCGACTTTGCGGTCCCTGACGACGTGGTACAAATCGCGTTACCCGTCCTCAGACATCGAGTCATGTTAACGGCGGAAGCAGAAGTGGAAGGTCAAACCGTCGATCAGTTGCTGCTCGATCTGATCCGCACCATCGAAGTTCCAAGGATCAAGGAAAGCTGACCAACGTGACATGCCGCGCCCATTTTGCTGTTAAATGCTCGTATACTTATTCCGTTTCTCATGCCTGACTGGTTACTCCAACTCTTCGACTTTCTGGTCAGCCGCCCGCTGCTTTTGTTGGCGCTTCTGGCGTTGCCGTTGTTCGTCGTGGCTCGATCAGGGAACGTTTATCCTCATCAAAGAATGCTGTATCTGGCGATACTGCCCCTGCTGGTGTCCATCACCATGGTTCTGAACCCGGTCATCGGGTGGTATTTGTTAGTTGTGGACTTTGTGGTCATCGCAGTCGCATTAGTGGATTTATTGACCATCGTTCCAGCCAGGCACTTTGATGCAGATAGAGAGAGTATCCATATTGCGTCACTGGGCAAACCGCATGACGTTGAACTCGAAATCACGAACCGATCAAAACGAGCCTGCATGGTCCGGATTTGTGATGATTTGCCAGAATCGTTCACCGTCCAGCCGGCGTTCATCGACGCTCGAGTCAACGGCCCCGGACGAGTCCGATTCTCGTACCGCTGTACTCCTCAGCAGCGAGGACGTGAAGAACTGGATTGGGTTCATGTCCGAGTCGATAGTCGACTGAAGCTCTGGCGGGCGTTTCACAAGATCCCTTGCCCCTGGACGTTCAATGTTTACCCCGACATGAAACAGATCACGGAATACGATCTGTTGGCGCGGACGAATCGGCTGAGTCTGCTTGGCATGCGACGCTCGCGAAAAATTGGGCAGGACAATGAATTCGAACGCCTCCGCGACTACACTCAGGATGACAACTTCAAACATATCGATTGGCGGACGACTGCTCGGCGCCGAAAGCTGACTGTTCGCGACTATCAAGCCAATCAGAGCCAGCGGATCATGTTTCTGATCGATTGCGGCAGGATGATGACGGGCGTTTCGAGCAAGCTGACCATGCTCGACCATTCGCTGAACGCGATGCTCATGCTCAGCTACGTGGCGCTGCGGCAGGGTGACTCGGTGGGCATGATCAGCTTCAGCGATCGCATCTGCAATTTCACGCCGGCTCGCAGTGGCGTGAACCACATCAATCGCTTGCTGCATGCGTCTTATGACCAGCAAGCTACGTTTGTGGAATCTCGATACGATGAAGCATTTCTGTACCTTCGAAACAACTGCCTGAAACGTTCCCTGGTGGTGCTGATCACCAATGTGATTGACGAAATCAACTCATTTCAAATTCAGCAATACCTGACTGCCATGTCCGGCAGGCATCTTCCGTTGGGAGTGCTTCTGAAAGACCGCGATTTATATCGGAATGTCGACGATATCGATCTTGAAACCGCCAGCGCAAATGAGATCCATCAAGCTGCCGCAGCGACAGATGTCGTCACGTGGCGTCAAAGCGTCATTCGCGACTTGCAACACGGCGGAGCACTGACTCTGGATGTGTTTCCCGAGCAACTGACCAGCGGCCTGGTCAACCAATACCTGGACATCAAGGCCCGTCATTTACTTTAAAGTCGACGACTCCCTTGAGAATTCGCTCGGCTTCAGCACACCGATCCTCGCAGCTGCGGCCACCTTCCTTCAAACGCTCACGAGCCAACTTCAGGCGCTCGACGGCGTCCTCGTTGATGCACCAAACCGAATCGTCGGGAGGGAGCTCGGGCACTAACTTATCGGCAATCAACGTTATCAATTGCTCGATACCTTCGTTTTGCGTGGCGCTGGTTGCGTGCCCTGGCGGACGTGCCAATGCGTCCCCGACTCCGTCCGCTGAAAACGCGTCATGGTCGGACTTGTTGTGAACGACAATGTCACAATCGAGGCGATCAAATAACCGCTGATCGGCAACGTTCCATGGCCTTGATCCGTCAAACACTCCAATCAACACACGAGCCGCATCGATTGTTTTGCGAGCGTTCTCAACGCCAATTTCTTCAACTGGACCTTCCGCCTGACGTAGACCAGCGGTATCGGAAAGCTCAACAGGCCATCCATCAACTGCCGTTCTCTGAGACACAACATCTCGAGTTGTTCCGGCAGACGAATGAACAATCGCTCGCTGAAATCCCACGATCGAGTTGATCAGACTACTCTTGCCGACATTCGGCTGACCACACAGGACCACAGACGGAACTTGAAGTAGTGAGACTCCAAAGTGGGACCATGAAAGAATCAGATCGATCCGATCCAATGCTTTCTTTGCGTCTCCGTCCGACAGATTCTTCAAAACTCGACCAATCTCGGCTGGCAACCGATCAAGCTGCCTCAACGCAAATGCCGCGGTACGCTCGGTCGTAGCCTTGGGCAATGCGTTCCATATTTCAGCCCGCCATAAATCGAGTCCCCGTGCATTGCTGGCTTCAGTTGCGGAAATTTCCGAGGCTCCACTCTCCGTCAAAGCAGAGATGATCGATTCGACCGCGGCAGTGCCTCCATGGCAATGAACTTCGAAATGGCTTTCGGCAACACGGCATACCACAACGTCCTCTCCAGTCGGACACCACGTACCGTAAATCAGTTTTCGATGCAGCGTGTCTTGAAACCGGCGACGGCTGAACGGGGCGAAAACGCCTTCGATCATTCTGGCCGCGCCCACGCCTCGGACTTCGACCACCGCAATTGCGCCTCGACCAGCTGCGGTTAACGCGCCGCATACGACCTCGTCGGGCCGACCGTCGTTATTTTTTTGGTTCACCATGAACTTTACAAAGGGCTCTTTCAAGAGTTTTCGCTTATGTCTGAGCCCCGACAATCCATGGCGACTTCAGCGATCCCTCTTAACACCAGATGATCAACATAATGCCAATCTTCGGGTAACAGGTTACGAATCGGCTGGATTCCTCCGCCAGATGCGATGACACATGGCATTGAATCAAGAGTATTCGAAATTCGTTTGACAATGCTCCGAATTGCACCTGCCTGTGCTGACAATACGCCATTGAGCATGGCAGATCTGGTCGAGTTTCCGATCGCCTCGTCCAGATTCACGTCGGTCAGTTCATCACTCAGGTCTGGCAGGTCGCCCGTCGAGCGATGCAAAGCACGCAGACTGGTTTCGGCACCAGGGAAAATCACACCTCCTTTGAACACTTGACCTGCATCGACCAGGTCAATGGTCACTGCAGTGCCGGCATCAATCACAATCAACGGACATCTCTGTTCAGACTGCGCAGCCATCAGGGCAACCCCCGCCCGCGCAGCGAGCAATCGATCAATGCCCAAGCTTTCCCGTGACTGCACATCAGACTTCAGCTTGACATCATCGGCCGTTAACACTTTGCACACGATACCCGGCAACGCGGTTCGCACCAGTTTTAGAAAAACTTGCAGGTGAGTGCCATTGACACTGGAAACGAAACAATGTGTTGGGGGATTGTCGGTCAAGACTGCCTGAAAACGCTCGGTAGCTTCACCGGAAAGATCCGACGTAATCCGAATGACTTGATCGCAGTCAATCTCACGATGTCCACGATTGATGATCGCCAACTTGATGGAGCTGTTTCCAATATCGGCGAGAAGTGCCTGCATAGTGCGTTCGCTGTGGCTGCGTGAAATGAAGAGGGCGAGCGATAAATTCAACGACACCGAAAATCTGTCTGGATCGGTGTGTACCTGTCGATGTTTCGGGCATGTTGCGATTTCCATTCGCGCTGAACGTGGCCGTGCGGCTTGAAAAACTCAAACCTTTTGCTTTTGATTCAATGCAGAAGTGATCTCGTTTAACAACGGCGGCAAACCTTCCCCCGTGACGGCGGAGATTTGCAAAACTGGTTTTCCGGCTGTTTTGCTTAAACGCTGCGCGACTTCACCCGCGTTGGGAAGTTCACATTTTGTACAAACCAGTATCTCCGGTCGATCGGTCAGACTCTCGTTGTACTGCTCCAACTCCTTGCGAATCGCCAGGTAATTCGCAACCGGATCGGTCTGATCCATTGGCATTGGCTCGACCAGATGCACAAGGATTCCAGCTCGTTCAATGTGCTTCAGGAAATCATGACCGAGTCCTACACCATTGGCAGCACCCTCAATCAAACCAGGAATGTCTGCCATGACAAACGAGCGATCCATATCAATTTGAACCATGCCCAGATTCGGAAACCGAGTCGTGAAGGGGTAATTCGCGATCTCAGGTCGCGCGGCCGAAATTCGACTTAATAACGTGCTTTTTCCCGCGTTTGGCATCCCAACCAAGCCAACGTCAGCGATCACTTTCAGCTCCAGGATCAACTTTCGTTGCTCACCCGGAGCACCATCGGTTGCCTGCCGTGGGGCACGATTGGTTGCCGACTTGAATCGTGTATTGCCTTTTCCGCCGCGACCACCATGCGCCGCGATCACCGAATCTCCATCTTCGGCCAGATCCTTGATCACAAACCCATTGACGGCATCGATCACCACGGTTCCCGGAGGAACGTACAAATGAACGTCATCTGCATTTGCACCGTGGCAGCCTGAGCCCAGACCGCCGTTTCCGTTTTTACCTCGGATATGATGCTTGTTCGCGAAATCCATCAAGCTGTTGACGCCGTGCTTCGCATGCAAAATCACACTGCCGCCATTGCCGCCGTCACCTCCATCCGGTCCGCCACGAGGAACGTACTTTTCGCGCCGGAAGCTCATGCAGCCATGGCCACCACGACCACCGCTGACTTCAATCTGGACACGATCGACAAACATGGAAACTCAAATGAAAAAAGTGAGGTCAGGAAACGCAAACAGGATGCCAGTCGGCATCCTGCGGGAGTATCAAAATTGTCGGCGGCCGATCAGCTTGCCTCAGCAACCACGTTCACGCGACGACCTTTGCGATCAAACATCACCTGGCCATCGATCAATGCAAACAAGGTGTAGTCCTTACCCTGGCCGACTCCTTTGCCCGGGTGCCACTTGTTGCCCACCTGCCGAATCAGGATGTTTCCAGCAACAACTCGCTCGCTGCCAAATTTCTTGACTCCTCGTCGTTGGGCGTTTGAATCGCGACCGTTACGACTGGAGCCTTGACCTTTTTTATGTGCCATCGTACTTCTCTGAATCTTTTTGTCTTGTTTTGTCCGGGCTGTCAGCCCAACCATCTGAAGGGCGCCGCTGCGACCACAACTGCGATTTCAAGGAGATTGTCAATCTGACCGAACCTTGAATCGAGCCGCACAGTTTAGCGGTAGATCCACAGATGATCAAGGCTTTTGATGAATCGGATCTTCCCGAAATCAGGCTCCCAGTATCGTGGCTCAAGGGCCAGAGTGTAATTCTGTTCGCCCATTGTCATCGACCATTTTTGCCCGGGAATCAAGGTTTTCAGCGATAAATCAGCCGGGATGTCTAATCCGGAGCCCTCAATCGCGGCGACGACCGCGTCAGGAAGCTCACCCTGGTCCAGAGTTGGGGTGAGTGCAGAATCAAACGTCTGGAGGCTTACCTGACCGTCTGCTTCCGCGATCAGAACACTTCGATTGGCCGACTGGCTCTCGTGGTAAACTCGAAGAATCGGCCCCGGAAGTGCGTATCGCTGAGTGATCAACACTTGCCTTCGAGGGTCGTTGACCAGCGGAATCCCAAAGTCGACTTCGTCCTGAGACTCGGAAACGGTATCGCCGGGACGCCAGAAGTTAAGCTGGAGCGTCTTTTTGTCCAACTCAATGTTTCCGTCCGGTTCTTTTCTGATGCGATAGGCGTTTGTCAAACCAGAAACATAAACACTCAGGTAATCAATTCGAGGATCAACGTCTTTCCAGATCGCCACGCCCCAGACGCCATCGGATGCCTGATCCTTGATGACCGGCAATTCGACCTGAGACATTTCAACTGTCCCCAGAAGCCTGCGTCCCGGATCTTCTCGCTGTTGAATCGATCTGACGAAAGCAGGGTTAATGAAATCGCGATAGATTACCTTTTCATATTCCGTCTGCTCAGCTGGAATGACCCAACCTTCCAGGGTGAATCGAGGCAGGAAATCGGCTTTTGATTCCGCTTCCAGTTTGTTCTTTTGTAACTCGTAAAGCTGACGATCGAAATTTGGGTTCGCCTTCACTTGTTCGAAACCCATCGACTTCCCAAGGTTTCGAATCCGGTAAACCATGTACCAGATGTTCTTCTCAGTGAGCGTGCCGTCAGGCTGCCGTACCGATTGCGGCATTTGCCTGAGCCCTGTGAATGAAAACTCGTACTGCCAGATATCCCGAAACAAGACTACCCTTCGAGACAGTTCATGCAGCGTTACCTGCCGCGGCAGTGTCTTGGGCTGGAAAGGCTGAGCTTCAACGCCGGGAAGAGGCATGGGAAGCGAGAAACTGTCGCGCACGTCGAGAATCGTTGGAATCGTTTTCAGCACCCCGGGTGCGAGCTCCCGAGCCTGACTGAAGCTGACCTGGCCACTAACCCGAGCTGGCTGGGCCACCAACAGAGCAATGGCCATCGTTACGTTCAGACCAATCAAAGTGAGATTAGTCTTGGCGGATTGCGTTTGCATGGTCTGGCCTGAATGCTGATCGCTGGCGTTAAAGAAATGGAGTTTTCAAAGGGTCGAGACATCGCTTGTCCGTTCGAGACACTCGAAACCACGCGACAACGTCAGCGTACCCCCGATCAGGCCCCGATTCAGGCGACAATATACTGCGTGCAGCCCAAATTTCAGTAGCATCGAAGTATAGTTGGAGCCAGCGAAACGGGTCAAGATTTATCGGTTTTCCAACGACGTACCGGAAAAAGCGGGTCCAGCACAGCAACCCTCGACTGATATTCGTCGATGAACCGATTCCAACGTCAGTCAAAGATGCCTTTGCCGAATTCTTCCGCTGCGGGCTTGGAGCGGCCTGGAGAAATATTCCGATTATCTGGCAGATCGCTCGATTGTCTGGCAGGCTCACCCGTCTGCCCAGCATCTGGATGAGGCCCGTCTTGACCACTTTCGTGGGCCGAATCGAGACGAGTTTCGAAGCCAGACCGGTTCTTCTCGTCTTCGCCTGAGCCCTTGGCCGACTCAGATTTTGCGTTGCCAGACAGATGATTCTTTCTCGAACCCCCGTCGTAACCGTCGTCATACCGCGAGAAATACCCCGGCGCACGAGACCGTTCCAGCTCCATCTCCAATTCGCGAATCACCCGCTCTTGGATCATTTCTCGACACTCAGCGTTGACCGGATGAGCAATATCGGCGTAGAGCTTTGCTCTGCCACCCGCATCGTGAGACACCTGATCAGACGGCAGACGCTTTCCGCAGTTGTTGCAATAGTTTGATCGGAGATGGTTCTTCGTGTGGCATTTAGGGCAGGTGGAAGTCAGTTTTCGACTGGGCATCGCGACGAACGGACCATTATTGCCCTCAATAATTTTCAGGTCGCGCACAACAAACGCGTCGTCGAAAGTGATGCTGCAAAATCCGCGCAGGCGGTCTTCACCGCTGTCCATCAGCTTGATGCGAACTTCCGTAATTTTCATAGCTGCTAATCCCTTGCCTCACGGAATCAGTTTCGACCCCTCAACGCCTCTACCTCAGGCTGCCATCGCTCCATGGTCCGAATTGCCCAAGCCGCACGATCCGATCATGCGGCAGCAATAAAACTCGAATCCCGGCAAACGGCCTCTTAATCGTGACGCCGCTGCGGTTGCCAATCGCTGTGAGCGGAATAATCCGAAATAACTACTGCCGCTTCCGCTCAGCTGATGCCCACAACATTTTCCCGCATTCTGTAATGATCTGAATTCGTTCTGAATAATCCTCACTTCTTCATTCATTGGAATGGCGAACTGCTGCAGACGGTTATGCATCAACCGACCAATCTCAGCTGCCCGACCGTTTTTCAGCCCCTCTCCGAGCTCCCGGGCATCACGTTGTGTTTTCGTAATCCTGACCCTCGAATAAACCTCCGGCGTGGATAAACCCGTCGAGGGCTTGCCAATAACAATCCACTGAACAGCAGGAACTTCGACCGAGGAAATAATCTCTCCCCGCCCCTCGCAGAAAGCAGTTCCACCACGAAGAAAGAAAGGAACATCACTCCCGATAGAAGCTGCAATGCCGTGAAGCTGTTCATCCTTCAAAGGTGAACCCAGCAAAACATTCATCGCCTTGATGGTGGCCGCTGCATCGCTCGATGCGCCGCCCAACCCCGCCGCCGACGGAATTTTCTTCTGCAGCAAAATGTTAAATCCTTGCTCGCCGTGAGCGGACGAATTTGCCCGAACCGCGTCCGCAGCACGCAGCACAAGATTGTCCGGTCCGGAAGGTATTGGCTGGCCACTGGTTGGATGACTCTGAATGACCCGAAGCTTCAGTTCAGCGTCTTGACGAACTGAGAAAGAAATCGTGTCAAATAAAGACACGGTGCTCATGAAAGTTTCAATCTGATGGAAACCGTCGTCTCGCCTGCCAAGCAACTCAAGGTACCAATTCACTTTCGCCGGAGCGAAAACCGTGAGGCAAGTTGAGTTGTGCGACAAATTCATCTGGATGCCAGTTCTCGAATCGCAGGCTCTTTTGGATGAGAAACGC
>CAYXWX010000039.1:31654-35070 GCA_964468915.1 uncultured Pirellulaceae bacterium
TCATTCCTCAACCGAGAATCAAGATGCCACCGTTGTCATTCATGCAAGCGTTTCGCTTAATCTATCACGATTCGTTAAAATCACCACATCCTTGCCCTCGTCAATACACAAGAACTCACTGCACGTGGCCACAGGCAGCCACACTGACAAAAAATGCACAGAGAAGAAGATGCATGAAACGAGGTGCTTTAACACACCATTAACAGCGGCTCCAGCAAAGCCGGCGAGATACAAAAGGGTTCGCAAGCGGCAAAAGCCAACCATGCACACTGACAACAAGAACTTAACATGTTGATGGCAAAATTTCTACATCGCTGCCGAGCCTTAAAACCCCGAGAATGCTTGATAACAGGCGATTCAAACCAGTTTTCGCCTGCCGGCAAACGACCGCCGTCGTTTCGATAGACCCCCGAAGACATGGCACCCAGCCCCCCCAAACCGCCCCGCTGATTGAAAAACAAGGACGTTTTCCGCATCAGCTGAACATTCAGCCATTAAACGTAGCCCTTGCCCCGATTATTGTGCTACGGTCTTCAAAGCCAGTTTTTCCGTCTTTAAACTCAGTTTTCCATAAACTCAGTTTTCCAAACCCAGTTCCCCCCGCGTAACTGCCCCGTGTCTGACGAATTCGAACAATCACCCTCCAAACCGAAGATCCCTGCTTCTGCCGACGAAACACCCAGTTGGGCTATCCATCGCAGGCTGTATGACTGGGTCTTGTCGCTGGCAGAAACCAGCTACGGCACTTGGGCTTTATTCTGGATCAGCTTTGCGGAGTCCAGCTTCTTCCCGATTCCGCCCGATGTCTTGCTGGCCCCCCTTTGCTTGGGTAGTCGCAACAGAAGCCTGTGGTTCGCCGCGGTGACGACTATTGGAAGCGTATTGGGAGCGATTCTTGGATACGCAATCGGATACTGGCTGATTGACTACGCCGTGATGATCCCCGGCATCACACTGGAAAAAATCGAACACTTGAAAACTGAGTTCGATGTCCGGGGCCAATGGTACGTTTTCATCGCCGCTCTGACACCCATCCCGTTCAAGCTGCTGACAATCACCGCCGGAGCGGCAAAGATGAACGTTCCCGTATTTATTGCCGCTTGCGTGATTGGCCGCGCGGCACGATTTTTCCTGGTGGCCGGAATTATCAAAGCGATTGGTCCGCGAGCCATTCCATTGATCGACAAATATTTCAATCTGCTGTGTCTTTTGTTTGTCGCGTTGCTGATTGGTGGATTCGTAATCCTGAAGCTGTTTGGCGGACATTGAATCCAATCTCATTGCAGCAACGAACGTTTGATCTTTTCCGCTTTATTTGAGTGGTACCAATAAACCAGACATCGCACTGCAGCGACCGCCAGCAAGACGCACAGAGACCCCGCAGCCCAGGTTTCACTCGGGACCGACGCCTGAAATTCGACACCGTCGATCGCATCAGAAAAGGCTGCCGCCGTCGTTACGGCACTGCGGTACTTCTCATAGGCAATCACGCCACACAGCAGAGAAGCCCCTGAAAGCAGAACTCCGATCGATCGGAACTTGTCGGCGGACGCACGGTCGCTCTCGAAGTCTCTCACTGTTTTCACTTTCTTCCTTGAAACGACCAGGTCAATTTACGTCCGTGGTTGGCGAAGGCATCTTGTCCTTGAAGGAAAACGCGAGTTTGACCTTTTCGCGAGGCCATGGTTTTCCGTTTACCTCGATATGAGGATAAACGAAGTAGTTTAATGGACCGGCGGCTGATTTTGGCACCAGCTGGATATCCCGTCCCGTCGAAAACGAAACTCGGTCGGGAGTCAGTTTGCCAAAATAGTAGTCCTTCATTTCAGGATGCTTGTCTGCTTCTGAGATATCGACCGGCGTCCAGCCTTCTCCGTCGGCAAAAAACCACGCCCAGCAGTGGTAGCCTTTGATCACGCCTTCATTTTTGTCGTTCGGCAGAGGAAAGCCGATTTCAAACCGCGCCGGCAGCGACTTGCTGCGAGCAAGTGAAATAAACAGGCTGTGAAAATCCGTGCAGTTACCGGTCCGACTGTCACATGCCCAGACGGAATCTCCTTTGCCGTAGCCCGGCTTCGACTTGTCGTACTTCATGTGCTGTTCGACGATGTCGTACAGCCTGGCTGCGGCGGCAGTGGGTTCGTCGGGCAAACGTTCATTAAGTATTTCCGTCGGACGACCGTCTACCGGAACCAGGCGATTGGCTTTCAGAAATCCTGCTTTTTGCGATTCGGACAACTCGGTCGCACCGTCAGCACTGGCCTCTTGTCTTGTGACAAGATATTTGAAGTTAAAAGAAGCCTTGCCGTTTTGCTCAGCCTGAAGTGGGAAATAGCCAATCAAGTTCCCGTACGTTTCATCCGGCTGTCGCTGGAGTTGCTCTTGGACAGAACAACTCTTGAGTTCAATCGTTTGATGAGAATTGTTCACGGGAATCGGCACCCAGACTCTCACTTGACTATCACTCGGCAGTTCCACGATCGTCGCGCCGTAGTTGAATTGAAAGTGTCGTGTCTTGCTGGCTGCAATTTGTGCCACTGCGGTGGCATCCACGAACATTGCAATCGCAGCTGCAAAGACGGCCAGAAGATAAGTTGACGGTGTTCGGTAAGACATTCGCATTGGTTTGAATAAAAAATGGAATCAAGAGGTTGAAGTGTCAGCCACTCAACGTGTCAGCTCTTTGATCAGTTGACCAGTGACCGAAGCCAACCCGCGGTAAAACGCCGTTCCCGCTTTGTGATTTACGCGAGCAAGCAATGGCTCGGACCACACGAGGTGCTCTTCGTGAAACTTCGCAAGGACAACCGCTGCGTTGCTGTCGTGATCCGCCCTTTCGATCAGAAAACCGGCGAAATCCAACTGACTACCCAGATGATCTTTGAGGCTGCCGGGGCTCTGGTAGTCTCGATAAAGTTCATAAAACCTGACCACAGATGAAGCAGCGGCAGACTGAAACGCCTGATCGCTCCAGACCGACTGAACCGGCGGCAAGTGCCCCTTCGGTCCGATCAACAACTGGCAATAGTCGGCCGCAAGTCGATTCAGCACATTCGAAATGTCAGGATCATCTGGGGGTGCGGATCCGCCGAGTTCAAGCCATGCGCTTTTCACCTCTGCCGACATCAACAGCCGCAGCGTTTCTCGATCAAGTTCGTTCAACCACAACCCGCCGACCAGTCGGCAGACAGTCGCCAGCATCGCAGAATCGGAAAACGTTTCATTCTTTAAGGCCATGTTTTTTCTGAATGAAGAAGCTGACTGGGGAAGGGTGGTAAAACGGCAACATTGTAACGTGCCGTCGCAAGCCGGAAACGGCCTCGCTTCTGATCGACCTGCGGTTCAACGAAACTCATTCGGGCCTGAGAATTATGGGAAGAATAAATTTGGAATTGGTTTCCGTTCGCTTTGTAACC
>CAYXWX010000040.1:0-34873 GCA_964468915.1 uncultured Pirellulaceae bacterium
GAGCTGGATCAACAGAAGAATCCGGATGATTCATGGAGCCGACCAGGTTCATCGTGTTTGCAGTTCGACCTGGTTTGCATCCAGTTCGACCAGCTGTCGCATTTTTCGCGGAAGGTCCGGGAAAGCGGCTAGTACGCGTGCCCAGTTCGGGATCGCCGCCGCGCCGGCGGGGTTGTCGTAGAACTCGAGACCGGCCTCGGTGATGCGATCGGCGAACCCTTCGACGGTCGATTCCTCAGCATTCCGGTCGTAGTGCAGATCGTTGACGACGGCATCCGCGTTGTATTGTCGAATCGCATCCTGAGCACAACGCAGGTAGGCCGATCGGAGCGTAACGAAGTGACCGTGCGATAGGACGATGCCTCGACTGGCCAGCGTCCTGAAAATGGTCGTCAGGATATCGGTGGCCATCTTCATCAGGCCCTTGCTGGGATCTTCGGCTGACAAATCCTGGTGCTTGTGTTCGTAAAGTCGGCACAAGTCGACCTGGCACACCTTCTTCGGCGAGGCGTTACGAAAGACCTCGGCCAACGTGCCTATTTCCAAGCCCCAGTCGCACGGGATCCGATTCGAACGCGCGAGCTCCGAAGACACTGCAAACTCGCCCGATAACGGGTAGCGGAAGCTGGCGAGGTAGTCGAGAAACTGATCTTTCTCGTGCGTCATCATCAACGCTTTGAGGAAAGGTTGCACCAACAGCCGGACGACTCTTCCGTGTAAGCGGTCGGTGGCTCGAGCGTAAAACGCTTTGCAAAAATCGAAGTCAAGACTCGGGTGAGCCATCGGCAGACACAGCCTTGCCAGGATCGTTCGGTCGTAGTCGACAATGTCACAGTCGTGTAGCACGAACGCTTTCAGTTGCGGATCGGCCAGCAGGTAGCCAAATGCGGTCCATGCACCTCGACCTTTTCCCTGGGTTGCCAGATTGAATCCTGCTTCACAGAGCGTTGAGTAAAACTCGTTAAAACGCGGGCCGTCGGTCCACAATAATTTTGCTTTGTCGCCAAGCGGAGCGATTTTTTCCTTCGCTTCCAGATAATCATCCATCGAAGGAGCCAGACCAAGCGAAACTGCGATTGTATCGACGTATTTTGCGTCGACCAGCTCTTCCACGATCCGCGTGAAGGGTTTGGCTCGCATGTCCGAAGCGGTCACGGGAAGCACCAGTCCGATGCGATAGTCACGAGTGCTTTCGTCAAGCAGCTTTTCAATCTGTTGCAGGTCAGCCGTATGTAAGTCGTGCAGCGTTGTTACCTGACCGTTTTGAGCAAAGTCTGGCATGGTTATGTCTCCTTGGTAAGTTCACGTGGGGTTGATTCGTTCGTTGTCGGCTGATGAAGCAGCCAAAGTACGCCGCCGGAGGCGATCGTGATCGTTTCGTCTTTGAATTCCATGCCCGAAATCAGGTCGTGGAATTCGAGGAAGTCGCCAAGTTCGGCGACGTGAATTTCCTGAGGCCTTAAAGAAAAATTGGCCAGAACCGTGAGGACCTGACCAGTGGGAAGATGTTCTCTTTGAAAACCTAAAATGCTGGCGTTCGTGAGTGCCAGAACGTTTTGTGAGGCATCCGGGTGAAAAGCCGGTTGAGACTTTCTGATCCGCAAGAGCCGTTCATAACGATCAAGGATTCTTGCTGGCAAATACGATTTGTCGGCAAGACGATTGTTGATTTCCTCAAGATCAAATTTCCGCCGGTTTATTCTTCGGGGAATGCCGGTTTCTTTGACTGCCGCGACGTCGTTCTGAGTTCCGAACAGCGAGTGGAAGTAGATGCCCGGAATTCCTTTTAGAGAAAGCATGACTGCTTGAGAGGTCATGAATCGATCGATCGAAGGTTGACCTGAATCCGTTTCTGTCAGCAGCATGTCCAGATAAGTAACGTTCAGTTCATAGGGCGATTCACTTCCATCGGAGTTCGTCTTCATGCCGACTCTACCGCCCTTTGATCTGGCAACCTCCGCCAGCTTCTGCACTCGATCTGCTGATACGATCCCCTCTAACGGACGAACGCCGATTCCGTCGTGCGAAGCGGTGAAATTGAAAAAGGTAGTGCCCGGAGCCGGATCGCAAACTGTTTTCAGCCAATCGGAGATTACTGACGCATCCTCATTCAGAAAGGCATCTAACAGCAAAGGTGGCAGGCTGAATTGGTAGACGATATGAGCCTCGTCACTGTCCCCGAAGTAGGCAATATTCTCGGCATGAGGTACGTTCGTTTCAGTCAGCAGCAGCATTCGGCTTTGAACCAGATCCAGGCAAGTTCGCATCAGCTTTACGAACTCATGGGTCTGCGGCAGATGGATACAATTGGTGCCGAGTTTTTTCCAAAGGTAGGCAATCGCGTCCAGCCGGATGACTCGGCCTCCTTGACGCGAATAGAACAGCAGCACGTCCAGCATCTCCAGAAGGACTTCAGGTTCCGCATAGTTCAGGTCGACCTGATCCTCGCTGAATGTGGTCCAGACATGGACCGTGCCGTCGACGCTTTTTTTTGGCGAAAGTAACGGCAAGCTTCGCGGACGAGTGACGTCCGAGTAATCCAGCTGTGGATCAGCCTTGATGAAGAAGTTGTCAAACGGCTCTTCCTGATTGAGGAATTTCTGGAAGTAATCGCTCGCTTGCGAGCAATGATTCAGTACCAGATCGAACATCAGGTCAAAATGCTGGCCGAGTGAACGAACCTCATTCCAGTCGCCCAGGTCTGGGTGAATTTGCCGATAGTCGACCACAGAAAAACCGTCGTCCGACGTGTACGGGTTGATGGGCAGCAAATGGACAATGTTCAGAACGTCGTTAATGGAGTGCTGAAGCAGAAAATCTTCAAGAACACTAATGGTCGGTTCGATACCTTTATGAATTTGATCGCCATAGCAAATCAACGCAATGTCGGACTCGGCCCATTGAGCAGTTTCAGAGCCGGGCGGATGACTGGTGAGGTGCGATTCGCACAGCTGGATGATCTTTTTTGTCAGATCATCAAGGGCGTCGGAGTCAACAAAACCTATGTCTTGATAGATCGTGCCGAGGTGATCACGAATTCTTGAAATGTCGCGATTTGATGCAAGAGCGGTAGCGTCCGAGGCGGGCTCGGCAGTGTTATGTCGCGATGTTTGAAAATCCCTAAGGGTCATTCAGTCGCCGATAAATAAACAAGCTACACAGCCAGTCTAACGGCTAAATCGGTCGTGCCGAACTGAGTTCTGGACTTTAATCAGGCGGTTCCAGTCGCGTTCGAGACTAGCGCCTGAAGCTTTCTCCGTAAAACGGTGTAACTGAAGAATCGACGCCCTAGTTCATAATTTTTTTCCACCATTTCTTTTCGGAATTGGTCGTCGGAGATAACTTTTTTGACCTGTTCGACGACCTCGCTGGTCAGGTAGCCGTCCATGGAGATGAATTCGAATCCTTTTGGTTCAATGTCCATCACGTAGATCGAATACCGATTTACCAAGGCGGGTTTCTTGAAGTAGATGGCTTCCACCAGCGCGTTTCCAAATCCTTCGTAGAGGCTTGGGTAGGTAATAAAGTCCGCCTGCGAGTATGCGTCACCGAGTGTGTACAGCTTATGTCCGTCTTCGCGAGTGCCACGAACTTCGTCGATTCGGTCGCTGATGATTCGCAGGTCTACACCGCGTTCTTTCGCGATGTCTTGCAGCGCCAGCGAATACTCTTCGCCTTCGTCACCTGATTCGTGCGAGATGACCAACTTGCACTTTGGATTGTTCAGTTCGGCAAGCAGGTAAATCGCATGTTCGATTCCTTTCCGTGGAACGATCCGAGTTGGTTGAAGAAACACGATGTCATCGGGTTCCAGTCCGCAATCTTCTCGAAAGGAACGAACGTACTCGTCCGCCTGCTCCGGCGGAGGGTTGTCAAAGTCAAGCACGTTGGGAACCAGAATCGACGACACGCCCCGTCGATGACAAAGATCTTCCTGCGCGAAACTGTTAATGGTGACATGCTGGATGGATGGAAGCACTGGTGGAAAGGCCATGCCCAGAAAGTCTCCGATCGCATTGACCGCGAATCGGTCCCGTTCCCAGTAAAAGTCATGGTGGTGAGCAATGGTTGGGATACCTGTTTCCGCAATAAAGTTCGTCAACGCCAAACCCAAAGGCACGTTCATTGGAATACACAGCGCGTTTTGAACGCACAGAATATCAACGTCGAATTTCTTGACGAAGTCATAAAGCGACGCGCGAAGATGGCCGCTGAGCGAAAAAATTCGATCGGTCGTGTTGGAGGCTCGACTCGTGCAACCATAAATCTGTTCGTTGATTGCTCGAATGTCATCGTGCTGGAAGAACGCGTGTGGGTCGAAATGACTTTTCTTTGGGTCACGATCGAGTCGACCTGCAAACCAGAACGTGGAATGGCCTGCGTCCTCGAGCACTTGTGCCCATTTATTGCTTTCGAGGGACACGCCATCGGTTCCCTGAAATCGAGTGCTTACGAAACCAATGTTGTGAGTGTCGCGAATGGGAGCTGCGGGATTCATGAGTGCTGCAACAAACTGTTGATCTGAGATAGGTCAGTAATAATGCGGTCAACAGAATGGTGGTGGTGCGGATCTCCATGCTCTCCGCAGCGAAGACTTCTCTGGTCTCCGGCAAAAAGAGCTGTGGCAAACCCTGTCGCTTTGGCCGGAATCATATCCTTGGTGACATCGTTCCCAACATAGAGTACTTCGCTCGGTTCGATATGAAACCGTTTCAGTGATTCCGCCGCCAGTTTGTACAAAAACTGATCCGGCTTTGCACGCCCAAACCGGAAAGAAAAATGCGACAGCTTCGGCTGAAATCCAAGTTGCTCGAGGGATGTGTACGCCAAAGCTTCTACGATTGGTGCGGTGTAAAACTGCGCATTGCTGATGATCCCCACCGGAAGCGCTGCCTGTTGGAGCGCAGCCAGACATTGCCGGAACCCCGGCATCAACCAAACCGGATTCTTGAGAAGTTCAAACCGCATCGCAATCTCTGCAACCCTATCGGAGGAAACATCCTTCGATGCATGCGTTGCAAGAATCGAATACCAAAGGGCTCGGATATCAATCTCGGGATACGGAATTCCGGCTTTGCGAAGTTGTTGATGTTCGTCGAAGATGGTCGAGGTCAGCAGTTCGGCTGCGGCGGAAAGGCTTAGCCCCAAATCGAGCAGCATTCGCTCCAGCCGATCGTCATTGCGACTCTGCTGATCTTCAAACTGGGGATCGGTACCGACGTCACCGCTGGAGCTGACCAGCAGCGTTCCGTAGATGTCAAACAGAACAGCTTTGATTCCGGGCAGACGTCCGAGCCTGGGCTCTACCCCTGTCGCGATGGGCTTGATCTCGACCAGTGAGCCCCTGATGTCGTTAGCTGAAACTACGCTTGCATTCGATTCAATCTCGTCCAGAGATTCGGCTCGGATTGCATGAAAGTTATTGACGTCAAGGAAGCTGTCGAGCACCGCCTCTGGCGTTTCGGAATGTTCGGCATCGGAAACAGGTTGCGACAACAATTCTCGATAGATATTCACCAGTTGATCGGCAGAACTCTGAATCGAAAAGCATCTCCTTACGACCTTCTGATTGTGTTGAATTTGCGTTTCGGATTCGTTCACGTCGCGCGAAAGCCATCGCATCAATTCGGGGTTCCGTTCCTGAATCGCTTGTCGGGAACGTGGGTCTCGCACGGCAGATGAGATTACATCACGTTGTTGTCGGCTGGAAAGTTCTGCGAAATCGATCCACTGCCTTTCGTGAATAGCTTGAAGGTGGTTGGCCAGCGTTTCTTCTTCAAATTCGCGATCGTACTCAGCCCATGTTCGAGCAAGCGAGCTGTGAAGCTGTTGTTTCAAGTCATTCAGGTTGATCAGATTCAATGGAACTTGAAGTTCTGAATAAAGAGACTCAAACGAGATGCCCTGCCCTTTGAAGTCCTCGGTCACGTAAGGTATGTCTCGGCCGATCAGATCTTTTCCGAGCAAAAACGATTCAAGAAAGACCATTCCAAAACCCTCCGCGACGCTCGTGGTGAGGATGCGGTCGGCGGCAGCAAGGTTCGTTTCGAAAGGAAGTCCATCGTCGCCGCCAATCCCAAACAGAGCCGGTAAATGGTGATCGATAGAAAAACGCTGCCATGAATCGAAACTGGCTTTCTCGATCGGGTTGAGCGGACTGAGGGTCACGCCGACACAGGTTTTTTCAGGTGCGATCGCGGTCAGGAGAATCGCCTCGCCCACGTTCTTGCGACGAATGCCTCGCACCGGATACACCAACAGCCGGGATTCCGGATCTATGCCATGATGTTCCAAGAACTCACGCTTTGCCTGCTGGTGATCAGGAAGTTCACGCGAGCCCGCGATGGCGTTGGGCAGGTAGTGAACGATCGACTGATCTAATCCGAGTCGATCCAGCACCTGTTTGTCTCGCTGATTGATGACCGAGTAATGAACTTGCTTAGCGTCTGGATAAACATCGCCAATCGAAGCATCCAGATCTGCCAACCTCTGTTTGAGCGCGTTGTAGTTTTCATAACGAAAGTCCTCCGCGAAGTCATGGACCTGAAGCAGAATCCGAAACCCATCCTGTGCGAGCGACTTGAGTGCCAACGGCAATGCACCATTTTTCCCCAACGCGTGATTGTGGACGTGCAGAATTGTGTTCTGTGGCTCGAATGAAATCCTTTCCAGGTTTGACCTGAGCTGTCCACCAAGTGCAGGGTCACCGGAAAAACCGTTCCTGAGGCTGTCGTACTCAAGGTCTGGGATGTCGATGAGTTCGCAGCGAAGACTGTCACGGTCCTCCGGGAAATCGCATTGCTTAATCGCGCCACGGCCGCCAAACAGGATTGCCGCGCGAATCTGGTACCCTTGCGAGGCAAGCGTTTTCAATGCCGAAAGCTGGTCGCGAATAACGTGAGTGACGCCACCACGATTCAAGTGGTGATGAATAAAGGCGACATTGATCTTCTGGTGTGAGTTCGACATGCCCGAGGATTCTGGTTCATCGTCGTTGGCAAATCAAGACTGCCTGTTTCATTGATGGTGCTCAAGCGACGCAGGCTCTGTATGACAATCATGAATACAAGCACGAAGCGAGTGAGCCTGATTCGCGGGCAAATTCACTTTGTGCTTGTATTGTTGCACAGAGCCTAAACCAGTCGCGGTCGTTGGTGTTGCTCGTTTTCTTCTGCCGCAAACAAGTGCCAATCTTCCGCCGGTAGATGAAGATCGATCTGGTCGCCCGGTTGAAAGGGCGATTTGCTGTCGAGCCTCGCAACCAGGGAGTTTCCTGCAAGGCTGAAGTAGACCACATTCGAGTGACCCATCTGCTCGACCACGTCCAGCCGCACGCGGGCGAGTTGTGGATGATTCGAATCCGACGTCAGATGTTCGGGGCGGAAGCCAAGCGTCACCCTGCCGGCCGCTGAATCAATCGCGGGCGTCAAATCTCTGTTTCCCTGCAACGGATAGCGAACACCTTCGGCCGCAAAATGCCCGCCATCAATCATCCCATCGACAAAATTCATCGCCGGTGCGCCGATAAAACCTGCGACAAAAAGATTGGTGGGTTGCTGGTAGACTTCCATCGGTGATCCAATTTGCTGAATCACTCCGTCTTTCATGATGACGATTCTGTCACCCAGCGTCATCGCCTCCACCTGATCGTGAGTCACATAGACGGTGGTCGTTTTCAGCCGCAGGTGCAATCGAGCCAGCTCGGTACGCATCTGAACGCGTAGCTTGGCGTCAAGATTGGACAACGGTTCGTCGAACAAAAACGCTTTCGGCTGCCGCACGATCGCTCGACCGACGGCCACCCGTTGTCGCTGCCCTCCCGACAGTTGTTTCGGGTAACGATCAAGCATTGATTCAAGCGAAAGGATCTGAGCCGCATCGGAAACGCGACGAGTGATTTCGTCTTTGGGCGTCTTTCGCATTCTCAGGCCGAAGGACATGTTCTGCCGGACGGTCATGTGCGGGTACAACGCATAGTTCTGAAACACCATGGCGATATCACGGTCGCCCGGCTCCAGATCATTGACTCGAGTGTCTCCGACGAAGATATCGCCCGATGTCACTTCTTCCAGTCCAGCGATCATGCGCAGGGTGGTTGATTTACCACAGCCTGATGGACCGACCAGCACCAGAAACTCACCGTCGGCGATCTCAAGATTCGATTTTTTGACGGCTTCGAATCCGTTTTCGTAACGTTTGCACAGGTTTTCAAGGCGAATTTCAGCCATGGTGAATTTCTTTGGATCGTCGAAATGGTGGTGGAGTACGAGCGGTTCAGAAACGTAAATTAAAACGCGGAGTTGCGGAGAACGCGGAGATACTGAGATTCATGAACTGAAGTATTATTTTCGTTAGGTTGGTTTAGGACCTTGGTAATCGTTTACTATCCGACAGAGTCCATCGACGAGCTTGATTTCGTGGAAGTTCAATAATAGGCCGACTTGCAAATCCATCAGACGAAGATGGGAAAGTAGCTGCGCTTTGTCGATCGGATGGATCTTCGATTTTGCCTTCAGCTCAACAACGACCGATTGATCGACAAACAGGTCAGCTCGAAAACCACAATCGTGTGTTTTTCCGTCATAGATAACGGAAATCGGTCGTTCTTCTATCACATCATGCCCTCGTTTTCGCAATTCGTAAGCGAGGCATTTTCGGTAAACTGATTCAAGCAAGCCCGGACCTAAGTGGCGATGGACCTCAATCGCCGCACCAATGATTGCTTCCGTCAACTTATTGAGGTTCGATGGATCTGCCATGCTGGTGTCTTCTCCGCAAACTCCGCGGCTCCGCGTTTCGAAAATTTTGTTGCTTCTGTTTGTGTTAAATTGAAAACTTGTGGCTGTGAGGAACGTGCGAGAAAGTCACTCTTTCACTCCGCCGACCGTCAGGCCGGAAACAAGGTATCGACTGAGCAACATGAAAACGATGACGACAGGGATACTGACCAGAATCGAGGCGGCCGCGTACAAACCCCACTCGGTCGACAGGCTCGCCTGAAAGCTCTTCAGGCCCAGCGGCAGCGTGAACATCTGGCGTTCCTGCAAGACCTGGGCGGCCACGATGTACTCGGACCACGCGGTCATGAAACTGAACAAGGCCGTGATCACCAGTCCCGGTGTTGCCAGTGGCAAGGACACTCGGACAAACGTCTGCCAACGCGTGCACCCGTCCATGCGAGCGGCCTCGTCCAGCGAAATCGGAATCGTGTCGTAAAAGCCCTTCATCTGCCACAGGCAAAACGGTAACGCAGTGGCGGTGTAAAAAATCAGCAAGCCCAAAAAGGTGTTGACCAGATGCAAGTGCGAAATCATCACGTACAAAGGAAGCAGCAACATCGTCGCTGGGAACATCTGAGTCGTCAGAATCGCCAGCATGCTTGCGCTCCGACCAACAAATCGATAGCGACTCAATGCGTAGCCACCTGCTGCCGCCAGGCTGACACCAAGAGCTGTCACGGCGAGCGATACCAGCAACGAATTTCCCAGCCATTGCAGAAACGGCTGCTCCGTGAATAACTTGACATAGGAGTCAAACGTCCAGTCGTCAGGAATGATCGAAAGATCGGTGCTGCGAAGTTGATTTCCGGGTCGCAATGAAATCGAAAGCACATTCAAAACCGGATATACCGACAGGGCTACGAAAACCCATAGCACGGCATGACGCGAAAGATTGATCCAGAGTGGTTCTTTGGTTCGTGACATCAGCTGACACCCTCGGTTGCTTTGGTGCGCCAAAGGAACAATAACGAGAACACCAGCAGCATCGCAAAGATCACCAGCGACAACGCGGCACCGAATCCGTACTGATACAGATTGAATACCGCTTTGTAGACGTAGGAAACCAGAATGTGCGTTTTGTCCGAAGGCTCGCCGCCGTTGGACACCAGCCAGATCACGTTCAGATTATTGAATGTCCAGATCGTTCCCAGCGTAATGGCGGGAATCAGCACTGGCTTGAGCATTGGCAGAGTGATATGCCAGAACTGCTTCCAGCGAGGAACCCGATCGATCCGAGCCGCTTCGTACAGCTCCTGTGAGATACCCTGCATTCCTCCCAGTGCGATCACCATCATGAAAGGGAAGCCCAGCCAGATGTTGGCGATCATGCACGCGATGAAGGCGTTGGTCGCGTCGCTCAGCCAGTTGATCGGCGTGATACCCAAATATTGATTCGCCAGCAGGTTTACGGCACCGTACTCGTAGTCAAACATGCCTCGCCAGGTCAAAGCAGTGATGTAGGCAGGAATCGCCCACGGGAGAATCAGGATCACTCGGTAAATCGATTTGCCTCGCACCGGCCCGTTCAATGTCACCGCCAGCAGCAGACCCAGAACGACGTGAAAGAACACGCAGACCACCGTCCAGATGATCGTTTTCCAGAGCACTGCGAAAAACTCGGGCTCCAGAAAAACCTGTTCGTAGTTTTGAAAGCCAACGATCTGCCAGTCTTGAAAATTGCGCAACGACATGTTGGAAAACGACAGGACCACGTTGTAGAAAAATGGATAGACGATCGTAAAAAAGATCACGGCCAGCGACGGACCGATCAGTAAATAAGCCAGTTTGTTTTTCTTCCAGTCGCCCAGAAAGTTCGCGCAGGCGTGTCGTTGCCACCACATCAATCCCAGCGTTGTTGCCAGAGCGACAAGTTTCAGAATTGAGCTTGCGGCACCTGGCTGGAGATCGGAGTTCAAGCGATCGATCGTCACGACTGCGCGCTGCTGCATCGCTTCAGCTGCATCTTCGGCCGATTTGTCACCTGCCATCAGCGCCTGGTACTCGGGTCGCATCGAATCCCAAACCGCACGAAGCTCGGAAACGACCGGCATCGCTCGTCCGTTCTTCATTTGTTGCGCGGACGCGACCAGGGTCGAATCGCTTTTCAATAGCGGATCGTCTAGCAGGCTTTTTCGCGAAGGCAGTATTTTCAGCTTCGTCATGAAATTACGCTGAGTTTCTTTGGATGTCATGAAACGCACAAAGGTCATGGCGACGTCGGCTTGCTGCTGATCGGCGTGGACGTTCAGCGAGTAGCCTTTGGTGGCAACCATCGGTCCCATCGGCAGGCCGGTGGATGAGACCGTTGGCAGCGGAGCGATCACTGCGTTGATCTCAGGATTGTCCAGGTAATCGCCCCAGCTCCAGTCACCGTTGATGATCATGGCGGCCGCCCCGCTTTTGAATAGCGCGTCGGCGGTTTCATAGTCGCAGTTGGCGGGCAGAACTTTGTGCTCGTTCTGCAGCGAAGCGATCAACTTTAATGCGGCAATGCATTCGGGCGTATCAAGATTGGGAACTGGATCACCGCTCTCATCAAAGACCCATGCTCCATGCCCGGTAAGAAAAGGGACAGCAAAAAACGGTTCGACGAAATTCCACACCAGCCCGTATTGATCGATTTTTCCGCTGCCGTTTTTATCGATCGTCGCCTCGACCGCCATCTGTATCATTTCGTCGGTGGTCGTCGGAGGACGATCGATCAGATCCCGGTTATAAACCAATGCCAGATGATTTCCGACTCGATCACCAATTTGCACCAGTAGTTCACGATTTGGTTCATCGGTTGAAGGCAATCGGGTCAGGCCCTGTTCGACAAACTCGGTGGACTGGTCTTCGGAGAACCATGGCTGCATATCCTGAATGATTCCCATGGTGACGAAGGTGCCCATAGAATCGGCGGGACCAAAAATCAATTCGGGGCCGGTCCCTGCAAGTGCCGCCGCCTGGAAACCGCTGCGTAACTCTTCGGTTTCCTTGTAAAGCGTGTTGATTCGGACGTCGGGATAAGCGGCTTCAAAGCGAGCCACTTCTTCTGCAAGAACTTCTCGCTCCGCCACCGTCATCTGATGCCAAAGAGTGATCACGTGTCGATTGTCCGCTGGACTACAGCCGATCAGCAGGCCGAACAAGCAAATCCCAAAGACTGCCAGGGCGAGTCGGCCAAGTGGCGATCGTGGATCTTGCGAGGCCGAGGCTCCGTCCAGGCCACAACGCTGCAACCAGTTCGGACGGAGCCTTGCCCTCCCGCCATATTCTGACGCAATTTTGAGAAGTTTTTGTCCAGTCAATCGTGGCATGGCTCAAACTACTTCTGTGCCGTGCCTTTGACCGGTTTGCCAATTCGCCAGATCTGCCCGGACAACGGCGGCAACGAGATGACAGCATGATCGCGATCGCGTTTGAACGTTCCCGGCTGATTGCTCGCACAAGCCGGCGTGGCTTTCCACGACCTCCGTAGCCCGCGGATCGGAATTCCGATGTTCGCCGGTTGGTCGCCTCGGTTGATACCGACGAGCATGGTTTCGTGCTTTGTCGATCGAGTGAAAACAATCGTCTGGGCTTGATCGTCTGTCGTCATGATTTGGACATTTCCCTGACGAAGTGCGTCGCTGTCCGACCGAAGCTTGAACAGAGACCGATAATAAGCGTGGAGCTTTTTATCGAACTGAATCGGCTGGGGCTCCGTTTCGTTGCCGAAAGGGTCTCGCATGCGAGGCTGATACTTCAGGTCGTCCCAGACCATGGGCATCCGGTCATCCGGATCGTCCGCGCCGTCCATGCCCGATTCGGTGCCGTAGTAAATCATGGGGGCTCCGACGTAAGCAATCTGAAACAAAGCGACCAGTCGCTGGATTTTTCGATGAAGCTGGTTCGGACGACTGACATCGTACGGTTTGAAACTGCGAGGGCTGACACGCTCGCCAATGTCGTAGTCGAACCTCCCTGCGTCCAGGTATTCGCCGTGCTGCCTTGCGTTGACGATCATGGATGCCAGGCGATCGGTATCATGGGAATCCATCAGGTTTTGCATCCCGAACCGGACCGCGGGGGCATGAGTCGTCAAGCGTTCGATCAGTTGGTGCCCGAACTGACTGGCGGAGAGCGTTCCGTCAATCAGAAATCCTTTGACCGGATAAGCGAATCCGTGGTAATTCATTGAGGAACTGAAACCGCAATCGGCCAGGTAGTCGCCCGAGTCGCTCCAGATTTCGGCGACGGTGAAAGCTTCGGGGTTCAGTTTTCGAACAAGAGTATTCCAGTCCTGCCAGAACTTGTTGGGAACTTCGTTGGCAACGTCCAATCGCCAACCATCAATTCCGTCAGACGGATCGCCGTCATTGTCGGGGTCCATCCATCGTCGAGTTGCGTTGAACACGTAGGCTTTGGGCTTCGGGTGAAGATCGAGCCCGTCTGCCGTGTTGGCGAACTCGGGCAACGTATCGACTCCCCACCAACCTGCGTACTTGAATTCGTTCTGATCGGTTTTGGGATCATCAAACTGTTTGACGATGTACCAATCCAGATAGGGCGAACGCTGCTGGTTTTTTGCAATGTCCGCGAACGCCCAGAAGTCTCGACCGGTGTGATTGAAAACGCCGTCGATGATCAATCGAATGTTCCTGCGATGAGCTTGTTCGATCAGCTTCAGAAACAACTGATCGGCAGCGGTCCACTTCCATGTTGATGGATCCGCCGTTTCGGTGCTCATCAGTTCGAGGTCACCTGCGGGGTCGGGACCAAAATGGGGATCAACATGGTGGAAGCTGTTCCCATCGTATTTATGCATCGAACGTGCGTGAAAGATGGGATTGAAGTAGATGGTGTTGATTCCCAGATCTTTCAGGTAATCGAGCTTGTCGATCACGCCCTGAAGATCTCCGCCAAAACGCCGGTGGAAGACTCCATTTTCGTAAAAGTTGTCACCCAACTGCTTTTCCCAGTCGGCTCGGGCGTACCAGTCATCAGTCCATGGTGTGATCGCCCAGCTGTCGGGAATGAGGTTGGGGGATTCGAGTGATTCTCGGGTGGGATCATTGGACGGATCGCCGTTGCGAAAACGTTCGGGAAAGATCTGATAGAAAATCGCGTCTTTCGCCCATTCGGGAACACGCTGCTTGGGCGATAACGGCTGCTGCGCATCTACCGTGATTCCCAAGGTAACCAACCAGAGCGTGATTAAGGCCAGGCAGCTTTTCATGCTGCAAATCAAACGATTCACCATGATGTATAACTCTGTTCACCTGACCTGATAAAAGAATATTGTTTCTCAGCGCGTGTCTGACGTATTGCATTACCTGCGTTTGCCAGGTGCGCCACGTGATTCAGCAGGTGCCGAGCGAAGATCAAAATCCCAAAGTTCGTCGTATCTTGCTTGGTCTACTTCCTCGACCGTCTGATCATGAAACGCAACCTGGAACTTTCCGTCGACGCCGTCTTCCTCAAACACGATTGGTGTTGAAGGGCCGAGAATAGGCAGTTTGGCATTCCAACGCACTTTGAATGGCTTCCCGTCGCGAGGATTGAGAAAAACATCATCAATTGCTGCCGGATCAACCATAAATCTTTCCTGAATCTTTGCCGGCAGCTCAAGCACATACGATTTCAGCTGTGCTTCGTCTGCAGGAGAAGTCTGGCCGTGTCGCTGTTGATAAAGACAATAAAGATTGGTCAGCTGCATGATGCGGTCTGAATTCTGAGCCTGAAACTTCTGCTCGAATACCTCTTCGCGAGAAGTGCAGCCAGCAACCAGTAAAGCCAGAGCTGTCAAGCCAGAAACACGAAGCACATTCATTGTGTTCTCGTTCGATGCGGTTATTGATATGGGTAGAGTGAGTGGAAACGTCTGGATCGGACGCATTACAGATCTTCGAGAGAAACGACTCTCCCATCGCTGCGTCTTCCAAGACTGTCCACGATCAGAGGATCTGCTTCGAAATTGATGCTTCTGACGGATCCGTCTCCCCAGCATGCATTTACAACTCCGGGGTGAGCCGATCCGAAACCCAGCTCACGTGTTCGCCTGGTGCTTTGAACCCAGGCGGGGTTTCTTTCGGCGTTATCAGCCAACAATGGAATCGGATCGCCACCGTACCAGGCACCCGGGCTTTCGATCGAGCAAAGCCTCATTGTGGTAAAGTCGGCACTGTGGAAGGCACCCGCGTCCCACCAGTCGCTTCCACGATTGGGAACCTCAAAGTAAAAGCTTGCGTTTACTGCTTTTTCCATCAGCAGAATCGTGTTGGACGAGCCATCGGTGATCGCGTCGAATCCAATCCGATCAAATTTGGTCACCCGAGCATTTGGGCCCGGATTCTGTACGTGACCACCTTTGGCAATAATTCCTGTAAAGATAAAATCCAAAGCTAGTTCATTCGGCTCCGACCCTTTTTGGAATTGAAACCACCAGTTGTTTGTAGAAATAACGCCGGTTTCGTCAGATCGCGCACCAAGTGGGGCGGCATAGTCACCCATTAAAGTCGGGACACCTCCCGAAATTCCAAATCGCGGACCGCGCGTTGGGCAAGTGAGAAATGGAATTTCAGAAGATACCACTGGATTGACCAGATCAAAAATACCTATCTGGGCTCTTTGGTTGAACGTATTGGTTTGCTCACAATAGGGAAGAATCTGGAACGCCCAGCCCATATTCTGGAACCCGAAAAGAGGATCGAATTCGCGAGGTCGCCCAGGTTCAGAATCCCAGAAACCTTCGCTGCAATCACCTGCGTGCGGAAATTTTCCTGACGCCGATTCATGGTTCAAGCAAGCCAAAGCGATTTGCTTCAGGTTGTTCTGGCATTGCGATCTTCTGGCTGCTTCACGCACCTGTTGAACGGCTGGCAATAGCATCCCAATCAGAATACCGATGATGGCGATCACCACCAGCAGCTCAACGAGCGTAAAACCTTTTTGTTGGTAATGTAACTTTGAATTCATGATACACCTGAATAGAACAAGAATAATCGGACGTATATGGTTTAATCACCGCGTTGTTGGCGGCGTTATTGTTTGTTAATGCACATCGTTTGCGACAGGCTTTGCCTGATCTTCAGACTCTGCGCGACGTAAGGGTTGGGTCACGCCGGCGAAACTGGTTCCGACTTGAATGTGATCCACTTCAAAAACTTTATTGCCTTCGAAGTTGGCCAGGCCGATCCGGTCAAAGGCGAAGTTGCCCTGTCCAACGACATCCGGCTTGCACTCGGATTCATCCCACAGCGATGCAGGATTCTTGAAGACTTCAATTGTGTCGACGTTGTTATCACCGAACGAAATCTTGACAACGAACAGGACCGTGTCAGTTGTTTCGGGGCCCAGATCGCCAAGTTCCAGCAACGAATTACCGATGCCGTTACTCTCAGATGTGACTGCCCAGCCGGTAACGCCCGCTTCGACGTTCGGGGCTCGCACTTTTCCTTCGGTCCAGCTTCGGGCGGCACCATGTCCGATGCAGAGAACTCGATTGCGGTTGCCGTCGCCTCGATGAAGTTCGAAGCCATAGAAGACCTGATTCGTCGCATCGATCTTCTGCAGGAAACTGAAATAAAGCGTTGTCCCGTCCTTCCCAATGACTCGGGCGCCATCTTGGTCCTCAACAAACCCAGCTGCGTCGAAGACTCCGTTAAACGAGGTACCCATCAAACGACGAATCCGGTTGTAGCTTCCGGCAAGTGACGCGTGATTGCCGCCGGACAACAAGACGCCGTGTCGCAGACTGCCCGGCCAGACGCCGCTGCCATCGGGAAGATTGGTCTGTACCGATACATCCACCCAAGGACCTCCCCAGCCAAAGCCACCGTTTTGTCCTCCCAGCGGACCGCTCGGATAATCAAAGTCCTCGCCCGCAAGCAGCCCGCTGGCGGGCCCGAGATTGGTGGAAAGCGTTCGTACAAAAGTTGTGTCTGATTGATCAAGTCGACTGAGCTTCTTGTTGTGGCCTTCATAACGAACCGCCTCATTAGATCGCCACTGGACCATTCGAAACGGTCCGTCATCAGCTTCCTGGTAGTGACCTTCGACCAGACCATTGAAGACATGAACCTCGGCGTTCCCATCGTTGTCTGCCAAAACACCAAATTCCGTACCTCGATCAACGACGGACAGACCGTGAGTGTTCACCGTGAATCCCTCGGCTCCCGGCGGGCAGGTTGCGGTGAGGCGTCCCGAATGGAGATCAGACCTGGAAGTCGCTACATCCAGTCTTGCGGGAGATTGCAGGATCATGCGAGTGCCGTCTTCAAACGTGAGTTCGGCGATTCCTTCGAGCAATTCCAGTTTCTGCCCGTCGTGCAGCGAGCTGCCGTAGCCGATCGGTGTCGAGCTGGTTGTGTGTCGCCAACGACAGTTCATTGATCCAGTGATCGTGGCAACTTTTTCTTTCGGGTTAGCCAGTTCCGCGATCGTTGGTTGCGTAGCCAATGAATCGATTTTTGATTCATCGTTCTGCGAAAAATCCATCCAGCCCCATAGCACCAACACGCTGGCTGCCAGGGTTGCCAGCCAACCGATCGTCAAATGACGGCCAGCGGCTTTGGCATTTTGAGACGCAAGACCGGCTTCAACGGAAACACGATCGTTCTGGTCGCCTGAACTTTCCAACCAGTAAAGCTCGGAATGCATCGACATGTACTGCAACCACGCCGATTGACGCTCGTCAGAATCTAGCAACAGCTGATCGAGTCGATCCAATTGATCCGGATTCAACTGGCCCGAGCATGTGGCTTCAGCCAGTTGCAACAGTTCTCGCATCGCGGAATCATTCTGCTTTGGCACACTCATTTGAACATTCCCTCGGCGGCCATTTTTCGGCTGATGCATTGGAACAGAGATCTGCGAATCCGACCCATCGCTTTGTAAACCGAACCGACCGGTCGATTCAATTCTCGCGCCGCCGATTTCATCGACAGTGCTTTGTCTCCATAGCAGTAGCTGACCAGCTGTCGATCCGATGCACCCAGCATTGAAATGCAGTCGGACAACGCCTGGCGACGCGTTTCCCAGAACTCGAAGTCTTCGGTCATCTTGTCCGCCAGTTGTTCGGTTGTCGCAACGCTTAGAAATCGCTTCCGCTTTTTCTTATCACGCCAGAACTTTTGCACTTGGTGATAAGCGATCACGCTGATCCAACTGACAAAATTGGTCCCCAGTTGGAACTTTTCGTGTTGCTGCCACATCACGACGGACACTTCCTGCATGACATCTTCAACGTCGTTGGCGCTTCCCAGTAGCGACATCAGGTAGCCGTGCAGCCACCTCTGATGTTTCGTGAACAGACGCAGTACGGCCTCGCTGTGCTGAACCTCGTTGCGTTTCGGGTTTTCGTCTGACGTTTCCACGGAGTTCACTTGCCAGAGGGTTCTGGTTTGGAGAAATGGAGCAGTCATTTGGTGGACTACCTTACTAGTTTACTTGTTTTCGCGACCTTGGCTAACATTAAAGGCGCTTTAGGGAGGAAAGTGGAACTCAAAATTTCAAGATTTTCAGCATCTGAGGAAACTGATCGCCTGTTTGAACTCTTGGGCACGAAGAACCTGGTCAGTGTGCTGCAACCAAAAACGTTTTTGAGGCGAGCAAGCTTCCCTAAACACTCAAGCCACACACGCGTCTGGCAGATGCCGCATTGAGCCGGGTCTTATCGCGACGATGAACGTTGCGGAAGTCCGAGCGCATGATTTGATAGATAGCCAGTGGATTTCCACGAATGTTTGAGAAAGGTCTGCTCAGGTAAAATTTTGCGATTTTCGAAATTGAATTGAATTTTCAATTTTTTCAGGTCAATTTCAGTAGTCTCGCGCCTTTAACAAATTAACACGTGAGTGTGTTATGTCATGATAAGGACTGTTATCTTCGTTTAACGAGAAATAGAGGCCGTTAGTTCAGGGTGTTAGCGGTTTGCGAGTCATTCATTTGAACGATCGAACTCCTGAGATGCAGATGCGTCTCGGTGGGTGCGTCGCTCCGCAACTTTCAAACAATTCCGACTTCAGGAGACCACAATAATGAAACTGAGTACTCAATATTTCGCTCTTGCTCTGGCATGTTTTGTCGTGGGCTCGGTGGCACACGGCCAAATTACCATTGATGGAACCAAGGACGCAGGTTACGGAGCCGCAGTTTCTGTTCAGACGGTTCAAACTGAGTTCGGCGATGGAGACGGTACGGGAGCCGGCGGCAGCGAATTGAATGCTGCTTATGCAACCGTAGAAAGCGGCAATCTGAATCTTCTTTTAACTGGAAACATCGAGAACAATTTCAACAAGCTGAACATCTTTATTGATTCAGTTGCCGGAGGTCAGAACGTCATCGGTCCTGATACAGCAAACGGAGGCGTTAACCCGACCAACGATGGGTGGGCGGAGAAACACAATGGCTTGACGTTTGATACTGGCTTTTCACCCGATTACCTGATCATCGCTCGCAACGGCGAATTTGGAGGTCCGAGGTTCGATTTCGATTTTAATTCGGTAGGCAATGACAGCACCGTTGAATCCTCAATCGACATCTTTGGTGGAACGGCAGAAGGAAGTGCAACTGGAGTCGGAACATCTGGATTGAGCGTCGCGTTTGACAATACAAATTCTGCTGGAGTTGCCGGAGGAACTCTGGCAGCGGATGCAACCGCAGCGGAAGCAGTTAGCACGGGGCTCGAATTATCGATTCCACTCTCGGCACTCGGCAACCCTTCAGCTGGAAGCTCGATCCTGATCTCGGCTCATATCAATGGCAGCAATCACGACTTCCTCTCAAATCAGATTCTTGGCGGCTTGGAAGCAGGTCAAGGGAACCTTGGTGGAGACGGTGCCGCAACATTCACGGGCGATCTTTCAGGAATCGACTTCAATAACTTCGCTGGCGATCAGTTCTTCTCGATCGCAGTGCCGGGTGGATCGCTGCTGGGTGACTTCGACAACGACGGCGATGTAGACCTCGACGACCTTGATCAATACAACGGAAACATCGGGCAGCCTGCCACGGGAGCACTGGCTGATCTTGACCTGGACGGTAACGGCACCGTCGACGCAGGCGATTTGGCAACTCACTTCGGCCAATTGGTCGAAACATCCAACGGTCAGGCAGGTACCTTCGCAGGTGATGCAAACCTGGACGGAACGGTCAACGTGTTGGGTGATGCGTTCACATTGGTAGGTAACCTGAATCAGCCCGCGACCAGCTGGGCCGAAGGTGATTTCAATGGTGATGGCGTTGTCAATGTTCTGGGTGATGCGTTTGCGTTGGTTGGAAATCTGAACAAAACCAACGCTGAAGGTTCAGGTTCACCCTCGGCTTCAGCAGTACCAGAGCCCTCGAGCATCAGCTTGTTGGTGCTGGGTGTGATTGGCGTTACAGCGCGACGGAAACGTTAGCTTCATGACGGCACGTGAGTAGATTCCGATCAACAACACTCTGCGTGCTGTAAAATTGAAATGGAAACCAAACATGGCGGCAGCCTTGAAGCCGCTGCTGTGTTTTTTGCCACTTCCCTCCTCTAGAAACTCTCCTTTTTCTTGTTCCAATGTTCGGGCTTGTTCATGGACAACACCAGTCGCTCCAGTCGAATCCGTTGTTTCGTTGTGATTTTGGCCTTGGCCTTGTTTCAATCTCAGGTGGATGCGCAATCCGTTTCGCCCGCTCCGTTTCTGCAGTGGTTTGAATCGTCCTACGACACGATTGAAGACCGAATGGCGGACGTACACGCAGCGGGTTACGGCGCGATGTGGCTTCCGCCGCCCGGTCGAGCCGACAGTGGTGATCAATCGGTGGGTTACGATGTGTACGATCGATTTGATCTCGGCTACGCCAAACGCAGCACCGCATACGGAACTGAAACGGGTCTTCGGACGGTTGCCGATTCCCTGCACCGTGCCGGAGCACAATTACATATCGACGCGATCATTAATCACAACGGATTTTCAGATCTGAACACGCCCGGCTTCATTGAATCGGGCGGCTACCCCGGTTTTCTGTTGCAAGATCCCGATGGTGGTACCGATCCCTTTGGGGTCGCGGGCACGGATGGAGATTTTCATTCGCCCTTCGCCGGCGGAGACATCGACTTCCGGCTGTCTGGTTTGATCGACATCGATCACGACAAGGACTTTCGGTACATCCGTCACCCTGTCCCGGGAGTTCAGGTTGAGCCGGGAGTTCACGGAGGCAATCTGCCTGCCGGGACCACTCCTGCCTTTTTCCGTCTGGCGAATGTACCAACGGAAGCCAACCGCCGCTTCTATCCAGACCGCGATGCAGATCCGATTTTTCTGTTCGACCCGGTCACCGGACAACAGGGAATTGAAGTCTATCCGTTTAACACAGGCGACCCGATGGCGGGCGATCCAGTCGGCGAGAACTCGACCGAGTACGTTGGCCGCTACCTTCGTTGGATGGTGCAGGATATCGGCGTGGATGGGTTTCGTCTGGACGCCGCCAAGCACGTCGAGGGTTTTGTTCTGGGCGAACTGGACAAGGCGGTCTATCGAGCCAATCCGCGTCCGCTGCTTGATGGGTCAACGAATCACGTTTTCATGTACAGCGAGGTCTTTGACACCAATCGTGACCTGCTGCAAGCCAACGTCGTCAAGAACATTGATCCGAATGACCCGGGAAAAATCGGCGGGAACCGCGACGCTCTGGATTTCGCTCAGGCTCAGGCGTTTCGAGACAACCTGACGTTAAACGGATTTCAAAACGACTGGCGGAACGTCGTCAACGCGGGGATGGACGTTTACGATGACGGGCTTCACAACGGCTCGCAGGGCGTCATGTTTGTGGGTAGCCACGACGAGGGCGGCGCCGCGCTGTCGAACGTTGCTCACGCTTACATGTTGATGCATCCGGGCAACGCGGTCGTCTACCTCAACGGCAAAGAGTTTGGTGAAGAACGTGACTTCCCCAAGGACGGTCGGGGTGATGCACTCGGTGGCGTCTATGGCGATACGATCACCAGGCTCGTGGAGATCAGGAACTCGCACGGTCGCGGCAACTACCTGGAGCGATATCTTGGCAAGGAAGAGTTTGCGTACGAGCGTGAAGGTTCCAGTCTGGTTCTCTTGAGCAATCGAACCGATAGCGGATTCGATGATCGGCGTTTGGACGTGAACGTTCCTTTTGGAACTTATCTTGTCGAACTGACCGGAAACGCCAAAGCGTGGAATGATGAAATCGGGAACGACGACATTCCAGAAGTGCTGCAAGCGACCAACGACTCGTTTGAAGGCCAGTCGTACGTGAACGCGCGATTTCTGCGGAATGGAGATGGCGATCGAGGCTATCTGATTTACGGTTTGCAGACGCCACAAAGCGAGCTGGGGATTGAGCTGTCCGATGTGGCTTCGGTGCTCGAAGGCGGAACTCCTGAAGCGAACGATTTTTCAAATGGAATCACTCGTCTGGAGGATCTGCACGTGGTGACTGCGGATAGTCTGGATATCACACTCCGCACGCAAGCCGTTTTCCTGCCGGGGGATATCCGCGATCGTGACGCCGACGGCAGCAACGCGCTGTTGAAGATCAACGGCGGTGTTGACGTCAATGGAAACGGAGTTGTTGACGTGACCTCCCCCGACAGTGTCGCCTACGGCTTTGAAGACTTCACGACGTTCAAAGTGAATGGCTATGACGCGGCAGACGGAAATGGTGAGTACCGTCAAACGATTGATACCAGCCAACTCGCCGAGGGCACTCACTTCATTACGGCCCGAGCGTTTCGCAATCGCGATGATGGCGGGCCGGCCGTGTTCAGTGACTTCACCAAAGCGATTTACGTAGACCGCTTGAAGCCGGTCAGCGAGATTGCCAGCTTCGAGCCTTTTGATCCGAACAACGACGCCAACCGGGACATCATCGTGCGTTCGGTCGACAAGACTGCCGAAGCCGTACACGTTTTTCACAACCTGCCGGCCAGTTTTAGCGACGAACAGATCATGTCTTTCGTCGGCGACAATAACGACTCGGGGCAAATCGATCGTGACCAGTTCGCTTTCGGAGTGTTTGGGACTCCGCATGGCAACAACGTGGCGACGGTGGTCACCATCGAGCAGACCGGCAACTTTAACATTCAGCGTTTCAGTGGTTTGTTCGCAGAGACAAGCGTTGGCGCCGGGCTGGGTGACATCAACTTTGACGGTAGCTTCACGATCACCGATGTCGCGAATGTTGATGGTGCGTTCGAGCAGATTCTGTATTCGCAAAACAGTCAGTTCAATGCGGCCGCTGATATCAACGGCGATGGATTCATCGATACATTTGACCTGTTGGCTCTGGAAAGCGTCTACACGGATGCCGGAGCCGATGCCATGACGCTCGATCTGTTGCGAACTGTCAGGAATCGCAGAGTCGACTATGACTTCAGCGGTGGAGCCGCCAGCCAGAATGATCTGGCAATCCTCGAGTCGCAGTTTGGTTCGACCGAGTGGAGGTTTGATCTGGATGCCAACGGGATCGTCGACCAGGCCGACAGTGACTTTTTCACAGCGAATTTTCTGGTTCCATCGCTGCAGGGAGATTTCAATGGTGACGGAGTCGTCGATATTGACGACATCGATTTTTATTCGGGCAAGATCGGACTGACCAGCGCCGATCCGGGCTTCGACGCGATTCTTGATCTGGATGACGACGGCACGATTGATCTGCAAGATCAGCAGGCTCACATCCGTAATTTTGTGCAAACGACGACGGGCCTTGCGGGAACGTTGCCGGGCGATATGAATCTTGACGGAAACGTGAACGTTCTCGGCGACGGCTTCCTGCTGGTCAGTCGGTTGAATGGAAACGCACCGTTCAGTTACGGAACGGGAGATTTGAACTCGGACCAGCAAGTGAATGTGCTGGGCGATGCCTTCATTCTGGTTTCCAACCTCGGTCAGAGCGTCAATGGTTCGGCAAGTAACGCCTCCACTGCATCGGTTCCTGAACCCAGTGGATTGCTGATGCTTGGGTTAGGAGCAACCGCCACGCTGATCCGGCGAACTCGCTCGCGTTGAGCAACTGGGCCTGCACTCGCGACTACGCTATCTTCAATCGCGGGGCCGGTCCGAGCAAAACAGAACGAATCACAACCGACTTTCTGTCATCGGCCCATCCACGGCGATGTTCACTCTTTGGTTTCGACGTACTTCTTCAGGCCCAGTTCGGCCAGTTCGTCATTGATCTCGGTTTTGCTGCTTGACTTGAGTGTGCGACCGATCTCCTGAGTGAGAAGCTCGGCAAACTTCAGCCTCGCGCGGCGGAGAGTCTGGCGGATCCAGTCGGCCGAAACTTCGGTGCCCGTTTCTTTCTGATACTCTCTTGCCAATTCTTGGGAGCTGGACGTCGGATGTTCGGTGCGAAGAAACAGAACGCTGTAGTATCGGGTTTGTTTTTCATTTTCGAATTGCTTTAGAGCTTGCCATGTAATGCTCAGCACCCGTTGTCGCCAGTGTTCCGAGAAATCGGCGTCGAGCGAATCGAACGTTGCGGCGACATTCTGAAAGCTATCCATCAGATCGATGTCTTCTTTGACCGTCTGACTGCGAAAGTGATCATTTGCCAGGTTCCGCAAAGAAGTCTTCAGGTAGTCACGAAACCGGCCTCGATCGGGACTGGCATTTTTGAAATCGCCTCGCACAAAGCGAAGCGCAAATTCCTGCGTCAGATCCTCGGCCGCGTGATGACAGCGAGTTGCACCCAGCAGGTACTGTTGGACGCATTTTGAATACTGTCGAAAGATTTCGCCACGCAGTTTCGCAGCTTCGTGCTCTGGACTTTTGTCGTCGTGGGCAGCCAGCACTTTCTCCCAGTCGGTAGAGATACTGCTGAGGCGTTTATTGTCCAGTGAACTACTCATGCTGCACGAAACTCAATGGATGGAAATTTGCGATGCCCAAATTGTGACTTGGAGCTTCATGATAGTCGATCGCGACTGCCAGAAACAAAAGAAAGTCAACTTCAGACGTGAAAAAACGAGCTGGTTGCCTGTGGCCGCGACACAAACAGGAATGTTTCAAAAACGCGATCATTCGCTCTGAAAGTTTTCCACATCCGAACAATCGCTAAAGTTTGACATGTCGGTATGACGATTTTCCTCGATGACCGATCGACCCGATAGAACCATCGCCGTGGGAATTTTCTCCAAATCAACCCTGATTTTCCCGTGGTTGGTTCTGGCAGCCATGTCAGCGTCATCGGTTTCGCTGGCCGAGCAACCTGCATCTTGTTTTCAGATCCGACCAACGATAAATCATGGTTTGGTGGGACATTTTTCGGATTGCGAAACGCAATTCTTGCAAGCAACGCCTTGCGCAAAAGCGAATGATACGCTGTCGCATGCTATCAATGATCAAACAGGTGCAGGGCTGTTTGACAAAGGCACCCTGCTAACGTTTTTGGGAGTGGACGGATCGAAACAGCCGCAGGATTTCGGTGCCAACGCGCATCTGGGGTTGGGCGCGGCAGTCGAGTATTCGGGACCTCTGTTCGAGTCGGCTGGCATTGGATTTCAAATCGGAAATCGAAGCACATTTCACGGCAACGCAGTGCAGGTTTTTGAATTGCTTGGGGAGTCGAAAGATCGGTTCCAGAATTTCACGACCGTCGGTTTGTTTCAGCGGCTGGGAAACGGTTTCTCGTTTGGAGCCACATACGATTTCTTGACGCAGGAATCTTTTGATAATTTTTCACTTGGACAGTGGCGGTTGCGTGCCAGCCTGGATCTGAACGAGACCACGGACATCGGCATCACGCTCAATCTGTCTGATCGCGGTGACACGGGGCGTTTCAACAACCAGCAGGTCCGACTGGAACCGATCGAGCAGTTGCATGTTTATCTGCGACGCCGCTGGCAGACGGGTGTCGAGTCTTCCTTCTGGATCGGAGTGGCGGATGAACACAGCGAGGAAAACGCGGTGACAGGAACACTGCCACCGAAGACGAACCAGGTATTGTTCGGGTCCGAAATCCATGTGCCGCTCAACCACGTGCTGGCGATCTATGGCGAGACCAATCTGGTGATGCCTGCCGACACCGGCGCGGTGGATGCGTACCTTGGGTTCCAGTTCGCGCCTCAGGGAGTTGTGCGATCCAGAAGTCGCGGCAATCGATTTCGGGCATTGCTGCCGGTGGCTTCGAATCCCGGATTCACAACCGACCTGACCAGAATACCCTGATGCTCAAACGGTCTGGCGAGCGTTCTAGTGCATGTTGCACTTAACTGTAGCGTCTGCGGCGTTGAAAAACCGAGGGAAAAGTATCGAAAAGCCGCTAGACTTAAACGAAACGCGCTCTAAAAGAGCTCTTTGGTTCGATTGAGATCGCCAAGAACGAATCTGGCTACGCGAAGGTCGGTGTCTTTTTCTATTGACGGTGTGACCCGATCCAATTGCTGACGCAAGTTTCGCTGCGAAGGTTTTGCTTTCGTATCAAGGTCTGATGCCTGAGCAATTTGTTGATCGACTTCGACAGGGATCAGCAAATGCCGGGGCGGAAGATCTCGGATCAGTTTCTTTGCGGTACGGATCGTCTTTCCAAACGCGGTCGGTTGGTTGGCGGACGAGCCCTTCAGTACTTCGCCCGATTGAATCACGAAACAACATTCGTCGACAGGGATCCCCGTATCCTGCTGCCTTCGACCGATCAGTTGCTCAAGCGAATCCAGCAACCTATCCAACTGATGGAAGGAGACCAGCATGGATTCAAAATCATTTTCCTCGATCTGACATTGCGAGTCCTCAAGCGGAAAGTTCTGTTGAAACGTCTGCCAGTTGTGTCTGAGCTGAATGTCACCCACTTGATCAAGGAAAGAATCTGCGTTTGCAAATCGGATGGCCAACAGGTGCAGATTTGAAACACCCACAAGTTGTTCGGTGGTGTGAATCTTGTCGGGAAAGAGCTGTTGGAACAGAGGATGCTGCCGAGCCATTGCGGCCGTCATGGCATCGTCTCGCGCGGCGCGTCGGGAAAGCCTGGCAAGGATTTCAACTTGTGACTGGTTGTCAATTTTCACACAAGCATCACCAATGCCAAGTTCAGCACGTGACTGGTTTTCCGTGCCTCCGATCGCGAAGGCGGCACGACGGGTCGAAGTATCCTGGCCGACATCCAGATAATGCGGTTCGTGCAACTGAGGACCAGAGATCTCGTACTTGCCTTCGGGCAGATGGACGCCAATATCCACATGTTGCCCGGCCAGCAGGCGATTCTGAGCCAGTATGTGAGGGGCATGAAATGGTCCGCCGATACACCACGTTTTCTGTTCGACGTTGCGAATGTCAGGATGAACGCTGAACACCATCTCGACCGCTTGTGCGAAGTCGGTTTCGAATTCGATGTTGCAAACGTTGCAATGAGCGTGGGATTCGATTTGCTCGATGGAACTGATGTTGTCCGATGCGGTTCTACAGACCGGGCAAATGACGTCCCACGACAGGTTCAGCAGTCCCGCTTCGACGCTGGACCAACAAACCTGCAGCGAACGTTCTGTCGAACAGTTCAGTTTTTCAGGAAGTGTCAGCGGGCGAATTCGCGCAGCGATGGGATCAGCGACCAGTTGAAGAAACTCAGCAAACCGGTCCGCCAGAATCAAATCACCAATCGCGACTCCTAGTTGATCGATGCGTTCGGCAAGCCTTGATCGCTGTTGCCGACTCAGTTTCGGAGCGGAATCAAATGGGAAATCGCAACCAAAACGACAACTCTGATCATTCGCGAGGCTTTCCAGTCGAGCGTAAACCTTCTTTAACGATCGCCGAGTCAGAAAATTGAACTGGAACGGAGTCAGCAACCTGCCCAGTAGTCCGCATGGTTTCACTTGGAACCGATGGATCAGCCGAGTTTTCTGTTCCGCCAGCGGGTGTAGCTCGACCGTGCTGGTCACCCATTCGAAAGGGCCCGATTCGAATTCTCGCAGGACGCTCATCTCGCGTTCGCAGATCCATTGGAACGGGTGCTCTCGCCAACGAACGGCTATTCCATTGAAGTTGGCATTGGCGAAAATTTTCAAATTGTTTCCCGAGTGGTCGTAGTTAAACTCCGGCGCGGGCAAGCCGATTGCACGATTGAATCGATCGGTGTCTGACACCAACGGCCATAGCGAACCGGGCGACGCGTCCAGTGACCACGTGAAGTCGTAACGCATGACGTTGGACTGGGAAGTGTCCGGAGTTTCCGGATACATGCGGATGGAAATCGGTTGCCCAGCGAGAATCCGTTGCACATCGGCCAGCATTTCACTTGCGTCTTGATAGCGAAGGTTCGGATCCTTCTCCATCGCTTTCATAATGACACTGTTTATGGCCAGGCCAATGTTTTTCTTTCGCAGATGCAGCGGCACGGGCGTTTCGGTTCGATGCTTCTCCGCCATCTCAAGCTGGTCTTTGCAGACGAACGGCGGCTCACCCACCAGCAGATGGTACATCGTCGCGCCAGCCGAATAGACATCGGCTCGCGCGTCAACGGACTCGCTGGCCAGATGCTGTTCCGGTGCCATGTAGGTTGGAGTTCCAAGCGTGGCATGTTGGCGAGTCATCGCCAGTGACTGGCTTTGGTCAATATGACGTGCTAGACCGAAATCGGTCAGTTTTGCGATTGCGAAAGCGGCCGGATCCGTCGGGTCGTCCGTCAAGTCATCTGATGTTTGAAACGTGGCGATGATGTTCGCGGGCTTGACGTCGCGATGAATGACGCCTTTGGAGTGCATCGCCGACAACGCTTTCAATAGATCGGCGACGACACGCAGCGTGTCTCGAGCGGGAGCCCGCGCGAGTCGGGGAATCAGTCTGTCCAGTGAGAACCCTTCGACAAACTCGCTGGCAATAAAGTAGTGCCCTTTGTGGAACCCGAATTCCAGATGCCGGGTTACGTGAGGGCTATCGATTTCGGCCAGCAGTCGCGATTCTTTCTCAAACCGTTGCAGGGCCTTCTTATTGGCAACGAAGTCGGGCCGAATCATCTTCAGGGCAACTTGTTTGTCGCCATTGGCTGGCGTGTGGGCCGGGTCAGGTACGGCCCGAAAAACGATTCCGGCGCCTCCTTCGCCAAGCTTCTGAACGATCTTGTATCCCGCGAATTGCTGCGGAAGTTCGTCGGCATGAAACGGATCGCTCGATGGATCAGCAATCAACGATTGTTTTTCGCTCGAAAAATCAAAGTAGGAGGGTGACGACGGGGTGGGCGGGCGATGACTCGGTTGTTCTTGATCGTCAGATAAATTGCTTTCGGCAGACTTTGATTCTGATTCGACATCGGCGCGAGTTTCGTCGTTGGATGGCATAGTCAGAAGTTTGTTAATAGATCAATGATTGGAGTTGTTTTGGTTGCGGGCGGCCGAATCTGGGGTTGGTCCTTCGCTGACCGGCGTGTCGATTTAATCGCAACCCGTTGCGTCAGTATGGGGATCCTTTGTCACTCATTCACGTTGCGGGTTTTGTTCCGGATTTTGATTTTTACAGCAACATGATGTTCGCCATTACATTAACACGCCGTGACGCGTCGGGTTTTGGTGTTGTGGCACAGCCTGGGGTGGTGAAAAGATTTGCTTAACGCTCTATTCACAACCCGAAACGTTGAGTGAGGGACCGCATTGTTCGAGCCTTTATTCCCTCGCTGACGCAGCGGGTTATGATTTTCACCATCCCAGGCACAGCCTCTTGGCCCGGAATCTACGGTACGCGGTGTGCTTGAGGCGAAAATTCCATTTTATTGGTGAAACTGTGTCACAAACCTGTCCCGCTACAGTAACAGATAAGGACGGCAAGTGCTTCGGCTGGAACGACTTTGGATTTCAGCGTTTCCTTTTGAGTCCAGCGACTAATCCTTTCCCCCGAACATTCCATGGCGTTTTATACAATGAATTATCTGCAACGTGTTTCCGGTGTTTTGATGTTCGGGCTTGCTGCCGCCGCCTTTGGCTCGGCTCATGCGTCAGATCACCTTGATGCCCCTTCGTTAAGTGGCAACGGCCAGGTCGATATCAACGATCTTTACGCGTTTCAAAACCCGAACAACCCAGATAATTCGGTGTTGATCCTCACCGTCAATCCGGGTGCCGGAGCGTTCAGCCCGACGGATTTTGGAACCGATGTTGCCTATCAGATTCAAGTAGACAACACCGGCGACGCGGTTGCCGACATTACTTACGAAGCGACGTTTGCTGGCAGTGGTGCTGCCCAAACGATTAATTTGACCCGAAATGGCGTAGCTCAAGCTGCAGGTGCGACCGGCACAACGTTGCCAACTGCTTCGTCAGGACGCGTCAGCACAGGAGTATTTGACGACCCGTTTTTCTTCGACCTGAATGGTTTCAATAACGGCTTCGCGTTCACCGGCGACGATTTCTTCGAGGGGTTGAATGTTTCTGCGATCGTATTGGAAGTTCCAAATACTGACTTGAACGGAGCCGATTCGAACATCGGTGTTTGGGGAAGAACGGTTCAGGGTGGATCACAGGTTGATCGCGTCGGTCGCCCTGCGATCAACACGGCTCTGATCGGAAGCGATGCAACGAAAGAGTTATTCAACATCGGCGCGCCTGCCGACGACTTTGACGACTTTGGTGGTGAGGTGAATGCAAATATTGCCGCCCTGAGCGATCAGGCAAATGCGGACGCATTGACTCCGATTCTTCTGCCAGACGTGTTGACCTTCGATACAGCCAACTCGGCCGGGTTTCTGAATGGTCGCGGTTTGGCGGACGACGTGATCGACGCGGAATTGAATCTTTTGTCTGCCGGTGCCGTCACAGGCGATCTGGTTGATGCAAATGCCGAAGGCTTTCTGAACGTGTTCCCATTCCTTGCTCCTGCAAACGTGGCCGCGATTCCCGAGCCTGCATCTGTGTTTTCAATCGCACTGGTATTTGGCACGTCGCTCATGCGGCGTCGACGAAGCCAAGGTTTTCTTTCGCAAGCGTGAGAACGATTGTTCTTGAGTTTGCGAGATTGATTGCGGAGCAATGCCGCCATAGGATAACTATGGCGGCAAATTTTTTAGCTCCCTCAGCTCGGTTAGAACAGGTCACCCCGTGCGTTTATCGTCGATCGTTTTCTTTTGCTGTTTCTCATGGTGCCTGCTCCAGACGCCCATGCTCTTTGCCCAGAGAGATCCAATCGTTCCTGAATCAGACGATCAAGTGCTGGTCGTCCTGCCGAAGTCATTCCTTTCGAATCGGAACGAGCTGGCTTCGCTTCGTGAGCAACTGAACGCGGATCCGGAGAACCCTTCTCTGGCCGCTGATGTCGCATCAAAGTATCTGTCGATGGGGAATCGAACAGGCGATCCAAGGTTTTACGGATACGCCACGGCAGCAATTGGGCGCTGGTGGGGTGCTGAATCGGCGACTCCAGCGATCCTGCGACTTCGTTCCAAGCTGAAAGAGAAAGATCACCGCTACGACGATGCGTTGGCTGATCTGCAAATCCTGCTGGACAAGGCTCCGTCCGACGCACAGGCGTTGCTGGAAGTGGGAAACATTTATCGTGTTCAAGGACGGTACGACGAAGCGATCGAAATCGCCGATCAAATTCAAACGGTTGCCGGTGAAGTGCCCGCTGCACTCTGTCGAGCACCGGTGATGGCTCAAATGGGCAAGGCGGAGCAGGCGGACGAATTGTTACGTCAATTGCTGCCAGCCGCGAAAGAAAATTTCCCAACGACGTTGCAGTTCATTCGAACCATCCAAGCTGAAATCGCGGATTCGTTGGGACGTAATGACGATGTCGAGCAACATTTTGTCGATGGTTTGTCAGTCGATTCCGCAGATTTTTACCTCGTACGAGGGTACGCCGACTTTCTGCTGGACCATGATCGAGCAGACGAAGCGCTTGAACTGACTCGCCCTCACACATCCGATACAGGCATTCTGCTCAGGGCGGCAATCGCCGCAAAAGCGATGGGCGACACGGCGCAGGCCGATCGATGGGCGGACGAACTGGAGATGCGGTTCAAGGAAATTCGGCTTCGGGGCGGTCAGCCTCATGGTCGGTTCGAATCACGCAGTAAGCTGCACTTGAGAGACGATCCGGAATCGGCACTTGAGATTGCACTTGCCACCTGGCAGCTTCAGAAAGAAGTGCGTGATACTCGAAATGTTCTCGAGGCCGCTCTGGCGACAGGTGACGCCCGGGCCGCTCAACCTGTGATTGACTTTCTGAAGTCAAATCAGAACCAGCACGTTGTTCTCGCGAAGCTTGTCCAAAGATTGGAAGCGACGAAATGAGCAGGCGGACTCTGACAAACCTATGTTTGACCGGCATATTGCTGATCGTCTGCGGGACACTCACGGAATCGTCTTGTGCTCATAAACCGAGCGACAGCTATGTGAAGATTCGTCCCGCCGGGCAGCACCTGGCGATCCAGTGGGACATCTCATTGAAAGATCTCGACTTTCAAATTGGTTTGGATGCTGATCAGAATGGCGAAATCACATGGGGCGAGGTTAAGAACCGTCGCTCGGCTATCGAAGCCAGTGCCTTGAGTCATCTGAGGATCGAAGCCGACGGAATTGAGACGCAGCTAAGTCCCGACGATCTGTTGATCGCCAATCACAGCGATGGAGCGTACGCAGCGTTGATGATCAGCACCGGCGCGTTGGCCGATGCGAAGGAGTTGAAGGTTGAGTACCGCCTGTTCTTCGACGTCGATCCAACTCATCGAGGGTTGGTGTTGTTTCAAAATGATGTTGCCACAAGTACGTATGTACTGAGTCCGGACGAACCGACCGCCGAGATCAAAACGGCCGACACGAATGCGACTCATGCGCTGCTGGAGTTTGTTCGGGAGGGAATCTGGCATATCTGGATCGGCTTCGATCACATCCTGTTTTTGATTTCACTTCTGTTGCCGGCCGTGTTCCTGCGAAAAGAAAAACAGTGGGAACCGGTGGAAACGTTCTGGCCAGCGTGCAAGGCTGTGCTGAAAATCGTGACGCTGTTCACGGTCGCACACTCGATCACGTTGTGGTTGTCGGTGATGGAGTACGTCAAGTTACCGTCGGGCTTCGTCGAAGCGACCATCGCTTTTTCGATTATCGTGACCGCCGTTTTGAATCTGTATCCGGTGATCAAACTGCCAACCTGGGTGATCGCCTTCGGCTTTGGTTTGATTCATGGGTTTGGGTTCGCCAATGTGTTGGTGGATTTGGGGCTGAGTAGCATGACGCTGGCCATATCGTTGCTGGGTTTTAACGTGGGCGTCGAGATCGGACAGATCGCAATTGTCCTCGTGTTTCTTCCGCTCGCTTTCTGGATTCGGCACACTTGGTTTTACCGCTACATCGTGTTTGTCGGCGGCTCCATTCTGATCGCGATAATTGCGGTAATCTGGTTTGCCGAACGTGTTGGGAATTTCGAGATTCTGGGATTTTGAATCTTACCGGATCGAGTTTGCGTCATGATCGGGCACGTCGTTCCTGTGTGCGTTTTCCATGTGCTTCTTTTCATTTCAGAAACAAGATCGCCATGAAGTGACTGACTGCGATCTGAGCTGAACGCGTGGCATAGACGTCGGTCGGGCCGTACACTGTGCGGATGTTTGATCGACAGCAACTGCTGCAAATAATCTCTGGTGAACGCAATGATCTCGTCGCGAAATTCACGCGCGTCGTGATGGGCGCGTTGACGCCCGTTTACCGTGTTGTGGTGGCGATTCGAAATCGGCGATTCGATCAAGACGACGGGAACCATGTTCGTAAAGCCGGCATACCGGTGATTTCTGTCGGGAACCTGACCACTGGCGGAACCGGCAAGACGCCGATGGTCATCTGGCTGGCCAGATATTTGCGATCAATCGACAAACGAGTTGTGATTATCAGTCGAGGGTACCAAGGTAGCCAGCATTCAAATTCCAGTCGCAATGACGAAGCGTTGGAAATGGAAATTCGGCTGCCCGATGTGCCTCATCTGCAGGATCCCGATCGATTCCGTATGACCCAGGTTGCCGTTGAGGAGCTTGAGTCGGAGGTCGCGTTGCTGGACGATGGTTTTCAGCATCGGCAGTTGCATCGTGATCTTGATATCGTGTTGCTGGACGCGACGGAGCCGTTCGGTTTCGGTCGGTTGCTTCCGCGAGGACTGTTGCGTGAGCCTGTTCGAGCGTTGGAGCGGGCGGATCTGGTCGTGATCACACGCTGCCAACTGGTCAATCAAGCATCGATTTCCACGATTGAAGCGAAAATCCGACGGTCCAATGCCGACGCGCCTATTGTAAAAACGGTAACCAAGGCCCGAAGCTGGATTCAGGGCGACGGAACCGAGACACCGATCGATCAACTCGATCAGCCGGTGTTTGTATTCAGCGGAATCGGCAACCCGGTCGGCTTTGAGGGAACGATCAATCGCCTTGGCGTTGAAGTGGTTGGCTCGCGTTCCTTTGAAGACCATCACGTTTATTCACGAGATGACCTGGAGTCGCTGGCTGCTGCCGCCCGGAGAGCGAACGCCAAATCGCTTGTCTGCACTCATAAAGATCTGGTGAAAATTGGAGTGAATCGATTCAAGGATTTGCCCATCTACGCGTTGCTGATCGACTTGCAGATTACAGAGGGTAAGCAGAAGCTGATCGATCAGGTTGACGAGGTTATCTCATGAGTAGCTTCGGTAGCGAAAAAAGCATGACTATGTGCGACGCATTGAGGAAGCCAGTCAGGTCACAGAACGTTCTTTATGTACGAAGCCGGTAAATCGCATTTGATACGGTTACCAGATGTCTTGTTTCAGCTTGGTATCCTTTCCCGTAATTTCGCGGCAACGGTTTTCTGCCGACCCCATCCGGGGTGGCTGAAGGTGCTATTCAATTATCTCGGGGCTTCCACCCCGAGCTACTGACGCGAGCCCCGTCCGGGGCGAATGGAATGCCGCCTGGGAATGAATGGCACCACCCAAGTTGATCGCTGGCCTGAATGACCCGCCGTAGTTGAAGCCCCCGCCTAATCGTCGTGTTGGTTTAGTCACAACCCGCTGACGTTTCGGGTTTTGATTGTTTCATCGACATTTTGTTCGGCACTAAATCAACACGCCATAATGACACGACGTGGCTAAAGGCCGCCCCGGAGGATCCTGTTAACGACCGCCTTGGATGATCCGTCTGACGGACCGCCCCGGATGGGGCCGACGCAGGTAGCTCAGGGC
>CAYXWX010000041.1:0-34637 GCA_964468915.1 uncultured Pirellulaceae bacterium
AACGGAGACCTTCGGTCGATCCTGTGCGGGGTCGGGAGACCCGCGCACAGCGAGTGCAGCGATAGGTCAATCTTGTGCGGGGTCGGGAGACCCGCGCACAGCGAGTGAGAGCCCCGCGCACAGCGAGTATTCTCCTGCCATGATAGAGTGAACTTTCACAACCAACCTCGCGTTCCGTTACTCACACCCATAACGGAAACCGCCATTGACGTTAATCGTCTGGCCGGAGACGAAGGAAGATTCGTCTGACACCAGCCATGCGATCGCGCTGGCGACATCTTCCGGCTGCCCCCAACGCTGCATCAGCGATTCACTTTTTGCACGACGATTCCAATATTCGGAGGTCTGTTCTCCCCACTGGGTCTGAATCCAGCCGGGAGCCACACAGTTGACTCGAACCGCCGGCGCGAACGACTGAGCCAGACTTTTGCTCATCGACATGATCGAGCCTTTGGTTGTCGCAAACAGTTCACCGCTGTCGCCCGCCATTCCCTGCCACGCCTGATCCCAGCCGATGTTGACCATTGAAAACGCTCCGGGAACCTTGGCTGAATCTGCGTCCCATGCGGCTCGCATTCGCTCACCAGCCATACGCGATAGCTGCAACGTTGCGGAAACATCAACCTGCATCAAGTAACTGAGCTTTTCCGTCAATGATCGTTCGGCCCAATCGCCCGTCAACACATCACCACCCGCGTTGTTGACCCATCCGTCAATTTTGCCTTTCCAACTCCATGCTGACTGAACGAACGCTTGCAACGAATCCGGTTTGCTGAAATCGGCAAAGATGGCGCGAGCTTTCCCACCAACGTCCGCAACCTCCTGTTGCAGGGTTTGAATTGGCTGGGTGTCGAATCGGGAATGCACAATCACGTCCGCCCCCAGTTTCGCAATCTTGAGGGCAGTTGAGCGCCCGATTCCTGACGAGGAGCCAGTAACCATGATCGTTCTTCCTTCGAGGAGACGCGGATTTTCAGTTAGTTTGTCCAAGTTTCATCTTTCTGTCTTCTGCGCGATTCAGTTCAAAACCGCTATTGGGCAGTCGTACCCGGCAAGCCACTCTCTTTGAGCGGTACGCGGATCATCGCCGCTTCCAATTCACTGCGAACGAGCAACCGATCTCCGGACAAAGCAATCGTATTCCAGCAAACGCCGTTGATCGTTTTATGCTTCCCCCGTTCTCTAAACTTTTCCGGCATCGCGTCTACCAGATACAACGTTCCGTTCTCCGCATGAACAAGCAGCGTGTCACCCACCAGTAGCAACTGGCCATTGCCAAATCTGCCTCGCTTTTTCCAGCGTCGTTTTAAATCGGGAACCTGCGTACATTCAAGGAATCCATCCGACAACGAATAAGCATGACCATCAAGGATCACGGGATTGGTCATCTTCGTCTTCAACACTCGTGGATTCGTTTGAACGGTTTCCGTCGTCCAACCATCATCGTCATTCTGCAGCCGAATCACCTGACCACCAACGCCGTACCCTTTTGACAACAGCAGTAATGAGTCACCCAAGCGCGTAATCTGAGAACAACTCGCATCGGCATCACTATGACCGGGCCAACTGTGCGCCCAAAGTTCCAACCCGGATTCAGGGTCGTGCCCGACCGCCCGGTCTTCCGTGATCAGACAAACCTGAGTCTTCCCAGCGACGTCGACCAATGTGGGAGAGCCATAACTGCTGTTTCGTTCTCCTCCCCGCCATACTTCTTCCCCGGTCTGGCAATCAAATGCGATCATGGTCACCGCGTCTCCTCCGACGGGGCCTCCAGCGGGAACAATCACTTTCCCCTCGTAGACCAACGGCGATGCGCTTCGTCCCCAAGCCAGACTCGAGTTCTCCTGCGTGTACTCCAAACCTCGTCCGTTGACACGCTGCACCTGTTCGATTCCAACAAGATCAGGCACGTCAACTGACCACATCAAGTCACCGGTTGAAGCATTCAGGCAATCAAGCACACCGGTCGCACTCATGGCAAAAACCAGTCCGTCGATGACCGTCGGCGTCGCGCGAGGGCCAACTCGCCCCATCGCGGAAATGTCCTCGTGCCGGCGAACTGACGAATAAGACCACGCTTCATGGCCGGTTTCAATTTCGTAGCAAACGACCAGTTCCAGATCATCCCGCTGTTCCTGCGTGAATGCGTACTCGCCCACACAGGCGAATCCTGACCATCCCTCACCCAACTCAATCTTCCAAACGGTTTCCGGGGCCACATCGTCCCATGAATCTGCCAGTTGGACGTTCGTTACCGTGGCATTCCGTTCCGGACCCAGAAACTGAGGAAAATCAGACTCGCCCGGCTCGAGGACGATGGGTGTCATGGCAGCGACTGCGCCTTCGGACTGAGCGTAATTTCTCTGAGAAGAGCTGAATCTCGGTTCGAAACGCACGATCCCCAAATCGCCGTCGAACACGGGTTGAAAAAACACCACGCCCAACATGGGAAGCAGGCCCAGGACGCAACAACCGAGTAACCGTGAAATCCATCGCCAGCGACTGAATCCCAGCATCCAGATATTCCAACCCAGCAACAACAGCACGATCAATGCCATTTGCAAAGCGTTCGCGATCCCGGGATTCAAATCAAAAGACTCGTTGAGCCCCTCGTACCCGAATCTCAGAACGAGGACCGTCAGCACGGCAAGAACGGTGATCAGGGACATGATCTTTGGGAACCGCCGAGCAGGCGATACCGGTTCGGAGTCGATTACATCCTCGCTTGGGTCGTTCTTTGCAAGGTCTGATTCCGCCATGACTTGATCCTGCTGAATACGGTCACTTTCGAAAAGACAGGCCAAATCCAAGACCTCCAGAAAGCGACAAGGTTTCATTGCAATTTATCGGAATCGACGTTTCTGAGCCAGCCTCAACCCTCGTCAGGCAACGAGGCAACATTCTTGAATGAGGCACGAAGTCAATTGCAGACGTCCGAGGCAAATGCAAAATTCAATTCGAGCAATCACGTACTTGGGTCCAACTCCAACGCGAAAACCGGTACAATAATGTTTCATTTGTCTCACGACGATTGTCCGAAATGTCTTCGCAGCAAGAATCTCACTCCGACATGGAACTCGACACGGACGCTGATTTCGCGCACTCAAATGCGCTATCGGAACAGTTGAACAGCCTGCTTGACAGGTCGCATGCTCAGGCGATCTCTGAATTCGACAACGGAAAACGATGTGGCGGTTTTGTCGCGATCTGGCACTACGCCGCAACGTTCCTTCACACCGGAATCTTAAGAGGAAAATTTTTGCAAGGCCGGTCTGGCTTTCTGGCCTGCTCGGTCGCCGCTCAAAACGCCTACAACCGTAGTGCGCTGATCTACAGCATGGCGGTACAAGAAAAATGACCGCGCCCTCGAAAAGCAAGAACGCGTCGTCGTTGTCCGTTGTGATGATTGTCAAGGATGAAGCAAAGCGTCTGGAAGGGTGCCTGAAAAGTGTCCAGTCACTGGCCGACGAAATCGTCATTTTGGATGCCGGCAGCGTCGATGAAACTCGGGCGATTGCTGAAGCTCACGGAGCACGCTTCTTCACCAATACGGATTGGCAAGGTTTTGGCAGACAGCGACAAATTGCTCAGGCTTATGCAACGTGTGACTACGTGCTGATGATGGATGCGGATGAACGTCTTGATCAAACGCTAACCCAATCCATCAAAAACGTGCTTCAAGAACCAGTGGTACGAGAACATGCCTTTGCGGTCCGTCGACGGAATGTCTACCTTGGACAGTTCGCGTACAAGTTCGGAAGAGGCGAACGACTTCATCGCCTGTACGCTCGCGACACATTCGAGTTCCACAATCAAACGGTCCACGAATCGCTCAATTGTAATCCGAGCCAATCGGTTGTCCTTGCGGGCACATTGATCCATCACGTTTGCGAGAGCCTTTATCACCTGAAACGAAAACAATTGCGGTACGCGTTGGACTGGGCTCAGATGAAAGCGGAATCCGACAAGCGGGTCTCTCTGGCAGGCGCCCACGCGCGAGCGGCGTTCGCTTTTTTCAGAGAGTACTTCCTTCACGGAAGCGTGTTCAGTGGAGGACTGGGACTTGTTATCGCATTTGAAACAGGCATCTACACCTTGAATAAGTACATGCTCTTGTGGGAAATCAACCGGGAATCTGCCGCGTCAAACGCTCAACGCTAGCACCTTTGGTCCTCAAAAGCTTGCGTGCATCCTGAGAAACCGGAATTTCACCGGGTCGTGAAATTTTGGCTGGTGAATCCATCGCTTTCCTGCCGCTCTCTTCTTTTATGAGCCGCGGATTTTAAGGATAAGCGATGAAACAACCCATCTCCGTTGTCGTGATGTGCTCGGACGACTTGCAGCGTCTTGAGACATGCATCAATCGCTGCGTGAACTTCGCCGATGAAATCCTGATCGCCGAATGCCTGGAAAGCGTCGACGCTCAACCCATCGCGAACGACGATGAACGAATCCGCGTCGTTCCGTATGAGCCGATCCGTAAGGACGATTTCCTGAACTGGTCCATTTCAAAAGCTTCACACGAATGGGTAATGTTGCTCGATTCCGATGAGCGAATGAATCAAGCGTTGGCTGACGAAATTGAATTGGTGCTCAGTCGTGGCGCGACGCATGATGCTTACACAATCGACCGTGATACATTCGTCAACGGGAAAAGTCTGGAAGCGCAAACTTCGACCCTATCGAGACGAGTCCGACTTTTTCGCCGCGACCAGGTTTTCTGCACTCAGTCGGGATCGGTAAAGAAAATTGAGATTCAGTCGGCTCGGATTGGCAAGCTGTCGAATAAAATCAGCCACCACCCGGACTGGCGTTTCGAGCGATCGTTGGACCGCCTTTCATCGTACGCGGCGCTGGATGCAGAAACCTGGAATGAACAGGCAACCAGATTTTCGGCGTTCAAGATGTTGCTGGCTCCTGCTTATCATTTTGCTTTGCAGTATTTTTGGCGAGGATCAATCTTCGACGGCGCCGCGGGCATTCGCTGTTCCTGGCAGGCCGCCTTTCAGCAATTTTGTACACATGCCTTTCTGCGCGACCTGCAGCAGTCATCCAACGCAGGCGCGGAAGCAGAAACCGTCGATCCGGGCACCATTGATCTGCTCGATCCCACTTTTCGCCGCGCGGCGTAACTGTCAAAAATTTAAAACAATCCTCAAACCGCAGTGAACAATTGCGGATTGGCTACGAATTCATCAGTTCGCGACCGACGGCGTAGATTTCTTCGACCTCCAACACCTGATCGTTTGACTCGAAAAGCATCTGGATGCATCGGCGATGGATTTTCATTTTGAAACCGCCGACACCAATCGCTCCATAGCAAATCGTGTCTTCACGTTGCTCCGCTTTGTCCATCACCTCGATCCCGTGGATACCGGCTGGCGGAACCGCGTTTAAATCAACTGCAACCGATGGAGCGACCTCCGCTTCCAACCAGCCTTCCGCCAGTAACTCAATCCCCGCGGCACCGGCAGCGAAAACAGCATCGGATCCATCAATTGCCGCCAATGCCTCGGCGGCCGTTGCGGCTTGAACGGGTTCAAACTTGGTTTCAGCGGCGATTGCTGATGTCAATGCGTTACAAACAGCTTGAGCCTTGTCTGATTTTCGCGAGCAAACGCGAACCGTCGGCGCAGGTTGACCTTCGGTCGCGGGTCCGGCAACGAGGTGAGCAATTCGCTGTCCCACTGGGCCGGTTCCTGCCAACACAGTGACCGTTTTTCCTGATAGATCGATGTCTTGTTGAGCACACAGAACCGCTGCGGCAGCTGTTGTGTTGCATCCGTTGGGATCCGACATCAAGGAAACTCGCATCGGCCCGAAGAAACATTTCTTCGCTTGCTCGACCAACGCCTCCGTTTGCTCGACGTTGCTACCGCCAAAAAATAGCGCGGTACTTTTCACGTCTTCCGGCCCGCGCGTGAACATTGCGCCATGAACCAGCCCCTGCACGTCGGATTCGGACACATTCGGCTGCAAAAGCAGATGATCTACGCCCGAATCAACCGCCACCACCGAATCAAAAACGCTGGCGTGGGAATCAGGATCAACCTGAATCAGAATTTTAGGCTTGGACATGACAAAACAGAACCGGTTAGAAGTTAGAAATTTCAGGACAGAATAAGATGTAACACTACGAAAAAACCCGCGCGAGTGCGCGGGTTTTGGTGAGCGTGTTATCGACAACGGTCGACAAGAGCCAATCCTAGAATCCGCGGAACGGATGAGTGGCTTCTTCTTTGCCGGCGATCATTTCATCTGCCGAAGGGGAAGCCTTCATGGCGTTGGCAATCGCCATTTTTGTGGCCTCGTAGTTGTAGTCGTAGATTTTTTTGTCGTCTTCGGCTTCCGGGTGAATGAACACACCACACACACAAACGAGGTTCTCTGCCTGATCCTTTGGAATGACTCCGTCGGCAACTGAATCCGCAACGGCCTTGGCCACGGCTGCTTGAGCGGGTCCAAACATCTGAACGGCCTGCTTCATTCCTTTGATCGTTACCTTGGTGACCATCACCGTTGCAGGCTTGACCGCCAGGTTGGGCGTCAGAACGGCCAGCAGGTTGGTGTGACCTTCGCTTTGAGTGGAAAGCGCGTTCGCGAAAGCGATTCCGACGGGCCCCGACTTGTCACCGATCATCAAGTCAATGTGAGCGATTTCGTTTCCATCGCCCGTAAGTGCTTCACCGATGAACATTGACATAAAAAACTCCTGTATTTTGAATTGAATACCCAGTGATTTGGAAAGTAATCTATTCAATAGATAGCCGAGGTATCACCCGATTTTGCCTTGGCAGTCTCTCCGGAAACCGCGAAATGTTAACAAACAAGGTTATCGATGCCAAGCAGTCCGAAACCTTCCAACGGCGCCCACCGCGATGCCCGACTTTGATACCCCATCCCAATTATCGGACACGAATCCATCCTGTTTTCGTACACGTATGAACAAGAACATCTTGATTATCGGGGCCAGCGTCAGAGCCCACGTGCAAAGCGCGATTCGGTCTGGATTTCACGTCGAGGCTTACGACCTGTTCGCCGACTACGATTGCCAGTTGGCCCTGAAGGAAGGCGGAACACAGAAGGGCACCGTCGCAAAAATCGATTCTTTCGAACAAATCGCTGACTTGATCCGAACAAGGAAAAATCATTCCCAGCTTCCGGCTCCGGACGTCGCATTACTGTGCGGAGGATCCGAACTGCAACCGCGGGTAGTGTCCGCCATTGTTGCGTGGTTGCCTGTCGCGGGGTGCTGCCCCGATTCAGTGACTCGTTTAACGGACTGGGATCAACTGCCTGATGTCATTCGCTCATCCGGCTGTCAGGTTGCCGAGACCACCACGCGACTCGATCCAGATTCATCAGCGACTGACTGGCTCCGGAAGCCAGTGCAGGGCAGAGGAGGAATGCAGATTCGTGTTGCCACAGATTCAGATTTCGAGGAAGTCATCTCACCCAAAGATCACATTTTTCAACGCCGAATCAGTGGCGATTCATGGTCGGCGTTGTTCAGCGCAAAAAAGAGCCGAACTGCGTTAATCGGAATCACGAAACAGCTGGTCGGAGATCCTCGTTTTACAGATTCACCATTCGCCTACTGTGGATCAATTGGTCCAGTCAGACTGACTGTCAACCATGAAGCGGTCGTTACCCGTCTGGGAGAACAACTTGTTCACACATTCAATCTCAGCGGCGTCTTCGGTGTGGACTTCATCGTCAACGACGACGGTGTCTGGCCGGTTGACTTCAACCCGAGAATCACCGCTTCTGCCGAAATCTTCGAACGGTTTGATCGTGTTACCGAACAGTCCCGCGCGTTCAACATGATCGAGCATCATCTGGGCCTTGTCGATCTTCAAACATGCTCTCACGACAAAGTGCATCCGGTTAATCAGCGGATCGGAAAGGCCATCCTGTTCAATCAAACCAACCGGTCATTGCTGATTACCAGAGATATTTTCAACTGGCTGGTGGCGTTCGAAGGGAGCCACAGCCGAGTCGCCGACATTCCCAACGCCGGGGAAACAATCCAACCCGGTGACCCAATCGCAACCATCCTGACAACGAAGCCTGACGCGAAAAAGGTTGAGTCAGAACTAGCGAGAATGGCTCAGTTGGTAAGAGCGAGACTGACTTCCTGATGAACCTGCGCGAGACTAACGGAAATCGAAATCCCTGCGCAACGCTCGTTGACGCCACAACCGAGACGCGGTCACTTCGGAATCTTCGCTATCAAGATCCGGATCGGGTAGCTCTTCGACATCATTGCGGTCAAACCGGTCAAGTGGTGTCAAATCGTCATCGTCTTCACCCGAATCCATATCTTCGAGGTCACTGTCATCATCCGCCGGAACACGAGGTGCCTCGATCGCAGGATGTGGCTCCAGATTCGAATCGGACGATGGCCCGATCATGACATTGGGGTCTGAAAAAACTGATCCCACACGACCGTGCGCCGGATCGACTCGCTGGTGTTTGCCGCCAAAGGTCGGGTAGTGGAAGTCGTACGGTCCACAGCACATGCTGCATCCGGTCAAACCACAGCACACGATCAGAGCAACGCAGGCTGCCGCCAGCAGAATTCGGTTGGACATGACTTGTTCCTTGTATCTCGAACCCGTTTGGTTTTCTGTATCCGCCAGATTTTTACGGAACACAGTCAACCGGATCTGTATGGTTGTACTGCTGGTCAAGAATCAATTTGATCAGCGAAGATTATTTGTGACTGACGGCTCAATCGTTTTGATTCTGGCGACCGTTTCATTTCCATGGTCCCTCGCGCCAGCAAGGCCAAGCTTTTCCCATGACGTATTCGACGAAGCAGATTTGTGATTGATTCCAGATAAATTCGATTTCCGTTGTTGCGATCCAATGTTTGAGCGACCCTGCGAATTTCGCAATGGAGTGCTGGAAGCCGACGCACTCAATCGCTGCACTGGACGAGCGGTCCGATCCCGTTCAGGACGGATGCTGGAAACTGCTGTTCGATCATTCGTGCCCCGGACTGGCTGACGTTCAGCTGCAACCTTGCGAGGTGACGCTGACCGCTGGCCGGTCGTTGCCTTGATCTTGATTTCAGACGATTTTGGCTGCCTTACACGTGATGGTTCCTGATGACTCACCTGACGAACGCTTGTGTCTCGATGAACACGTGACGAAGAACCTTGTGGAACCGGATTGTACTGAGGTGGAGCCAGGGTTGGGGCAGGTGCACCCTGATAGATTGGCTGCTCCTGAATGACTTCGCCTTCATAGTACGGACCGTTGTAGATTTCGCCTTCGTTGGGAACGATTGTCGAATCGTGATAGATCACTGGATCAGAAACAACGCCACCGGTTGAGTAAGTGGCTCCGTTATTCGATCCCGACGGCCGGTTTTCGCCTCGGCTGATCACCTGAGGACGAGTCCATCCGTAGTTCAGCTCGCGACTGGCACTACGCCGACGAGCATGTTCCTGAGCGTCAACGTAAGCCTTGCCAGTCCATGGTCCTTCACTGAACTCGACACCACAGTATGGCAACGTGGTTCCCTTGCGGCGGTGAATCAAAGCAATCACCTTGTTGTACTCACACATCGCGGTGTAGAAAGCGATTTCCGCTTGTGATCGGCGACGCTGAGCATCCAAAGCGACATCGAGCGTTTCCACACCTTCGTCTTTCAGACGTTGGAAGTGCTCCTCTTCGATCGTCGTGTCTTTCCACCGATTGAATGAAGATCGCATGATCATCTGGTTGGCGGCCAGGGCACGCATCGCTTCGCTCAATTCACGCGTCACATCCAGTTCCATGTCTTCGATGCGAGCAATTTCTCGAGCCAGTTTCAATTGAGCGTTTCGAACGTTGGCCAGCTCTCGTCGGAAGCCGACAGGCATTCCAAAGTTCAAACCAACCTGCAGTTCCTGGAAGTTTCCGTCATACAGACCGTTCAGAGCTCCACTCTGGTCCCCTGCGGCGACAAGGTTGCCACCCTGAAGCTCCGGCTCGCCAACGGGGAACGCAGCGTTGCCGCTGGTGCCAAAGCGATTTCCCAAACCAAGAAAACGGTACAAGGCAGTTGCATTCAACTCGGGCAACAGACCATTTTTCGAATATGCCAACGCAAGTTCACGCTTTTTGATTTCCCAACGCTCCTGACGAAGTTCCGGGCGATAAGTAAGTGCCTCGCAAAGGGAAGTACACCAGTCAAATTCAACCGGTGCCATGACAGGTTCGTCGATCGGACGAATCATGCGGCAATCGGTCGATGACCAACCCAACAGGAATCGCAACGCTCCTTCAGCGTTCAGCAGATTGTTGTAGGCATCGATTACTTGAGCATCAAAGAAATGATACTGTTCGCTGGCCTGAGCAACCTGCTGCACATTCACATCGGCACCTTCGTCGAACTGATCTTTCACGATTCGCCAGGTTTCCAATGCCGCGTTACGGCCGGTTTTCGCAGCGTCAAGATTTCGATAGGCACAGTAAAGATCCCAGTATCGAATCTCAACATTGGTGACCATGTTCTGCAATTGAGCTTCCAGATTTGCCAATTCCTGATCGGTGCCGATCCGGGAAATCACAATCGGCATGCGATTGATGAAAGCTCCACGACCTCGCAGCAAAGGCTGTCGAACTTCCGCTTCGAAGTTTGCCTGGTAAAAGCTGTTGGCTCCCTGGTTTTGATTGACGTCATTCAGCGGATTGTTGGTGTCCGTGTAGGTGTTGACGTTTCTAAAAAAGATCTGTGTTCCATTGGCTGCCTTTTTTGCAACCTCTGCCTGCCACTGAACCTGATCGCCTTGAGAGAACAGAAAATCTTCTGGCCGACGATTCCCGGCGACATCAAACTCGCTGATGTTTCGTGGACGATCGGTTGTGGACCAGGTAACGCCACTGGTCAACTGAGCGTCAAAGTCCGCAAGAGCTGCTTCAACGCCCTGGTTACCATCCAGACCAGTGTTCGTCGTCAGACCGCTTGGCGATGCGATTTGTCCCGCAGTGCCCAGGAATCCCGGCTCGGTTTCGCGAACCGCAACGTTGTAGATTGTGCCGGCCGCAGTGGGGCCATTGGCGAGGTTATCGACACCGGGTGAAACGCGAGTTCCCTGCAAACCGGGCGTGCCGTAACCACGCAGCACTTTAGAGTTCTGTAACGCATATGAAACGGCGTCTTCGAGCGTCATGTCCTCGTAGGACTCGAAATCAGGGTCCATCACCGTCATCGGAACCGCCGCCTGAGTGACCTCATCAAGGGTCGGCGTTTCAATATCCGGGTATTCGATTTTGGTCGCCTGCTCCAGATAGTAGTTCAGGTCACCTGATTCGTTCAGATAAACCGGACGCGTTGGAGTACAGCCTGTCGCCAGAAAACTGACGCTCAGCAACCAGATCAACGTTTTGGAGGGTTTGCACTTCATCGGACTTCCATATCCTGATGTATGTTCGAAGTAAAAACGCATCGCAGCTTGAGCAACCCTCAAGCTACGAACGCATTTTGGCAAAAATGTCGATTTGCCATCGAACCCCCCGGTTCTGCATTCTCCAGTCGCTCACGCACGAAGCGCATTGCGTCTGGAAAATGCCGACAGAAAACGTATCGGCACGTGAATCAGTAAACTTTGACTAATCCGCAAAGATTATCGGCCGAATGAATGAAGCGGATCCGCTAACGAATTCGGCAGACAAAACAGGTAAAACAGGTCGTTGGGGAGGCGAGATTCTTAGCGCGGAGGATACGCTGGGGCTCAAGCAAAGCCGCGATGCTCGTAGCGTGCCATATCAACTTCCTTTCCAAACTTCGCACTATTGCGTCTTCGCATGAGGCGATTACTCAGCCCCGATAACGAAAAAATCGCCGAAAACCCGCTTGGTCTACTCAAATGCTGATGGAAACAGTCAGAAACACTCGAAAACAAGGTTTTCTGAGGACTCGAGCAATTTTTGGCCGTTGAGACGACAGGCACAAATGGCTACAATCCTCGATCTTGATTTGACAAGTTTTCGACGCACGATAAGAGATCCAGTCTGATGGCAGTCCCAAAGCGCAAGCATTCCAACGCTCGATCCGGCAGCCGCCGAGCCCACAACGCATTGACCAGCAAGCCGCTGATGGCGTGCCCGAAGTGCTCGTCGATGGTTCCAACGCATGTTGTCTGCCCTGACTGCGGTTACTACATGGGGCGCATTGTCGATGAGGTCAAGGAAGAAGAAACTGCGACTTCCGAATAATCGTCAGTTTGTTCACCGATTGAAACAAGCCTCCGCTTGGTTAACCAGCCAGCATCGCGGAGGCTTTTTTGCTGCGCGATCATCAACCCAATCCACCGTCGAGAGTTTCATGCTTTCGTTTGTATGAACGCCTGCTGTTGCGGGTCGGAAGGGCGAAGCTGGGATGGTGAAAAGCTGAAAGAATTGAGGGTTTTGGTTCAATAGGCGAAGAGTTATCTGTGACACACTTGGTTAAACACGACGTGGTCACAGCATGTAGCCGTTGGTCGCGTAGCGCACCACCGGAAACAGGCGAACGGGTTTGAGTCGACCCTGACCCGGATATTTCAACTGGGATGCAGGCCCCTATGAAGACTCGCTAGTTTTGAATAATCCCGAAAGCCAAAAGGCTTTACTGCGAACTAAGTTTCTAAAATTCACAACCTCGATGCGCTCACGCGATCCGGGGCTAATTTCTTTGATCTCATTGAAATCATCATGTGCCCAACGAAGCGTATGTATCAAGAAGGATGACCAGTACGCGTTTTTCACCATTCCAGCCGCCTCTCCCATTTTGGCTTTGTGGAACTCGAAGATCGGTCGGTCGTCATCATGGAACAAATCGCTTAAGATTGACTGATCGAGCATGCTCAACTTCAACGGAAAAGGAAACCACGATGGCGACGATGGACGCTCAAACTGCCGAAGAACAAGTGATGGTTGTGCCCACCCAACGGTTTCACGATTGCGGGTACTTTCAGGGGTTCACGTCCGAATCAGAGAAATATCTGGACCAACTGCTCGATGCGACACAAACTCAGTACCTGCCGCGAGCACAAATGGAGCAGGATCCGTCGTTCAAACAACTGATTCCTTACTGCATCTTTCAGCATGTTGATCACGACGGAGCCGTAAGCGTGTTCCAATACACGCGAGGGAAAGGGCAAGGCGAGTCCCGCCTGCACAGTAAACGCAGTGTGGGTATCGGCGGTCACATTTCGACGCTGGATGCGGGCGAGAGCTCTCCTTACGAAGAGGGCATGCGTCGGGAACTGGAAGAAGAGATTATTATCAACACGCCGTACCGCCAGGAATTGGTTGGCTTGATCAACGATGACGAAACCGAAGTAGGCAAAGTTCATCTGGGCGTCGTGCATCTGTTCACGGTCGAATCTCAGGACATCGCGCCCAACGAAGATGACATTTGCGAAACGGGATTTCGTCCCGTCGGCGAAATGCTTGAAAATCTGGAAGGGTTCGAAACCTGGTCAGCGATTTGCCTGAAGGCGCTGTTTACTTAAAACGGATGCCAGACAGGATGACAGGATGGACATGATCGTTGAACGCTCCGAGATCGCTTCTGCCGAATTGTTTCAGATTTTGAAATCCTGTACATCATGTAAATCCTGTCGAAACTATGCCCGATATCATTTACCTCGACAATCAATCAACCACGCGAGTTGATCCGCGGGTCGTCGAATCAATGCTGCCCGTGTTTGATCTGAATTATGCAAACTCAGGCAGCGTGACACATGAATTGGGGCTCGCGGCAAGCGACCTTGTTGAGGAATCGGCTGAATCCATTGCCGATTGTTTAAACGCTCGTCGAAGTGAAATTGTATTCACCAGCGGAGCGACCGAGAGCAACAACCTGGCGATTCGTGGTATCTGTTTGCGGCGTAAAACGTCAGGCCACATCGTCACGGTTGAGACTGAACACAAGGCCGTCCTCGATCCGATTGCCAAACTTGAAAAGCAAGGTTTTGAAGTGACTCGCCTGCCCGTGATCGGTAACGGCAAGGACGACGCCGGACTCATTTGTCTGGATGAACTTGCCGCATCGATCCGCCAGGACACTCTGCTCGTGTCGGTGATGATGGCGAACAACGAAATCGGAGTGATTCACCCCATCCGGCAGATCGCCGAGATCTGCCACCAGCGAGATACTCTGTTGCATGTTGATGCAACTCAGGCGGTTGGTCATCTTCCCGTCGACGTGAACGAACTGGATGTCGACTTGATGAGCTTTTCCGCTCACAAATTTTATGGCCCCAAAGGCGTCGGCGGGTTGTACGTACGGCGGACCGACCGACGCGTTCGGCTGGCCAGCCAGATCGACGGAGGAGGACAACAGGAAAATCGCCGCAGCGGGACACTCAACGTGCCGGGCATTGTCGGAATGGCGTCGGCGTTGAAGCTGTGCCACGATGAAATTGTGGACGGTTCAGAAAACGAGCGTCGCGGCGAGCTGCGCGATCGGCTTTACGATCAGCTGCAACAAGAGTTGGGAGACCTGCCTCTTAATGGACCGAACTTGAAAAATTCAGATCTTCGGCTCCCCAACAATCTGAATTGCCAATTTCCCAATATCGACGGTCACTCGATCATGTCCGGAGCGTCGGAAGTTGCGATCTCCAGCGGCAGCGCGTGTACGTCGACCGACCCCGAGCCCAGCCATGTCCTTGCCGCATTGGGACTCGACCACGACGCGATTCAATCGAGTTTGCGGATGAGCGTAGGTCGATTCACTACGGTGGAGGAAATCGACCGTGCGGCTGCATTGTTGGTAAGATCCGTCGAATCAATGCGTCAATTTGGCAACCAATGAACGTGGAGTGTGTAATTCCTGCGTAAAACGCGGTTTCATGCCGATAATGGCTCTGGACACAGGTCCGTTGATGGCGAAAAATAAGTTGAAGCTCGAGCGATCTGACTTTTGCTCGATACGAAAACCGAAATTACCGGAGTGAAATTGATGAGTGTCACCGTAACCGAAAAAGCCGCCAAGGAAGTGCAACGATTCATCTCCGAAGGTGAGTACGATGAGAATGCCGTTCTGCGAATCGGAGTCACCGGCGGTGGCTGCAGCGGGCTGAACTACAGCCTGAATATCGCCAGCGACTACGATGAGAACAACGACTCGAAGACCATGCAACACGGCGTGCCAGTGGTGGTCGACCGCAAGAGTGCATTGTTCCTTGAAGGAACGACCGTGGACTACTACGAGGGAATCGAGCAGCGTGGGTTCCAGTTCAACAATCCGAACGCCAAGAAAACCTGCGGTTGCGGCAGCTCGTTTAGCGCATAGTCAGGCCTGTCGCATAGTCAGCCTGAAAAAACGTAAGATTCAAAAGCCAGTGGCCGTGCTTTCGGCGACTGGCTTTTTTCGTGCACTGCTGCATCGACAATCACTCGACAGTCGGCAAGACCGGCTTGGTGCATGTTGCACTTAACTGTAGCGTCTGCGGCTTTGAAAAACCGAGCGAACGGTATCGAAAAGCCGCTAGACTTAAACGAAACGCGCTTTGGTGCTTTGGCAGCCTCGATTCGCAGACGGCAACGCCTGACGCGGATCACCGGTCAGCCACCCGTGGAAAGATTGCTTCTGCGGTAATATTTGACGCCTGACAGCAAGAAGCAACCAGACGTGGTCAAGCCAAACATCAACGCTGCGTAATTTGGCACCGCCAACATCAACGCTGAACATAAGAGTAATGCGATGGCATGAATATAGAACGCGCCAGATAACATTCCCGCGTTGATAAAGAACGCCATCCCGCACGCAACCGCCCACAGCGGAGCCAGCGTAAGTGGCTTCAGGTCCATCGCAGACTCCATGACGCTGATCACGACCATGAACGCAAAGCAAGCTGCCCACACGTGCGCAAGCTGTCGCTCCACAAACGTGACCGGTCCCATCCGCCGACGCAGCAGCCAAAAGACGACTGCCCAAAGCACCAGCTTCGCGGCCCACGTAACAAGGTAGTCTCGTTGGTCGTCGTAGCCGACCGAATAATTCATGTGCATGGTCACGCCAGCGAACAACATAATCACACTGTTCCAGATCCAGATGATTCCCCAGTTGTCCAGCAACGAAGCATGATGAGTATCTCGCATCACGCGACTTAGCTGCTGCTTCAACCCCAACTGCCCGACAGGTTGATGCTCAAGCACCGCCGTCAAATCATCTGCGAGCGATTGTGCTGTTGCGTATCGTTGATCGCGAGCTTTTTCCATGCAACGCAGAATCACGTGCTCCATCCCCCGTGATATTTCCGGATTCAGCGACCTTGGACTGATGGGTTCCTGCTCGAGGACCTGAAACAATACGTCGACGATGGTTTGCCCGGAAAATGGTGCCTGTCCCGTTGCCATGAAATACAGAACGGATCCTAGCGCGTAGACATCCGTTGCCTCGCTGACTCGATCCCTCGTTCCCGACGCCTGTTCAGGCGACATGTACGCAGGCGTGCCCAAAATCGCTCCGCTGCGAGTCAGATCCTCGGACAGTGAGACCGACAATTGCTTCGCGAGACCAAAATCAAGCAATAATGGGTCGCCCGACTTTCTAACCAGAATATTCGACGGCTTGATATCGCGATGGAGAATCCCTTGTTGATGAGCAAACTGAACGGCATCGCAAAGCTTGATCGACAGCTGACAGATTTCTTCTTCGTTCAATCTTTCTGACTCGATCAACTCGGTAAGCGTTGTACCTTCGATGTACTCCATGCAGATGAACGGCGTTTCCTTGAACTCACCAATTTCAAGGATCGGAACAATGTTCGGGTGCTGCAGGTTTTCGACGACTTTCCCTTCAGCAAAGAATCGCTCACGCTGCGTGGCGGAAGCGTACTCGCCGTTGAGAATCATTTTGATTGCCACGGGATGCTGGTCTGCTTTTCGAGTGGCTTTGAAGACGACTCCCATGCCGCCGCGACCAATTTCCGACTCGATCACGTAATCGCCAAAATCGCACGGCAGAGGCAGCGACTGCGAAAGTTCGTTGTCGAACTCGAGCATTGACGTGGAGAATGATCCCGCAGCTCGGGTTACGATCAACGTGCCCCACAACTCACGAAGCCTCGATTCATACTGCGGGTACTTCGCGCAGACTTCTGGCAGGCTGACTTCAGCCCCCGCATCCATTTCGTCAGCCAGCCTTGTCATCAGTTCGGCGAACCTGACTTCTTCCTGCGGTAAATTTTTTGAATCGAATGTATTCACTTCAAGATCCAGAGCCGATCAAAACCGGACGTTCGTGCTTTTTGCAGGGTCGCTCAACAACTTTTTAAGCTTCGCAAGTGCTCGAACGTATCGCACACTTGCCGTCGCCTCAGAAAGATTCAGTTGATCGGCGATCTCCCGGTTGGACATAGCCTGATAATGTCGCATGATGATCAGTTCACTGTCAGTATCTTTCAGCTGGCCGATTGCCTCCTCGACATGCAACGACAGTTCTTTCTGCATGGCAATCGCTGCGGGCGTCAGTGGGCATGTGTTCCCCGGGTTCTGCTGCCCCAGCAGATCTCCTCCGCTCGGACTGACCCCAAGCCGCGTCTCTCGATCTATCGACCGATTGGCAGCCCGGCGGTGCTTCCGATAGGTATCAATCATTCGGTCCTTGGCAATCTGTTTCAACCAAACTTGAAACGGAAGCCGAGGATCATCAAGGTAGGTCGATAATCTGCGAAATGCCGCGACGAAAATATCCTGAACCACGTCGCTAACATCGACTCGTTGCCGGATCTTGTGATCCAATCGCATCTGAACAAGATTTCGGATCTGCTGACGGTGCCGATCCATCAAAGTGTTGACTGCCGATTCGTTGCCCGCTTTCGCATCATACAACAACTCGCGCGTTGCCGAGTCATCGGCTTTTGGACCAGTTGGTTCAGAAAACGAGTTGGACATCGAATTCCAATAAATAAAAAACCCGGAAACGCGATCGCGAACCCGGGTCTCGCTGACTGGAGGATTCCTGATCAGCTAGAAGAATACTCAGCTACGCTTGCGTCGCAAGCCTGAAATGCCCGCGATAAGACTCAAAGCGAACGCGGCACCCGGCTCCGGGATCGCAGAAGCCTCGATTCTGGCCGATCCAACCTCGGCACCCGTTAAACCCGTATCTCCAAGAAAATTTGCGAACTCGGGTGACACCAATAGCGACCCATCAACCAGCAACGAGGTCGCCTCGGGGTTCGCGCCGGTCACGCCAACATCGAAAAGGACCGCAGCGACGCCCGTCGTGCTTTCGACGAAAAAGCCACTGTTGGCTCCGCCGACACGATCACCATTAAAACCAATCGTGAAGTTGCCGACCTCAACGTTGTTGTCATTGAAAAACACAGAACCCGTATGCTCAATCGTGCCCACGAACGGCTCCAGCGAACCGGGAGTGTACGAAAACGTTGTTGGCAGCAAGTCGTTGTCTCGCGTATTGATCGTGAAGGCCACCGAGCCTTCGCCAAGGTTCCCGGCACCTACATCAGGACTGGTTCCCGACAAATTCAGCCCCGCCGCGCTGGAAAGTGTCGCCGTATCAAGCAACACACTTGTCTGTCCACCAACGACATCTGCATCTTGTGCTCGCAGGTCGACGGACGTGCCGATCGCAAATGCAAACGCAACGGTCATTATCAGAAATTTCTTCATACTTCGCTCCGAACCTCATCAAGTTGATCATAGAAAATTCCAAGAGAACAGTTTTGGCCTCAAGGCACTGCCTCTCCTGTGTTCGGAACCGAGCACGAAATCAGATGTTCAACAAACGATCTGAGTATTTTCAGAAAACTTTTTCGCAACACGCCATCGTCCAGAGAACGCAAAAAAGGTGCGTTGGGGTCGTTTCCGTGCACGCTATTTGCACGAAACACGTTCTGCTGATTGCAGAAAAAGCCGCCTCGGATGCGGTTGTGATTGATCAGCCGTGGACAGGCACATTTCGGGCAGTGCCGTTCGTAGCAGCGGCCATAAGAGAACGTCCAGCCTGGAACTGCTTCGTTGTCGATGATTATCGGGCCAAGGGCCCAATGTCATGTCAGCCCAAGTCAACGCCTTGGATACTTTGGCGTTAGAATCGGTCGCCGAGCTGAAAGTCCAGCCTTATCGGACTCGTGCTTTGTCAAACCAGAATTTTGGGGTTGGCCCTTTCGATTGGCTTGCCCAAATCGAATCAAAATGAAGTGCCAGCCCCAAGTTTTATGTAAGACAAAGTAAAACGCGTTCTACAGATCCCAGCCGTCGCGATATTCGCGGCGAACAAATTCATTGACCTCAGGAACATTGGGGCTGGTCATCGATTTCGCGTCCCATTCGATGCGCTTTCCAACGGGCGCACGCAAGGCCAAGTTGCCTACGAGGATGGTTTCGGTCAGTCTGCCCGAGTAACCAAAGTGGGACATGGTCCCCGGCTCATACTCGCCCGTAATCGTCTTCACGAATTCCCATTTTTGACGCTGGTCATCAATGCCTTTAAACGGAATTCGAGGCAGTGTTTGTTCGGGAGGTTGATAGTTAACGAACTCTTCTTTGGGCAGCAGCAAGTATTTTGCTCCGTAATCGTCGGGTGAAAACATGATACCCTTGCTTCCGACGATTACTGCACCGCTGGTCTTTCGTTTTGGCTTTCCATCCGGGCCCGTTGCACCTGCTTTTTGCTCAGCCACTCTTTTCTGAAACGATTTGGGCAATTGTTGGATAAGATCGTCCGGCGGAAGCTCTCCTCCGTCATACCAGTGGAATTTGCAGGCAGGAAAGTTTTTTCTGGCAGCAAATTCGAACATCAATGAAGTCGCCGCCGGGTACGTTTCCCCTCCAACGATCCCCGTGTTCGCGACCGGTGTAACGGCCTCAGCATCAAACAACTCCAAAGCCATAATTGGCATGTTGGTTGTGTGACACGCCATATCACCGAGGGCACCTGTTCCAAAGTCACACCAACCTCGCCAGTTGAACGCGTGATAAACTCCCTCTTTGTACGGCCGCATCTCAGCGGGGCCGATCCACGCGTCCCAATTCAACTCATCTGGAATCGCGTCCTCGCCTTCCGGTCGGCCGGTTCCCTGAGGCCAGAACGGGCGGTTGGACCAGACATGGACCTCAGTCACATCTCCAATCGCGCCACTACGGAGAACTTCGACTGCTTCTCGCATACCATCGCCTGCCGTCCCCTGATTGCCACACTGAGTCACAACGCCCGTTTCTTCTGCGACCTGCTGCAACAATCGAGCCTCAGCGATCGACCATGTCAGCGGTTTTTGACAATAGACATGCTTCTTCATCCGCATCGCCTTGACCGCGATTGCCGCGTGGGTGTGGTCGGTCGTCGAGATTGAAACAAGGTCAATTTTGTCGCCCAGTTGGTCCAGCATTTCACGATAATCGCTGAACTGTGCAGCGTCAGGGAACTCGCGGGCTTTCTTGGTAAGGGTGCGACCATCAACATCACACAATCCAACCACCGAAACTCCCTGTTCCGCAATGTGACTTGTATCGCTGCTACCTTTATTTCCAACACCAACGCACGCTCCTGCCAGCCCCTGAAGCGCTGAGGGTCGCGCCAATGCAGGTCGCGAACTCGTCCAGACACCAAATCCTGCGCTAACAGCTCCGGCGGTGGAAATGAAACTTCTTCGATTCAATGATTTTTTCATCTGGAGTGTCTCGCGAAAAATTCAGTACACGTTCGACCGGGGCGTCGTTCAAACACAATGCAACTTGAGTTAAAATTCGAAGTGACCATTCCGCGTGAACGAGATAATTCAAGCATATTTAATTGACGATCGCAAGCTTCAATTTCATCACCACTCCACCGCTCAAAAGGTTTTGCTCGTGAAACTACCAACTTTGATCTCACGTTGGGTCATGATTCCCGTTCTCTTGGGTTTCGCAAGTTGCCAGGAAGCTGAAACGCGGGCTCCGGAATCAAGTTCACAAGCGCCAGCTGAATCGAAACTTGCGGCACCAAAGCTGGCGCAAGCCCCCAAAACGTATCAGGACGATCCGTCTGTTGTGACTCAGCTAGACTCGCTCAAGCCTGGCATAAGACGAAATCAAAGAAACAACATCAGTCTCGTTGATCTGACTGGAATGGACTTTGAGCCGACGACAGTCGAGTTACTGTCTCAGCTGCAAGAGATCGAAGTCCTCAAGTTTCGTCAAACCAATGTTTCAGATGAAGGTCTGGGAAAGCTGATTCATTTACCGCTTCGAGCAATTGACTTGCGGAACACAAATATTACAGATGCAGGTTTGACTCACCTGACCGATATCAAATCGTTGATTGATGTTCAGCTGGAAAAAACCAAGGTCACCGATGACGGCATCGCCAAATTGTCAGACTTGAAGCTCAAGTCGTTCAATGGCAACTACTGTCCGTCGGTCAGCAATCGATCGTTCAAGGTCATTTGCTCGATTCCAACGATCGAGCAGATTCAAATGGACTATACGAAGTTGGATGACGACGGAATGAACGCGGTCGCCGCTGCCAAAAATCTTAAACGGTTGCGAATTCGCGGCTGCGACGTCACGGGCAAGGGACTGGCCAGTCTGGCCGGCCTTGAACGTTTGCAACGCCTGAACCTGCGCGACACGTCAGTCGATGACCAAGGCCTCGAAATCATCAGCAAAAAGTCTGACGTGACCTTTCTTGACTTGTCGGAATGCCGGCTGGTCACCCCGCAGGGACTGGCGAACATCGGGGCCATGACCAGTCTGACCTGGCTATCGTTGTGGGAAACAAAAGCCAACGATCAGACGTTGAAAACGTTTGGCGGGCTTAGTCAACTTCAGACGCTTGATTTGAAAGCAACTCAGATCACCGACGAATCGTTGCCCGTGCTGATGAAAATGCAGAAACTGAAAGAACTGAACCTGATGGGCACTCAACTGTCAGACCAGAGCTTTCGGTCCATCGGTACGCTGCCAGAGCTGAAAAAACTGAATGTTGCCAACACCAGCATCGGCTACGACGTTGTAGACGAGCTGACTGAATCCCGCCCTGATCTGGAACTGATCGAGTACTAAAAAACTGTCGTTTGTCTCTCGATCTTCACCGCCTTACATCCTGACCAGGCCCGGTGCGATGTCCAAATCCAGGCTTTCAAAAAGCCCCTTCTTGAACCGCTCAACCGCAATCGCTCCCATGACCGCGTTATCGGTGCAGTATTCCATCGGCGCGATGTGTAGATTGACTTCCTGTTCCAGGCATTCGGTCTCAAGCTGGGAACGAAACACTCGGTTTGCCGCCACGCCACCCCCTACGCATAACGTATTCAAACCGGATTTCCTGACGGCCTGCAATGACTTCGCAACAAGACAGTCGACCACGGCTTGCTGGAAACTGGCTGCAAGATCGGCAACCTGCTGCTTTGACAACTCAACCGCGTGCACGTCTGAGTTCCCCGGGCCAGCGATCGCGTAACGAACCGCCGTCTTCAATCCACTAAAACTGAAATCGAGCCTTTCATCTCGAATGAAGCTACGCGGAAACTGAAATGCTTTCGGGTCACCTTCCAACGCTGCTCTGGAAACGTGTGGGCCGCCGGGGTAGGGCAGGCCCAACATGCTGGCGACTTTATCGAACGCTTCGCCAGCCGCGTCATCAATCGTGCCGCCAAGGTATTTCCCGTTTAATGCATTTTCGTATCGATAAAGATGCGTGTGACCTCCGCTGACGATGAACCCAACGCAGGGAAAAACCGGTTCAGCGGTTGCCAATTGACAGGCATAAACATGAGCATGCAAATGGTTGACTGCGATCAGCGGCTTCGAAGCTGCCAGACACAACGTTTTCGCAGCGGTCACGCCGACTAACAACGACCCCGAAAGTCCGGGCGTGTTGGCGACCGCAATCGCATCAAGTTCGTTCAATGCCACTCCTGATTTTTCGAGAGTCTGATCAATCACTGGCAAAATCCGCTCGACGTGCGCACGTGCGGCAATCTCGGGGACGACCCCCTGAAACGCTTCGTGCAGCTTGTCTTGCGTCGCGACCACGCTGCCCAGAACTTCCAGCTCCCCCGTTACTACCGCCGCGGCCGTTTCGTCACACGTCGTCTCGATGGTCAGAATTTTCATGATCTCGATTGATTCCAAAGTGAGTCGCGATTCGCCAGTGGTCCGACAATGCTCGCAATTTCAGCAGTACGCTCCAATGCAAAGTCGAGCGGTTCCGACCACGAGCCCTCCGTTGCACGTGCCCACGCCTCAATCGCAATCTTCGACGCTTCGGATTCTCCATCAAGCGGGTTGTCGGACAGGCCGTCGTAGTAGTCACGAAAGTCGGTTGTCGTGGCGAAAAACTCTCGTAGCCCGAATTGGCCGGCCAACGCAGCCTGCAAATGCAGACACGCATGCTCTCGAACGACGTGGTCCGGCTGCTCATTTTCCAACCCCCAATCAGGCAAGTGCAACGAGTCCGGCCCCTCGGTCAACGCGTGACAAATTTCGTGGAAGATCATCTGGGCCAGTGAATCATCCGGATCGAGCGTCGAATCACTACCAATGGTCAACGTCCCATCTCCGTCCCACGCCGCGAACACCTGATCATCACGGCGTATGGCCATTCCAAGCTGTTCGGCAAGATTCAGCCAGATCACTGACAGAGGATCTTCGTAAACGTACTCAATTTTTCTCACAGGGGAAGCGTCCGGAATGAATTCGTGATAACCTTCGTCGTCCATTATCGGGCCACCACACCTTAAACTCAACTCACCTGTATTCAGCTTCGTCGGACATGCCTGCCACCTCCACCATCATTGGAATCGCTGGTGCTTCTGGCGCTGGAAAAAGTTCCCTTGCCAGACAATTGCACGAGCGTCTTCGGGTAACTCGATCATCATCCGAGATCGCGATCCTGAACGAAGATTGTTACTACCGGCGGCGAGACGATCTGACGCTGGAACAACGAAATCAGATCAACTACGACCACCCGTCCGCCTTTGAGCACGATCTGATGACTCAGCATCTGCACGAACTTCAGGCGGGCCGAGCCGTTGAGGTTCCGCAGTACGATTATGCGATTCACAATCGCAGTTCCGAAACCGTTTCCCTGGAACCGGCACGCGTCCTGATCGTGGAAGGCATCCTGATCCTGCACGACGCCTGGCTTCGGAAAGAGCTGGACCTGAAAGTGTTTGTCGATGTGCCGCTGGACATCTGCCTTTCACGTCGCATCCTGCGAGACTGCCAAGAGCGAGGTCGAGACATTGATTCCGTTCTGAATCAATATCATCAAACGGTTCGGCCCATGTTTTTCGAATTCGTTGAACCCAGCAAGATCCACTCGGATCTGATCGTACCTGGCGGAGGAGAAAACAAAAAAGCGATCGAAGTGCTTTTCGGACACCTCGATCGCCTGTTGGTTGGTTGAATTGCCGGCGGACCAATTCCCGCATGTCACTTGGGTGTCGACTCGGGAGTTTTCACTTTCTCCTTGATTTCGATTTCAAAAACGAGCGTTTCATTCGGACCGATCGGACCTTGCCCCCGAACCTGATACGCCATCTCCGGAGGAATCACCAGTCTCCACTTGCTACCGACTTTCATCATCGGAAGGATTTCTTTGAACGCAGGAATCACACCTGCGCCGGACACTTTCATGGGAAGCGGGGCCGGTGGCCGTCCACCTTTCGACTTCAACGATGTGTCGAAAACAGTCCCGTCGGTGAACTTGCCCGTGTAGTCGACCAGCACGGTGTAGGATGAATCAAGATTCTCACCTTCACCCGCCGTCAAGATTTCATACTGAATGCCGGACTCCGTTTCCTTGACACCTTCCTTCGCAGCGTTTTCCTTCCGGAAAGCGTCACCCGTTTCTCGATTCTCCGCAGCGGCCTTCTCCATTTTTTCCATTTGCTTCTTTTGAAGCGTTCTCTGGAAGGCCATCAGAATGGTGCGGATCTCATCAGGAGAATAGGCGATATTCTTGCCCTTGAGTGCGTCTTGAATCCCAACCAGCATCTGCCCTTGATCGACATCGATTCCCTGATTGCTCAAATCCATCACCATTTTCCGAGCTGTATTGAAGCCCAAAATGTAGCTGGCTTTCGCAGCGAGGGTCGCAGGATCTTCTTCCTCTTCAACCGTGGCTGTCGGAATCACAGGTGAAGCCGGGACCGCATTAGGCTCAGCAGGAGCTTCCGGTGCGGCGGGATCTTGAGCCAACACGGAACCGATACCGCATGGCGACAGGAACAAGGCGATCAGCAAAAAGCCAATCGGAACGACGATCGAACGAGACATATAACTAACTCTTTCCGCTGAACGCTGAGAATGGTTTTGATTTCGAACCGACATTCCTCGCCGGCCAATTCGATTATACGAGTGCCAAACCTTCTTAGATACCGTGCTGGAATCAGTGGAAGGTATAAGAATTGAGAACATAAAACCCATCAATGGCAAGGCAGTTCTGCTCGATCTGCTATTCCAAACCGACGCCCGCTTGTAAGTAAATTGCGAACGTTGCCAACCAGTGATCGCCTTCGTAGTGGCCACTGAACACGTAGCCAAAACCTTTTTCTGCATGATCCGCGGCGGCATCGGTCAACAGCGGCACGCGTTCATCATCTGCTGGCAGACCGGCGGCAATGCCCCTCATGCACCATGCTCGTGACAGATTCAAGCCAGCGAGGTGAACAATATAGCCGTCGGTCACATCACTGACGGTCACAGGAACCAGCAGGTTTCCTCCATCGCCTTGCTTGAGACCGGGCAGGTAACCATCGAACCATTTGACAAACTCATCCTGTCCCAGCACGCGACGCATCAAATCTGCTTCGTTTAAACAAGACGAGAAAAAATCCTGGCCGGAAGGTTCGTACTTCGCAGGGTAGTTTGTATCGTTCGAGTAATAATCTTTTGCTCGCTGAACAATCAGGGTCGCGAGCTTCTCGTTGCCCATCAATCGTGCATAGTCAAGTTCCTGCCCGAGCGCGAAGGCGAGGTCCGGATGCACACCGGTACGAATCGGCCACGTTAGCTTTGGAAGGTACTCAAAAATGTTCTCGACAAGAAGTTCCTCCAGCGGACGAACCGCTTCTCGCCATTCTTTGCCCTGAGGGTCGTCCCATGATTCGAGTTCGGCTGCCAACCGCAAGAGCCAGGCCCAGCCATACATACGCTCAAACCGACGATTGTGTTCCTCGCGAAAGTGGTCGGTTTCCTTTCGCAAATTTTCGAGCGTCAGGTTCTGCGCGAGCTTCTGTCGAATCTTCGACTGCATCGGGTGATCTGGATAATCCTTGAGCAACCGAACGAGCATCCAGTGCCCATGAACGCTGCTGTGCCAATCGAAACATCCGTAAAAGGCTGGATGCATTTGCCTGGGCGTTCGGACCGAGGCTTCATCCCAAACAACGTTTCCGGGTTTGTTGGGATACTCGGTGTGAATATTGGCCAGTGCGAGCTTTGCAAAAGCCGAAACCTGTTCTGAAGTGAGTCGAGCACCGAGTTCTGGCATGGCAACATCGCTTGCGGAAAGTTCGGAACCAGATTCTTGCGGGAACGCGGAAGCGGCAACCATCGAGCACAAAAAAATCAAGACCTGCCGAAAGCAAACCTGCCGAAAGCAAAACAGTCGAAAGCAAAACAGTCGAGGCACAATTCGAATCCTTCTGAAGGAGCAGCGAAATTTTTCACTGCCGGATATCATATCAGATACCGCGGGTGGATCGAAAACGTGATTCAGATGTCTTCCAGAGTCCGTTCAAGATGATGGATCTGACTGCGAACCCCTTCCAGGTCGGGGTTGATCCGAAGAGCAAGACGAAACCCTTCAAGGGCGGAAACAGGATCGTCTAATTGAAGGCAACAGTGTCCAATGCCCATCGCGGCGGGGAAATGGAACCGATTGCAATTCAATGATTCCTTGCAGTCTTCGATCGCGCCGCGAAAATCTCCTTCGGCACAAAAAGCAATCGCTCGCTGATTCCACGCTTCGCCAAGTTCATGGTTCTCGCAGATCAAGCTGCTGGCCAGGTCAATCGCATCTTCAGTTCGATTGACCGCGTTCAGACGGTACAGCTGAGTTACTCCACTTTGCTGAGCCGGCGTCCCCTGACGCGGCCAGATCTCACGCACACCATGATCGGCCAGCATGCGAACGCATCGGTCATCGTCAACCAACGCTCGCCCTAACGTCTCGTTGCAAGAGAAATCGCCAAGAAATCCGATCGCTAAAACAGCGGCTCGACGAGACAGACACTGCCCATGACGAGCCAAACGCTCGAGCGATCCCACGGTGTAGCTACTGGAAACCGACTGAATAAAATCAGCCGAGTGCTCACTGGTCAGGTATTGCTGGTAGAACATCTCCAGCATCGGATATCGGATGAATTCGTCCGACATGTGTTTCCAATCTCCTGACCTAAAAGTTTTGCGACTACCGCCCGAGTATCTCGCCAGTCTAGTTGCCGCCCTACGGACCAACAACGATGATTCGAGTAAACTCAAACGCACAGCAAGCATTTTTGTTCAATTGAGCGCCAGCAATTTCAAACCTTAACGGATATAGGGAATGGGGCATTTGACAGCCAACTTCAGCGAGCTCGCATCCGCCGTTGTGTACGCGTCGCGGTTGAACTGCATGTCAAAATCGCGAGTTTTCGCTCGCTCTGGCAGCACCAACGTCGACAAGCTGGCTGCCATCCGTATGGTCGTCATAACCGTTATCTCGCTTGTCTGGTTCGTTTTGCCAAGCTCATCGAAGTTGCTGCTGGCGCAGCAATCCATTGCGACTGAATCAATTGGTTTAAAAACCGGAAGAGCTTTGCATCGGTGCCTCAACAGCCCCGTCACCGTTTCATTGACCGAAGCACCATTTGCGGACCGAATCAGAGCGTTTGCCGCCACGAGGCAATTTGCCGTGTTCATCGATCGTCGAATCAATCCAGACGCAAGGCTCAACCTGCGACGAACTGACGTGACGATTGAGCAAATACTTCTGGACGCTGCCGACGACCTGGGAATCGGAATGTGCCAGGTCGGCGACTTGATCTACTTTGGCCCAATGACAACAGCAGTCGCGCTGCCGACGCTATGGCAGAGTCTACCCGAGATGAATTCATCCCCTGCCAGGACGCTCGCGTGGCAGCATCTTTCACGCCCTCGAGACATCTTGAAAACGATTGCTGAAAAGGGCCGCTTTGAATTGATTGGCCTTGAGAAAATCCATCACGATCTCTGGGTGGAATACTCGTTGCCTGCTCTTTCGCCCGTCCAGCAGGTCGCAATCGTCAGTGTCGGTTTTGAGCAATGGCCCAAGCCCGGCAAAATTAATCGCAGCAGAATTGCACTCGACGAAATCAAGTTCCCCAAAGCAGGAACGCTGAACCATCGACGCAGCCCATTCGATTCACGGAGCAAATCGGAGCTGAAATCCGAGCTTGCCGATCAATTTCCAGACATTAAGTTTCGAATCAACAATGAATTCGTGCGTATGTCGGGACGACATGAACAATTGTACGCGGCCAGAGCGTTTCTAATTCGCAGCAACCAACCCGATTCATCCGACGATCAAGACACTCGCTTCAGCATGAAAACCGCTGCGACAAGGCTGCAATTACTCAAGGCAATCGCCAAACAAACAGGCCGCAAACTGGTCTATGACGAATTGAACGATCGCGCGATGGATCAAATTACAATCGAATGCCGCGAAGTAACTCTGGAAACGCTGGTGCAGATGACGCTCGACGGCAGTAACATTACCTTCGAAATAACAGACTCCGAGATCAAGTTATCAATTGAAGGTTTGACATCGCGGAATTAGCGGCACTTCAAAACGCGAACTTGAGTGACGCGTAGTGGACGAAGCCACTCCTCCCACGCCTGGTGTTCTTTAAAACTGGACTGCTCTCGCTTGCCAATTCGGTGCGAATAAGGTTTCAAACGCTTTCCATCACCCTGGAAACTCTTGTAGAATCCGACCTGCCTCACAGCGACTCACTTGAACAATGCGTTTCACACGGACGACATCTGCGGGTGTAACCGTAAAAAATGCTTGTTTTTTGTGCCCGGTGAATCTGACTTTGTTCCCCTTTCTTTTTTGCTACCTTATGTCTACTCGCTGCCTGCTCTCGCTAATCACTTTAACAGCTGTTTCGACCTTCGGATGTGGGCCGAGTACTGAGCGTCGCGCGGAACTTACAGAGCAACTGCAATATTCCGTTTTGTTTGGTGAAACGGCGAAGGCCAAAGCTCTAATTGCAGCCGGCGCCGATTTTAATGCGCTAAGAGACGGGGTTTCGCTGCCTCACCTCGCCGTAATGTCTGGCAATATAGAAATGCTCGACTTACTTCTTACGGCCAACGCAAATCCTGATGTCTCGACCAATCGAGGGGTAACGCCATTGATTGCTGCTGTACTTAGCGGGGCAGAGGATTGTGCGAGCAAACTGATATCAATTGGCGTGAACCTGAATGCGAAGAACTCGAAAGGAACAACGGCGCTGATCGTGGCTACGACGAACAAACTTAACAACACGGCAATAAAGTTGATTCGCGCCGGTGCTGAGATCTCCTGTCAGACACATGGAAACAAGACAACAGCGTTGATGATGGCTGCCCACAATGACATGGTGGACGTGGCGAAATTACTCGTCTCTAAGGGCGCTGACCCGCACATCAAAGACGTTCACGGCAAATCGTCACTCGATTATGCGCAAACGCCACGTATGCTGAAGCTACTGGAGGGCATTTCAAAACGCGAATTTGAGCCGCCTGCAGTGGACGAAGCCATGAGTCCCACGTCGGATGTTCAGTAAACTATGAACTCGTGGCCTCGTCCACGACATTTCACTACCTCTGACTGCTGGTTTTGAAAGACCTCAGGTCATACAAGACAGCAATAGCGGCGCGTAATTACCCGCGACGCCGTCGATTGCTGACCAGGCCGATCGCGATTCCGCCAAGAATCACCAGACCACCCGGCTCGGGTACCACTACCGGCTCCAAAGCCGTATTCAGCCGCCACGCAAGGCCATAGGCCTGATTCGAATCGCCTGACACTTTGAGCGTATAAGTCCCCGACGTCAGATCGGTCGCGTAAATATGCTCAACGTTATCCACTGAACTCTGGCTGATGTCGATCAGTGCTCCATCGGTATCCCGTGTCAGCTCCAGATCAAAATTCGCCAGATTCGCAACTGGCGAGAAACCGAAGCCGGGAGCGTCATCGATGTCAATGTGCCAGTTAAGCACCGCCGACAACTCGGTTCCCACCTGGCCTGTGGGAACAAGAAACTGGTAATACATGTCGTTACCGGGATCAAACGACGCTTCGTAATCCCAGCCCAACGAGTCGACAGGAGCCCCACCGGGGGCGAGCGTTCCCTCCTGTTCGCCGTCAGCCTGAATTTTGTAGCTGTTGTAGACGTTCAATTCCCCGGCACCATACCGTTCGTCGAGCGGGCGAGTGCTCGTTTTATCCCAGGTTGCAAACTCGTCCTTCGTGGCACCGGCAAGCAGAATCGCTTTCATGGTCTCGCTTCGGACCGCATCCGTTCCAGCCCCCGATTCGTGCAGCAACGCTGCCGCAGACGACACTCTGGGTGTGGCCGCACTGGTACTCCCTGCATCGGCTACGATATCGATCCTTGATCGCCCGGACGTCGGTCCGCCGTCGGCACCATAAAAGGACGTCGGACCATACCAGTGCAGACCGTCGGATCTACCAACGATGACCACGTTGTAGGCATGGGCAAGCCCCACGGGCAAGGAATTGGCTCTGGCGTTGTTGTTGGTTCCTGCCACAACCGTGCTGTCACCTTGAGACACTGAGTAATCGAGTCGCTTCAGCAACAGCTCTGCGTCAGCAAGACTGAAGTTGGTGCTGGTTGAAAAGATATAGCTGTGATTGGAAACTTGATACGATTGACTGACTGGGGTCCCGAAACCCGCGATCGAAGTCAAAAAGTCGTTGGCATGAATCACGTCGATGTCATCAACGCCGGGGGATGTACTTCCAGATCCGAAGAAGTTCGCTCCAACCCCTGTCGCGTGCCCCGATGTCACGTTCGGCTGCCCACTGGGACTGAAAAGGACATTCAATGTCTTTCCAGATGCGACGGGAACATAACCTCCGCCGATCGTGGTCTCGACCTGTGCAACATCCACTCCAGCACCAGTCTCCAAAGCGGCCCCGAATTCGGCTTGAAGTAAATCGAAATCGACACTTCCCAAAAACGTCTGAGCGGTAAGAATCGACGTGCAAGAAAAGGAAAGAATCAGGACGCAAACAAAAAGATAAGATCGGGGAGATACTTGTAACATTTGGCCTCTACCGAAGAGCGCACGAGGAAGGCTGTTCACGTTGAGGAGTGACGCCACGGAGGGAAGATTGGCGGACGTGATTTCAGTGACTTTCCCGGTGCGGGGCGGGAAAGACGATTTCATGATAGTCAACCACCGTCAACCGCTGCAACTAATGCGTGACGATTCGGTGAGTCGAGCCTTCTCAGAAACGGCCGCTATTTGTCAGAATTGGCCGTTATAGGTGTCGCGGCCAAATATTAACGCGAAAGCACACGACAAAAATTTAGCCGGCATAAACGAAAAAAACCCGGACACTTTGAGAATGTTGCTCTCAAAGCACCGGGTTTTAATAGAGGCGTCGGCGGGAGTCGAACCCGCGATGGCGGATTTGCAATCCGCTGCCTTAGCCACTTGGCCACGACGCCAAACTCAAATTTCTTGCTATCAGTTCCCCGTTCAAAGCATGAAGCTTTACGGACACCCGCTGAAACGTGTCAGCCGGATGCTCAAAACAATAGGTCAATGGAGTTTACCGGTCAAGTAGCGACGGAAACCTGCGAAACTTGTGCAGCCTCATCGGCGGTCCGAAAACAACTGATAACCGGTACAACATGATTCGGCCTCAGCGGTGGCAAACTTTAGCGGGCTTCCACCACGTGAAAGCAACAATCAGGAATCTCTGAAAAGCCTGGAAACGGCAGGTGAAAATCGCAGCCGTGAACCACGCTAAGGTTTGCCGGCTGAAGGACATCGCTGCGAGGGATCTGGTGCTGACTTTTTAAGCGTAGTGCTTTGTTCCAACTGAAGTTTAGGGTGACCGACCGAATCATCATTCCGTGAGCCTCAAAAGCGAAAAATAAAACGAGACCCTCCGCAAGTAACAACCCTAAAAACGAGTTGGAACAAAGCAGTAGTTCCTTCTCTGCCACGAATCGCGTCTTTCGAACTCTTCCCTGACTGCCTTCAACACCCCGGGTTTATCAAGGCACCATTGAGGGCCAATAAAATAATCCCCCGGCGCTTCGCCACTGATCCGTTCAACGACCATCGTCGGCGACAGCAGCTCAAGGAAATCAACCAGCGTCGAAATGTAATCGTCCTTTTCCATCAGGACGACTTCTTATTTGCGAACCTGAGCCGCCATTGGAGTGTTTTCGACAGCGTACAAGTTGTGAATTTTCACGGCGTCCAAATCAGACTCGGCCACGACCTTTGCCGTCGCCATGATGTCTTCATGAGTTTCGCCTGGCAGCCGCCGGCTGGGGCTGAAACTGCGATTGTCGCAAAAGGCACATCCCCCCAACGCGACTGTCCCGTCAACGTTTGGGCAAGTGAAACCCGCGTCCAGACTCACCCGCTGGACTCAATGGCCGAAAACCTGCTTCAGATAATGACTATATCCGAAATAACGCAACCCTTCGGCTCGCCAGTCCATCTGGGAACGGTGTTCGGCAGCAAATTTATTTGACGGCATAGCGCAACAGGCGTAAATTAAGAGATTAGATCGAGCTATTCCAGCGTGTTCTTTATCTGCCGCTCGATCTTGAATTCATACTTTTAGCTTATTCTATTAGAAAGTGACATCATTATGTTTGGCGAACTTGTCCCGTTGGGCGGTGGAGACCCCATCCCGCTCTTGAAAAAACGTCTTCGAGTCGGTCGCCGAGACAGTAACGATATCGTGCTGGATTTCGGCAATGTCTCCGGCTACCACTGCCTGATGGAAATCGAAGAGGGCTACTGGTTTATCAAGGATTTGCGATCCAGAAACGGCGTCAAAGTGGCTGGTAAAAAGTTGATGCCCAACTTTCGCAAGCGAATTGATCCGGACGTGATCGTCACCATCGCCAAGCATCAATACGAACTAAATTACGACCCGGCCGATCTTGGAGCCTACGGGACTCCTCCTCAAGACGATCAGATGGAGGAAATCCTCAACGAGTCGTTGCTGGAACGAGCCGGTTTGAAAAAGAACGACAAAAAGTAAGAAGTAAGGCGATCCAACCGATCAATCAAAGACTTCGACCTGAAATGTTCGGGCCGAAGTTTTTTCTTCAATTGCCTTCGTACGCGTTTTCTGTTGATGCTGGTCAGAGACGTGCGTCTCACCATTATTTCTCAGGCCGGCAACCTAGCGGTCCGTCAAATTTGAATTGACCAGCTTGAGTCTTGCTTCCGCGCCTGCGGATTTGGCGGATAGCAATTCCACGATCGGTCAATTCAGGTCTGCTGGACCACTAGTCTCGCGAGCGTTGCTACAACGATGCAAAACGTCGAATCTATAACAAGCTATCAATTCTTCGCTTTGCCAGATAAAGAGACCAAGGTTGCAGCAATTTCGAGTTTTGCGTGGTGCAGCCTGAGTCGTTGATAAATCATCCGGATTGGTGTGTTCCGGACCGAAATCCCTTCAAGCGGAGTGACTTGCCGTGCCAAATTGTCAGCCACCGGACGGCTGTGGCAAACTCTAAGGGCTCAAAAGCACTGTTTTTTTCGCGTTTTCGCACGCACCACCGCGATTCCTTCGATTGGCACGACCTTTGCAAAAGAGGGTGCGTCACGAGTCGGCTGTCTGACAGGCAGCCCGATAGAACTCTAAAAAGACGCAAATTGACGTCTGCGTGACACTCCAAATCAGCAGTAGAAAAACAGGAGAGCGATTGTGGCTCAAGGCGAAAAAATCATCGGCATTGATCTTGGTACAACCAACTCGGTAGTTGCCGTCATGGACGGTAGTGAGCCCACGGTGATCCCGAACCAGGAAGGTGAGCGAACGACTCCTTCGGTTGTTGCTTTCACCGATTCAGGCGACACCATCGTCGGCGCTCCTGCTCGTAACCAACGAGTCACCAATCCGACACGCACGGTTTATTCGGCCAAGCGTTTCATGGGCCGTCGGCACAACGAAGTTGCATCAGAAGAGAAAATGGTGCCCTACGAAGTCAAAGGCGACGCTGGCGAATACGTGAAGATCGGCGTCGGCGATGCCGAGCACACGCCTCAGGAGATTTCGGCCAAAACGCTTCGCAAACTAAAAGAAGCTGCTGAGTCGTACCTTGGCCACAAGGTCAACAAGGCCGTCATCACCGTCCCGGCATACTTCAATGACGCTCAACGCCAGGCAACCAAAGACGCCGGTCAGATTGCTGGGTTGGAGGTCGCTCGAATCATTAACGAGCCGACCGCCGCCGCGATGGCCTACGGTTTGGACAAGGGTCAGAAAGAACAGAAGATTGTTGTCTTCGACCTTGGAGGCGGTACCTTCGATGTTTCGGTTCTGGAACTGAACGACGACGACGGCATGAAGGTCTTCGAAGTCATCAGCACCAGCGGTGACACCCACCTTGGCGGCGATGACTTCGACGAAGTCCTGATCAACTACGTCGCCGATGAATTCAAAAAATCAAACGGTGTCG
>CAYXWX010000042.1:0-34261 GCA_964468915.1 uncultured Pirellulaceae bacterium
TAGCTTTCATCGCCGAGCCCTTACATTGTGATTGTCGTTAAGCAAATCGAAGTGTCTTGACTGCTCAAACGTCAATCCAATGGAAACTCTTCATCCAAAATGGACTCTTTGTATAACGGCAGGAAGCGGTAATAGACTTCCAGTGTCATGCAAGCCAATGAAGTCGCGTAAAGACGCCCTGCCGCAATTGAGTACTTTTCGTCGAACATCCAACTGCCTGTGGCCGGTCCTTCACGCTCCTGCTGTTCGACAAGGTAGTCTCGCATGCCGGAGTTCCACGACTTCCAAATATCTCCACCGTACTGCTTCATCACCTGCGTCGCGTAGTAGTTGTAGTACATGTTGGTCACACGATCATGAGAGCCTTCATTGTCGGGGCCCCAATCATCAAGCCGCTCGATTCCATTGCGAATTTCTGCTGAGTCTTTTTCAGCACCCAGATACATGCGGCTGAGTATTCCGATCGCAGTGCAGGCTCGCAGCGTTGCTGTTTTCCTGTCGGGCTTGGTCGTGTAGCCAAACATTCCAAGGTCGGTATTGCCCAATTGAATGAGAAACTTTCTGGTCAGCTTCACGGTGCGTGGTTTGACTTCCAGGCCGGATGAAATCGCGCTTTTGAGTGCCATGACCTGCCAGCCAACAACAGAAGTGTCACTAATGTGTGCCGGTCGGTATGGAACACCGCTCCAGCCACCGTCTCCTTCGTTCTGCACGCTTTCGATGTAACGGATCGCATTCTGAGCATACGGAGCCAGATCCGCGTCTTCGGTCATTGCGTAGGCTTCGCACAAAACAATGGAAACCAATCCGTGTGAGTACATGGTTCCGCCGGGTTCCTGAAACGAAATCCCTTGTTTGACTCGCCTGCCTCGTTCCAGCAAAAACTTCAGCCCTTCAAAAACAGCATCTTTGTACTTTCCCGTTTTGTGAGTCTGGCCATGGCCCAGCAACGGCAGCAACGCTAACGCCGTGGCGGCATTGCGAGTCTGAAACTCACTTGCCATTTCACCTGGGTCAGGGCTGGTGCGCTTTCCGGGCCCCAGTTGATGGTTCAGGCTCCAACCACCGTCGGGCAACTGATGATCGACGATCCATTTCAGCGCCAATTCGACCGCCGATTCGGATTCTGCCGAACCTCCGTATTTCCGAATCGCTTCACCTCGGGAGTCTCCCGTCCGCATACTGGTTTCGTTGCCCGAAGACATCGACGTTGACTCAGATGGCGTCGAATCAAACTCCATTTTGCTGTCGACGCCGGCCATGATTTCTCCCACGTCGACGGTTGCCTCGGGAGCGATCGCCTCCGTTGGTTCGGTCACTTCCGAAGACGAGCTGGCGGCAAGTTCAGATTCGAGCGGTTCGCTCATCTCATCGAACGCATCCAGACTGATATCGACCGAATCAAGCATGCTGTCCGATGGAGGAGCTCCATCAAACGAGATGGATTTCGACTCGGGTCTTGGCAACGCGAAGAATGCAGCAATCAGGATTAACACGATGTGAGCGATCAAGCTGACCGCCCAACTGGGAACCACGGTGAAAAGCAGAAATCTGCCGCTGCCCGGTTCATCAGTCAGCTCTTCCTGCTTCGTCCGAAGCCTGTTCTGAGCGTTTCTTTTTTCCCCAGACACAGCCTTTTTTGCGGCGGCCGGCGAGCGTTCCGGGTCAGGAGAAGGAGGATGCGAGGTCATGGTCGACGGACCGTTCGAGGAGTCGATTCGTGTCGATGGTGGTTACGCTTGATGGGCATTCCGTTATACCATAACTCGAATGAAATTCGCGACAAATCAAACGGAAACTTTTTAACTGATCGGGCGTGATCTTTGAGCGATTCTCCGCGAGTGATAAATACGATTGATGAACTGAGGTCTTTCATCGAAGAAACGCGCGCCGCTGGAAAAACGATTGGCCTGGTCCCGACCATGGGAGCGTTGCACGAAGGGCATCTCAGCCTCGCGCGCCGATCGGTTGAACAGACGGACATCACGGTTGCCACGATTTTCGTCAACCCGACTCAATTTGCATCCGGCGAGGACCTTTCTGTTTACCCGCGACCGTTGGAGAGAGATCTGAAGTTGCTTGCCAGCGTTGGCGTTGACGTCGCGTTTGTTCCGTCGGACGAAGATATGTATCCGCCAGGTTGTTCAACGACTGTCAGTCCTCCCGAATTGGGCAGCTCGCTGGAAGGCGAGTTCCGGCCGACTCATTTCAGAGGGGTGCTGACGATCGTTTTGAAGTTGTTCAACCTCGTCCAGGCCGATGTTGCTCTCTTTGGCCGCAAGGACTACCAGCAATCTCTGGTGATTCGCAAAATGGTCGACGATCTGAATGTTCCAACGCGAATCGAAGTCTGTCCGATTGTTCGCGATCCGGATGGTCTGGCGATGAGTTCACGCAGTGTGTATTTAGGCACCGAAGAACGCGAGATTGCATTGTCGCTGAAAAAGACGCTGGATCTGGCGAAAGAACAAATCGAACAGGGGCAGCGCGATGGTTTTGAGCTGATCACTGAAATGCGTCAGTCACTGATTGACAGCGGAGTGACGAGCATCGACTACGCAGTGGTTGCCGATCCGCAGACGCTTGAGACGCTCGACCCGATTCAATTGCCATGCGTACTTCTGATTGCGGCCCACGTCGGCAACACCCGATTGATTGACAATTGCATTGTCGAAGTGGGTTGAAAAAAGACCAGGCTCGCTTGACCTCACGCAAAGGCGCGAAGCTCGCAGAGTGCTTTGGCAAACAGCCTTGGCGGGCTTTGCGCCTTTGCGTGAGGTAGGTTTGGCTCGAGTCCTTGCCTTTGTTCACATTTGGTGGCGCCCGATCATTCTGTTGTTCCGCCGTATCGGTATTTTGTTTCTAATAGATTGCTCCCATTTTTGATCGCGCGGAAATTTCACCAATTCGATGCAGCAGACATTGTTTTCCATCCCGCACAGCTGGTTCGAAGGGCCACTGCTGGTTGCCTGGCTGATCATTGGTGGGTTGGTGACGGCCTTCAATGTCTGGCGGCACGGTTGGAGCGATCAGGCATTCGCGTTTCTTCCAATGTTTGGAATCGTTGCGGCGATCATTTGGTTTGTGCTGCCGGCGGTCGAAGTTTTTGGTGTCAATCCGAACGATCCGTTGGGACCGTTTATAAAGCAAGGACTCGCGATTCGAGGCTATGGATTGTTCATGGTGTTGGGAATCGCAGCGGGAACCTGGTTGGTTTTAATGCGATGCAGGCAGGCAGGGACGGACCCTGATCAGATTTTAACACTCGCTTTCTGGATGATCGTTTGCGGAATCGTTGGCGCAAGAGCGTTTTTTGTGATTCAAAACCGGGATCAGTTTTTCGGCACGGGCGTGCCAACCGGCCAGGCGTTGCTCAATATTGTCGACATGACCAAAGGTGGTCTTGTGGTTTACGGAAGTCTGATCGGTGGCATGATCGCGGCGGTCGTGTTCTTTCGAGTCACCCGACAACCGTTTGGGCGGCTTGCTGATTTGATCGCACCAGGCATGGTGCTCGGGCTGGCGTTTGGGCGATTGGGTTGCTTGATGAATGGCTGCTGCTTTGGTGGAGTTTGTGCGGCGGAACTCCCTGCCATTCAATTTCCTCCCGGTTCGCCTCCCTACATGCGTCAACTGGAAGAAGGTCAGTTGCTGGGGTTGACGACAAATCCAGTCGACAAGACTTCGCAATCAAGTTCACCGCTCGATTTTCAACGGGCGGTCAGATCTGTGCGGAGCGACTCGATTGCAGAAAGTCTCGGTATCGAGCCCGGTCAGAAGTTGAATATCTATGTGCCCGATAGTTTGCGTTTGCGACATTTCAAAACTCAGCGAAACGTCGCCACAAGTCTTGATCAGGAGCTGGCGGTGATCGTGGACACGGACCAAGGGAGTCGTTTGTCGGTTCCGCTTTCGTCGCTGCCGGGACTCTCACTGCGAGTCCATCCGACTCAGATCTACAGCGCGATGACGGCAGCCTTGCTTTGCGTGACGTTGTGGTACTTCTGGCCAGTCCGACAGACCGATGGCGAGGTCTTTGCGTTGATGTTGATCCTGTACCCGATTGCCCGTTTTCTGCATGAGATCATTCGGCGAGATGAGGCCGGGCAGTTCGGCACGGACCTGACGATTTCGCAATGGGTTTCCATCGCGACGGTGCTGCTGGGATTTCTGTTGTTTGGATGGTTTCGCATGTACGGAAAGGCGGCGCGAGTTCGTGCAAATCCTGAATAACCTCGTTCCGATCTTTGCCGTGATCGTGCTGGGAATCCTGCTGCGAAAACGTGCGTTCCTGAACGAAGAATCAACTCAAGCCTTTAACCGCTTCGCCTACTATTTTGCGCTGCCGTGTCTGCTGCTGTACAAAATTGGTGGCGCGACATCGCCGACGGGGCTCGCAAATCGGTTTCTGGTGACGCTGTTTGCAGCAGCGTTTCTGACTGCAATTTCAGGTTGGATTGTCAGCTGGTTTTTGAATGTGCCCAATCGTTCGCGCGGAGCGATGATTCAGGCGTGCTTTCGAGGAAATCTTGCGTTCGTCGGTTTGCCTTTGATGATGTTCATAATCGCCGGTCTTCCAGATGGTCAACGATCTCAGATTGAAGGCGCGATGCTGGTCGCCATTGTACCGGTCGTAATTTTTTACAACGCTGGAGCCGTAGCCGCACTGGCGATCTATCAGGATCACCCCAATGAAAAGTTCTCGTGGTCGCGAACCACTGTCAGCATCCTGACCAACCCTTTGATTGTCGCCTGTGCGGTTGGAGGCATTATCCAGGCCAATCAGTTTGAACTTCCGGTTCCAATGGAACGTACGTGTATCATCGTGGGAGCCGCCGCATTCCCATTGGCCCTGCTGGGAATCGGAAGCCAACTGGCAACGATCAGCGTGGCCAACCAATGGTTGCTGGCATGTATAAGCACGGTGATCAAGTGTATTTTGTGTCCCCTGATCGCTCTGGCAATCGGTTGTTCAGTTGGGCTGGAGGGGCTGGAGCTGCAGCTGATTCTGCTAATGAGCGCGATGCCGACGGCGGTTTCCAGTTATGTATTGACTGATCAGATGAAGGGCGACAGCGACCTCGCGGCCAGTGCTGTCGTCGTTTGCACTGCGTTTTCGCTGGTCTCGTTGTCGGTGATTCTGTTGTTAACCGGATAACTTTGGCCACAAACCTCGAATTGGGCAAAAAAGGGAACGAATCCAATCGGAATCGCGTCAGAAGCATGAACTCAGGCCCGAACACTCACGAGGACGAACAGCTGATTCGCCAGACGCTGGCGGGTGAGTCGAGTGCGTTCGAGAGTCTGATCGGGAAGTATCAGAATCGACTGTTCCATTCGATGACTCAGCTACTGCGCAATTCGACGGACGCCGAGGACATTGTGCAGGAGTCCTTTATCAGAGCGTTTACGAAGCTGAACACCTTTCGAGGCGGCAGCCAATTTTACACGTGGCTCTACAGAATCGCTCACAACGCCGCCATCAGCCAGATTCGAAAACGCAAACCAACGGAGTCGTTGGATCAAGAAGTTGATGGGATGGGGAAACAGATTGCAGGATGTCACGAAACACCTTCGCACCGGCTTGAACAGCAGGAGCAGAATCAGCGGCTGAGTGACGCGCTGGATCGTTTGAAAGAGGAGCAGCGGAGCGTGTTGGTGCTTCGAGAAATGGACGGGCTGGACTACGATGCGATTGCTGAAATTCTGGACGTGCCGGTAGGGACCGTTCGCAGTCGATTGCACCGCGCGAGAACACAGTTGAAAGAGGAATTGGAAAGGCAGTTTACGGATTCCGAATGAGCAGGTCGCTTCCCGATCACGAACTTCTGTCGGCTTATCTTGATGATGAGCTCAGTCTGGAAGACCGTGCGCGAGTCGAAAAACGGCTGGAAACCGATGCTGAATATGCGGCCGAGTTGGAGTCGTTTCGAGATCAGCAGCAACGTTTGCAAGCACTGCCCAAAAGTTCCATCGACGTGAGACAATGCGTGATGGAAGCGGTGAACGACGCGCATTCGGAGGTTGCCAACAACGAACGAAAGTCCAGTTGGCAATCCGCCGCGTGGGTGATCGCATCGCTGGCAGCGGTATTGTTGGTTGGGTTATTTCTGTATCAGCCGGAACAAGTGTCTGATTTTGCGATGGTTCAGAACGAAGCGACTCTTGACGACGAGATGTCCGGGGGCGTTGGTGGAGCAGAGCTTTCGCTCAAGAGCAGTGCCGCTGCTGATATCGTGACGGAACAGAGCTTGCCCGCTGATCGTTCATCGGCTTTGGATTCACTGGCGGACGATGGTGACAGCCTGTTGAAGCATCGAACCCCGGATGCGGAGCGCCCCGGATCCTTGGTCCAGCCCTCGGTCGAACCCATGGCAGTCAATCCTTCAGAATCAAGGAGTCGTTCGATTCCTGCGCCAGCCTTCGCACGGCGGGACAAAGTTGACGCGTCGTCGTTACCGGCGATGCCAGCCGAGCCAACGGCTGAATCTGCCCCGAGTGCTTCCGGGTTTGCGGCGCCGTCGGCGGACGACTATGCAATGAAGTTCAAGGTTGATCAACAGCCAATGTTGGATTTGTTAGAAATGGCTGGCGTCGACACAGAGGAGCGTTCAATCGCAAGCTCGAGCGTCGACGGAGGATCAGAAGCCGATGACTTCGCGATCGAGGGTTTACTCAAGGACGCGACCGAGTTCAAACGCCTTGACGAGCAGATGAATCGCTCGTGGTATGTTCGTCCCAAGGGAGAACAATCGGATGTTCGGTTGACGCTCGAGTTATTCCGTAATGCACTGAGTGAAGCTGGTTGTGCCTATCAGGAAGAAAAAGCATTGCGTCCGCTTTCTGAACAGTCGGCAATGAGAAAGCAAACAAAGCAGAACGTTCCATCGAGGAATAAGGAGCCCGTTGAGTTCATCGTGGTTGCAACGCCTGAGCAACTGGTCAGGCTGCGGGATTCGCTTGCTCCTTTTTTCAGCATCTATCGACTGGATCTCTTGTTGAGAGCGATAGCGGTAGAGAGGCAAGAGGAATGGGATGGATCGATGTTGCCGAGTGTCAAAGGATTGGATCCGCCGGGTGACGGACGTATGTATCAATTTTCGGTGTATCCGGAGAAACAGCCGGCTGGTGACCAATGATTTTTCGCCAGTCTAGACGGAACTCGCGTCGACTATTCGACACGTTTTCCACCAGGCTGAATCCCCGGAAGTATTGGTCAGTTCGAGCGAAATTCAGCACGGCGGCCTTGCGGTTTGAGGTCGCAAACGCGTGAACGGCTTGTCTATCCGGCACAACACGAATCCAGTCGGACCGATCTGTTTTGCAACTTGTCTGAATCTGACTGTTTCGGCTTTCCAACCGGCCAGGCATTGGTAACTTTGTGGCTTTCCAGCACCTGCCGCCGTTAACCGTCAGAGGAACCATGCGCGAAGCCACGACCGCCGATCTGAACCCGGAAACTCAGCCATCTGAAGCAACCACCGAACACTCGGTACCGTTCATCGGGCAGTGGAATCAGTTGATCTCAACGACCAACTGGGACAAAGGGAAAATCATTCAGGATTGGCGAAAGTCTCTGGAAGACGCTGACGCGCCAGCGTCGCAATACTCGGATGAGGCGTGGAGCCAGCTTGTTGGTGGCGTGACGCCTCAGCACGTTGGTCGCCTTCGTCGTACGTCCGAACGATTCGGTCACGTGTTCAAGGAGTACACGGGCCTGTTCTGGAGCCACTTCTATGCGGCGCTCGATTGGGACGACGCTGAAATGTGGCTCGAGGGAGCCGTTCAGTCGAAGTGGTCGGTGTCACGGATGCGTCATCAGCGATGGGAGACGCTTGGTAAAATTCCGGGTGAAGAACCTGACTCAATGGACATTGTCTCGTCGGAGTCCAACGAGGAAACGCAGTCACTGGCTTTGTCTGATGGAACTGAGAAGACTCGAAATAACGATCGAGACTACATCGAAGGGCCGGTCCACGAAGGGCCTGATTTTGGCGAAGACGATAACGCCAGCGCCGATTCGTCTTCGACGATGGCTGCGGAGCTTGATGCGTCGGCCTCGGTGGCGGTTGCCGATCCGGTCAAGCATTTCGAAGCCTTCGACAATCTACCGGATGATGTCAGTGAAGCTGCCAACGCGTTCAAGGTGGCGATCATTACTCACAAGGCCGCCGAGTGGGATGAGATTTCTCGGGACGATATGGTTGGCCTGCTGGAAGCGTTGAAGTTGTTGGCTGCTGCTCCGCTGAGTTGAACTGAGTAACCGGCCGTTTGGATAATCATCTGGGAGGGCGAAGCTGGGATGGTGAAAAGTTGCAAGAATAGAAGGTTTTGATTTAGTGCATGTTGCACTTAACTGTAGCGTCTGCGGCATTGAAAAACCGAGCGAAAAGTATCGAAAAGCCGGCAGACTTAAACGAAACGCGCTCTAAAAGGCGAGGAGTCCTCTGTTACGCACTTGGTTGACCACGAAGTGGTCATAGCGTGTAGCCGGTGGTCGCGTAGCGCACCACCGGAAACAGGTGAACGGGTTTGAGTCGACCCTGAAAGGGTCGCAGCGTTCGAGGCTTTGACCCTTTCAGGGTCATCTGTGCTTTCGCTCGCTTCCCCCGGATGCGCTAACGCGATCCGGGGCTACATGCTTCGATCCCGTCGGGATCGTCACGTGCAGAACGAGGCGGACGTAACAAAAATATTGTGGCCGATTAACGTTTTCACCATCCCAGTCGCACCCTCCCAACGCGGAGGTCGCGCCCTCCCAAACGACAACAGATTTTCTACAATGAGCGTCTCCTGAATTTGGGAAGACGCTTTTTTAATAGTTTAATTGACACAATTTTAGATGTTCACCGGAGTCTCAGATGGCCACGAATCCACCGCTCAACCGAAAACTACGCATGGCTCTGGTCGGAGGAGGACGCGGATCATTCATTGGCCGAGTCCATGCAACGGCTGCTGTGCTGGATAACCGTGCGGCATTGGTCGCGGGAGCTCTTTCGTCGGATCCGCAGCGAGCAAAAGAGTCGGCGGCCGATTACGATATTGCGGAAGATCGTGCCTACGGTTCCTATCAGGAACTGATCGAAAAAGAGCTTGCGTTGCCGGAAGATCAACGGATCGATTTTGTTTCTGTGGCGACACCCAATCACACGCATTTTGAAATCGCTCATGCGGCTGTCGAGGCTGGGTTCAACGTCATTTGCGACAAGCCTTTGACATTGGATCTGGCTCAGGCGGAAACGTTGGCGGCGGCCGTGCAGAAATCCGGCGTCGTCTTCGCGGTGACTCATAACTACACCGGTTACCCGTTGATTCGACAAGCTCGCCAGATGATTCTTGATGGCGATCTCGGGGAAATCATGGCGGTTCGAGCAGCCTACATTCAAGGCTGGCTTGTTACCAAATTGGAAGATGACGATCAGAAACAGGCGGCCTGGCGAACGGATCCCAAACGCAGCGGTATCGCCGGTTGTTTCGGAGACATTGCGACTCATGCTTACAACCTTGGCCGTTACGTGACTGGGCTGCTTCCTGACCAGATCAGTTGTCATCTTAAAACGTTTGTCGAAGGTCGAGCACTTGATGACTACGGTCACGCGATCGTCAAGTATCAAAACGGAGCCTTGGGGACGGTCACCGCTTCTCAGATCAGCCACGGTCGCGAAAACGATTTGACGCTGGAGGTCGATGGCACCAAAGGTTCGCTTTCGTGGCGTCAGGAAAACCCCAACGAATTGTGGGTACGCGCCAATGGCCAGCCGCATCGGTTGTACACTCGCGATCCCAACGCGCCGTTCATGAAGCCGGGGGCCGCTGAGTCGTGCCGATTACCGTCAGGCCATCCCGAGGCGTTTTTTGAAGCCTTTGCAAACGTCTATCGAAGTGCTTACGACGCGATGTGTTTGCGAGCTTCCGGGCAGGACTTTGAGAAGGTCGATACGATCTACCCGAATGTGAACGATGGCGTTGAGGGCATGCTCTTTATCGAACAAAGCGTCGCCAGTAGTGGGCAGGATGGGGCGTGGTTGCCATTGAAGCACGATCTGGCACGAGTCTAATCGAGCATTTCTTCGGCTAATATGTCGCAAGTCCCTTGATGTGACTCACGTGACAATACGTTAGACTGATTCTGAGGATGTTATCCGTTCAGTGCTTTGACAGAATGACGATGTGAGGAACCAGACATGATTGAATCGCTACTGTTGATCGGCCAGGCTGAAATTTCACCGTTGCAGATTGCCATTCTTGTCGCAATGGGATTTGCTTTCCTGGTGCTGCTGGTGATCGGCGGGTTCTTTATGTCTTTCTTTCGCTGGTGGCTGCAGGCGGCACTGACACGAGCGAAAATTTCGTTCTGGGATTTGACCGGAATGTGGTTTCGAAAAGTGAAGCCCAGCATTATCGTGCCCAGCAAGATCATGGCGGTTCAGGCGGGTTTGAACGATCCGGAACTCACCACGAAGAATCTGGAAGCTCACTACCTGGCTGGTGGTAACGTACCGATGGTCGTCCGGGCGTTGATTGCCGCCAACAAGGCAAAAACGATCAAGCTGAGTTTCCGTGAGGCTGCCGCGATTGACCTGGCGGGTCGAAATGTGCTGGAGGCGGTTCAGACCAGCGTTTATCCTTTGGTGATTGATTGCCCGGCCCGAGGCTCCGCACGAAAGTCGCTCGATGCGGTAGCCAAGAACGGAATTCAATTGAAGGTGCGGGCCCGCGTGACCGTTCGCTCGAACCTGCAGCAGCTGATCGGTGGTGCGACCGAGGAAACCATCATCGCACGTGTGGGCGAAGGCATCGTCAGTGCGATCGGATCGGCTGACACCCACAATGTGGTGCTCGAAAATCCTGATATGATCTCGAAGGCGGTGCTGGCGAGACGGTTGGATTCACAGACTGCGTTCGAGATCGTTTCGATTGACATCGCGGACATTGATGTCGGCGACAACATCGGTGCTCGCTTGCGTGCTGACCAGGCGGAGGCCGATACGCGTGTCGCAAAGGCTCGTGCGGAAGGTCGACGAGCGATGGCGGTGGCTCAGGAGCAGGAAAACACGGCCACGATCGAAGCGAGTAAAGCGAAACTGGTTGAGGCTCAGTCGCAGGTTCCCAAAGCGATGGCCGATAGTTTCCGAGGCGGCCAGTTGGGCATCATGGACTACTACAAACTAAGAAATGTCCAGGCCGACACGGACATGCGCAAGTCGATTTCACAGGCTGGTTCAACGGCACCCGCGAAGTCGTCCGCGATTTAAAGCGAGTGTTACGATGCTCGCCAATGCAGCGAGGAAGGTTTTGTAAATTTCGAGACTATCCGCTGTTTAATTCCAGCTACGACGGCGAGATTGTTTTTTAGCGCATCTGATATTTTTCACGTTCTTCCTTGGTAACGAACATGGCCAGAGACATTGAAGAATTTCTTCGCAAGGCGGCCGAGCGTCGGCGGCAACAGCAAGCGGAGAAACAAGGTCAGCAACCGACTGCTCGCAAACCCGATATCGTTTCCCGCCAGCCCACGCGGGCAACTGAACAACCGTGGAAACGACAGACTTCGAGGAATCGTCCCACGCAGCCCGATATCATCGAAGTCGTCGAGGTGCTGGATGATGACGTTATCGAAGCACAGCCTGTGCAGCCGCGAAGAGGTGCGAACTCCGGCAGTCGCCGCCAGTCCGTTCAATCGGAAGTTCAGTCACACATCGACACCAGCAAGATCGCTCGGCACGCGGAAGAACTTGGTCGGCTGAAGGCTCAGACCAGCGGCGACGTTGACGCGGTGAAAGAGAAATTTGACCGAGGAGCAAAGAAGTTTGAATCCAAGCGAGTCGGCTCAGATAATACGGATTCCGACATTGTGGGGCAGGACGTGTCCGCGGTTGCCTCAGACTTGGTCAACATGTTGCGAGATCCGAAAAGTATCCAGCAGGCGATTCTGGTATCTGAAATCCTCCGTCGCCCCGGTTTCGATGATGAATAGGAACTGGATGTGGCACGGAACAGGGAACGCGGAGTGAACCGAACGTTGCTTTTGGCGGTCCTTCTCCACTGCCGATTCGCTCGTCACGTGAAATGAACTCATGAATAACGCTACTCAAATGCCGCTGGATGTTGCCGCTATCCGAGCCGATTTTCCGGTTCTTGACCAAACCATCCATCGCAATCGCTCATTGATCTATTTTGACAACGGCGCCTCGACGCAGCGTCCGAACGCTGTGATCGACGCGATGTCGGATTCGTATCGACAGACCTATGCGAACGTCCATCGAGGTATTCACTTCCTTAGCGAGCAGTCTTCCGAACAGTTTGAGAATGCTCGGACTGCCGTTCAGCGATTCATCAACGCTCCCCACAATAATGAGATCATCTTTGCTGCAGGGACGACGGCTGCGATCAACACGGTGGCGGGATCATGGGGAGTGCAGAACATTGATCAGGGCGATGAAATACTGCTGACGATTTTCGAGCATCATTCCAACATCGTTCCCTGGCAACAGTTGGCTCAGCGAGTCGGCGCAACGGTTCGGTTCGCGGGGATTACTCCTGATGGCGAGCTGGACCTTGAGGACGTACAGTCGAAACTGAACGAGCGCACGAAGATGTTTGCCTTTGCGGCTGTGTCGAACGTTCTGGGAACACTTGTTCCCGTCGCGCAGTTAACAGAAATGGCTCACGCCGTCGGCGCGAAAACGCTGGTCGACGCGGCTCAACATACACCGCACGAGCAAACCGATGTTCAGGCATGGAACGCAGATTTTGTCGTATTCAGCGGGCACAAGATGTGTGGACCTTCAGGGATTGGCATTCTGTGGGGGCGGCAGGAAATTCTGGAAGCCACTCCGCCCTACATGGGAGGAGGTGGCATGATTGACCAGGTCACCACCGACGGTTTCACCTGGGGAGAGCTGCCGGCTCGTTTTGAAGCGGGCACTCCACCGATCGTGGAGGCGATTGGATTGGGTGCAGCCGTTGAATATCTGAACAAGATCGGGCTGGACGCAATCGCCGATCATGAGCGTTGCTTGATTGCGAGTGGTTACGAACAACTTTCGGCGATTGATGGCTTGCGAATCCTCGGTCCACCCGCCGATCGTCGTTCCGGATTGATCAGTTTCGTTGTGGACGGGGTCGCGACGCAGGATATTTCGATTCTGCTTGATCAGCAGGGCGTTGCGATCCGAGCCGGTCATCATTGTGCGATGCCGTTGCATCAACATCTGGACATTCGGTCCAGCTGCCGAGCCAGTTTCTATCTTTACAATACGCTGGACGAGGTCGATCAATTCGTCACGGCATTGCAAAAAGTGCTGGGGCGATTGAGGTGATGGCCGTATATCAGAAAACAGCAAACTGATTTGTAAGGTGAGCGGCGGAATGGAATCTACCATTCGATGGATATGAATCTTCGAGTTTCCATTTGATTATTTTGGTAAGTTCTGTCTCGCTTTCTGCCTTCTGTTCTCGCCTTCTGCCTTAAGACGGTAGGTTGAAACCTGTCTCTATGCGACTCATTTGTTCTAGAGGGGATTTCAAAACCCATTTTCACAACCCGAAGCGTCAGCGAGGGACTGCAAATTCAACGCCTCGGTCCCTCGCTGACGCTTCGGGTTGCGGTTTTGAAAGGCCCTCTAATAAAATGGAACGTGTTTGTTACTTTGGCTTTGTTAACAAAATAATAATCGTCGCTATCAATGCGCCGCCGAGGAACAAGAAGAAGCAGCCGATTGCCAGCCAGTTTATTACTTGCTGCCATGTTTGCTCGACCCGCCAGGGAACGGTAACGCAAATTATACCCGTGGTAAGTGCCGCCAAGACTGCGACGATCAACTTCCCAAGCAGAAAATTTCTCAGCATTGTGAGCTTCTGTGAGTGCGGCAGAAAAAAGCTTGAACGTAAACGAGCCCCGACAGGGAGTGGACGAAACGGATCATCCAACAAAAGCTCTAGTGGTCCAGCAGACCTGAATTGACCGATCTTGAAAATACTTTCCGCCAAATCTGCTGGCGCGTATGCACGACTCAAACTGGTCAATTCAAATTTGACAGACCACTAGGCGCTTCATGACAAGGGCGAACATGTACACAAAGCGCGTGCGAGCGAACGGAGTGTGCGAGAACATCCACTCTTCTTTCTTCCATTGTTACACGGAGTCCGGCTCGACATCCAGCACCGGCTTGTTTTCAGCGTGATCAACGAGGCGAATCCAACCGTCTCCTTTGCAATCCAGCCAACGAGATCAGCAGCACGAAGAAGCTTTGCGTGCTCGGTTCAGGAATCGCGGATACCGCAATCAGGCTAACGTCATTATTTGACAGTCCGGATGAGTAATCGACCGCAAAAAGAAATTGTTCGCCGTCAAAAGTTGATTCAAAGAAACCCGGACCGGCAAACTGGCCGTTGACCAGATCTGTGAGATCGTTGTTGATGATCAGAAACGACTGACCGATCGTGGGAGCACTTTTCAAATTGATGCCCAGCAAACCGCCGAGTTCAATCGTTCCATCAATGATCAGTTGATCAAACACTTCTTGCAGCGGATCCAGGTCGATGGTCAACATCGAATCAGCTTCCAAGGTCAGATTACCTGCCTTGAAGGTTCCGATCGCATCTGAATTCGCATTGTCACCAGGTTTGAGTTCTCCACCGCTCTGGACCGTGACAGCGCCGTCGACACCACCTTGTCCGGCTGCCACCCCTTCAGTCACGATCAATGCGGCAACGGAACTGACGTTGTCGTACACGACCGTTCCGTCACCGGTTTGAGTCAGCTGGTAGCTTTCGTTGTTCTCGCTAAAAAAATGTCCGTTGTTTCCTCCAATGGTCAAGCTACTTCCTGCTGCCGCATTGATGGTGGAATCGGATTGAAGAGCAATTCGCTCAGTGAGCGTATGGTTGCCCGAATCGGCTTCGAGTGCTCCATTGCCGTTGTGTCCTGTCCCACGGATTCTCAAGTGTTCGTTAGTCGTGATACCGGAGCCGTTAAACCGTAACGTCGCTCCACTGTTGACAGTCGTTTTTGTTTCCGTGTTGAATCCGCCAACGCCCAATGCACTATTGGTACCTGCGATCAGCGTTCCGTCGGCCACGACAATTTCGGCAGCGAAGTTATCGTTGTCTCCATTGAGCAGCAGGTCGGCGTCGCCAGTTTTGGTAATGCTGCGAGATTGTCCGCCTGTCAGATTTGCGCTAATGACCGAAGATTGCCTCGTTTCGATCGTCGCGCCTCCAGCAACCGCGCGGAGCGAACCTCCATCGTCAGACAGTTGGAATGGAGCGGAAAATTCAGCTGCAAAAGTCTCATCGAAACGAATGCCTCCAAACGTGATGTCGTCCTGAACACGGACGGTCGACGCTACAGTTGTCGGAGTCCCGAATACGGCGCTGGGCGCGAAATCATTTTCCCATGTGTAGCTAAAGCCGTCCGGACCACCGGTAAACATCGGTCGCGTGGTGTCCCAAATATTGGAAAACTGAGGCAGCGGCGTCGTTTGGATGCCGCGATTAACGAAATTGGCATCAAAAAACAATTCGGTCGGAGACGGCTGGGGAGCAAACGTCAGACCGGTCGTCGCTTCAATCCAGTCATAGACTGTCGCAACATCAGCTTGCGCGGGGCGAACACGGAGATTTCCATTGGGCCGGTCTAAGATCACACCCATTGTCGTCCCGACGACATACCACTGATTATTATGCTGCAGGTAGGTTGGACCTCCCGAGTCTCCCGGGGCTGTTGAGATTTCAAAGGCGGTGGAGTTCGGCGATGTGTCATTCTGTTGATAAAGAATTGCGTCGTTTTGCCGGCCTGCGAAAGGAACAAGATCTCGACCGGTGATGATGTTGGTGCCGGCACGTTGTGCACCGTCTGAGCCAGAGAGTGGACCGCCGCGACGAGGGCCAAACTGCCCCGCACCTGAGATCCAGACCAGCTCGCCAACGGGATTTAGGTTTTGGTTGGGCGCAATAAACGGAGTTGACGCTGGCAACTGTGAATTTTCATTCAAGCGGATTAAAGCAACGTCCGAGTCGCGAAAAGGTGTCCCATCAGTCGTCAGCGGAACACCCGTGTATTGGACTCCGCCGAGTGTAAAGATCGCTTGGGAGTTTCCTCGCACCACGTGTGCTGCCGTCATGACCCAGCCAGGTGCAATTGCCACACCGCTTCCGCGGGTAAAGCCACTGGAAATAACACCAGCACCCGCAAATTGTTGCTGCTGTGCCAACGCAAGAACCTGCTCATTGGTGACATCCCGACGCCATGTCCCTGCGTTAATCAGTGATGAAGGAGCTGTCAGCAGGCCAATCAAGAACAGCTTGATGGTGAGCGATTTGCGGTTAAACGAAAACGAGGTTGGTCTGAGTGGATGCGGATTCATGATGCTGTGTGGTTGGCCAAATCAAGGAGGGGAAGCGTCAATGATGCTCCCTATCAGGACAGGTTTTCATAATAATATAAATCATCCCGATAAACACTGATGAAAGAATCTCAATAACTTAAAAGCAATCATTCGGCTCAGGTACTGAGAAGCATCTGCAATCCGCTTGGATTCCTTTTCAACGCGTTATCAAGACGTCAAGCCATGGGACGACCAGATGATTAAATCCGTTCCTTCCATTTTATCCGATCAATCGGCCAGCTTAGGTGAAATGCATCACCGTCACGCGTTTATCGGATTACCTTCCGCCAGACAATTGTGTTTGTCCGATAAACCAGTAGTAGGGTGCTTTGACCAAAGGAACGTAGGGCAGTCGATTGCGATGTTCTTCCAACTGAATCTGATCGAAGTGGTGTCGCAAAAACGGCAGGTGGTCGGGCGAGGGAAACACGTTGTCGGTCGCAAACCATGGTTGCCACATTGTGCGAGCCAGCCAACCATGCTTCTTTAGACCATCAGCCGGAAACTTGCGTCCGGTGTAAAAGTCGACCACTCCGATGACGCCTCCCGGTTTGAGCATGGCTTTGGCATTCTCAATCGCTGCAAACCAATCCGGGATCATCGTTAACGAATACGAAAACGTCACGACATCGGCCTGACCCTCTGGAGGCCGCCAGGTGGTCGCATCACCCACGATCGAAGCGGCATTTGACCAACCACGTTGTTTGAAGCGATCCGAAGCGACGTTCAACAACGACTCGGAAAGATCGACAACGTAAACCTGCTTCAGGCGATCGATATCACCGGCAAGGTTTTCGATGTTGGCTCCGGTTCCGCCGCCCATGTCGACCCACACGCCGCCATCAGGTTTGGGAATGGCCGAGTAAAGTTCTTCGCGGCCTTTGAGCAAACGTCGGCGAAAGTCATCGTACGCACCAGCTTGCCCACCGTAAAAGCTCTCCATCCGTTCGGCATGATCGTCCCCACGCACGGGTTTGAAGAGCATGTGGTACAGCACCTTCATGTCGGCAAGAAAGCCCATGTGTATTTTCCGTGTTGGACTGACCAGGTTGCAGAAAGTGGCTTAGAGCCAGTTGAAACTTACGCCGACAGATCTGCAATGTAGAAGCTGCCGTACGTATGAACGCGATCCTTTTGATGCAACTCGCCCGCAAGCTCAGGATGATAACTGAGCATCGGCGCGACTTTCTGGATCTGACCGTCGCGGTTGATTTTCACTTCATCGATGAAGTCCGTTCTCAATCCTCCGCTGCGCCAGATCAGCCTTGCACCAGGAGCGGCTCGGTCGACGATGGCCTGCCATTCCGATTCGAGCAGCGAAAAGTACTGGTCACTGAGCCAATCCATGTGGTCGAGCAGGATGTACCTGGAGATCTGCCCGTCATGCTTTTCAAGGAAACCCTGAACGGAATCGGTATGAGTCGAAACGCGTTCCACCAGTCCGGTCTTCAGACGCTCAAAGTTCTCTGCTTTCAGATACTCGGGGCAACAGTCTCGCGTGTATTTGCCATTCAAGTAGACTCGCCAGAAATAGTTGTCCTTGATCGAGAGGTTGGCAAAGACGTTTTCCATGCAATCCTGAATGAACTTGACGAGGCCACCTTCGTACTGGTTTTCAATCTGACGACGCTGCGCCTTGGGTACGCCCAGCATCGACATCGTGGTGTCTCGATTCATGGCGAACTTCATCAACCCGGACCAGAATTTATCTCGCAGATGTGAGTCATAAATTTCGCGTTGCTGTTCGGTTGATTCGGCTTCCAATAAGGCGTCCAGATGAGGGCGTACGCGGATGACGCTATCGGTGTACATCTTCAACATACGAGCCACCGAACCGGACGTGCCACGGAAGTAAAACGTCTTGGTGGGATTGTCGAACCATTTGATCTTCTTGTCCCAGAATGCTCGGGACCATGTCGGAAGTTCCTCACGAAGGTGACGCTTGTAAATGCCTTCCGCCCCTCGCAAACGACCTTCCCCGAACATGGCAAAGAAGTCGTCGAACTCCAGATTGCGAATGGCGGACATCTTCAAGTCCAGCAACGCATTCTGACGCGGGTTCATGTCAACGGCGTAGACGTGATTGCAGCCAGCCAGGCTATAGTCCAGCGCGTTGCAACCTGCGGACGTGATCACCAGCACGTTGTCGTCAGGACCCAGATCCAGGGCAACTCGGTCGAGCCGTGGGTCTTCCCAGCATGTGTTGTAAACAAGGTTGTTGCCGTGAACGGATTTGAAAACCCGTCGACTGATCCAGTCGAAAATCGCCATGATGGTTTGCTGACGCTGGCCAGCGTGAAGAATTGTTTGGGTGTGGTATCCGGTTAATTGCTGGCCGGAAATTGTAGCAGTTGCTTCACGTATCAGCGAGTGATAAGTGATTGCCTGGCTCGACGGGGGCCAACTAATCGATTTTGGCGTTTTTGATCCGGTAAATCGACAAAATCATCCCGTCAGGAGTCGCATATTCTTTCAAATACATCTGTCCGGTGACGACGATCGGGCGCACGGTGTAATCGGTCTGGGTACCTTTTTTCAGACTGACCAGCGCGTTGTCGTAAATTGCGGCACCCGGTCCGAAACAGCATTCTTTGTCGTCGCGAACAAAAACAAATTTTTCAATGTTCGATTGTCGGAAACTCGGTCGAATGAAACCACGTAGCCGAACTTCGGAGCCGTGAAATTTTTTAATGCGATCGGTCAACATCGATCGTTCGAACTTGCTGCCTTTCTCCATTTCGAAGCTTAAGTCGTCGAAGGTCAGCTCCAGCCGTCCCTCCCGATCCGTGGGTGGCGGGCCAGTGGGTACGACTCGCTCGCGACCATCCTGACCGACGAATTTTGTCACTTCTTCGTCTGACGATTGGGAGGGTGCCGCCATCGCTGCCGCGCTTGAGTCGTCAGCAGATGACGCATGAGTGGGATCGTCACTTCTGCGATTCACGTCCACGCCGGATGCGGGATTCTGCGTCGTTGGCGCTTCGGTCTGGACGCTGTCGGCGGCTGATTCCTCATACGTTGGCTGCGTCTGTGAGGAACAGCCAGCAACAATCGCGGCCACGGTCAGGCTGATCCAGATTCGCGCTTGGTTGGATGTCACGTGGCTGAGCCTGATCGATCAGGGGGAACCTTGGGCTGTGTTGCGAAGCCGCCTGCTACTTCACGTAATCGGCTTCGATTTCGTAGAACACTTGAGGAATATCTTTTTCGCCGATCGGCTTTGTGCTCGGGTTCAGCCGAAACGTCCCGCCAATTTTCCTCAGGCCCCAGCCGTAGTCGATTGTCTTGGGGATCTGAATGTCGACGGCGACAATTTCGGTGATCTTTGGACTGCCTCCGAAGCAACAGTCTCCGAAGTCACCCACCATAATGAATTTCTTCAGCCCCTTCTTTTTGTCGCTGGGCCGCACGTAGCCTTTCAGAAAAACTTTTTCACCATCGACCTCTTCTGCTTTCTGGCCGTATGGCAGCGTGCTACGTCTTTTCGGTTTGAGATCAGAAAACGAGATGCGTCGATAACCGTCGGGGACCTCGGTTGCGTAGACGTAAGCATGAGTCCCGATGCTGCCGATCAGAAAAATCAGCGACAATGTGAATCCGATTTTCGCGCCCAGCTTTCCGATCAGTTCGTCGGGGAACCGCTTGAGATTTGCCAATGCGACCCAGCCGAAGCCGACGCCCAGAACCGGTAGCAGGACGAAAACAGGAGACAACCAACACAACAAAGCACTCAGGATGGCGAATACAATGCAGCAGATGGCCGCTTTGCTGACGGATCGATATTGGAACTGAGTTTCGTTTTGCACGGTGACGAACTTTGAAGCTGATTGTGTGGCAGACTAAAAAATCAATCGCTCGAACCAGCCGCTGACGACTGACCAGAGAACAACAAACAGCAATCCCGAAACCGCCATCGGGATGAAAATGATCGACAGCGTCAAGTTTCGCGTGACCTGAACCGAAGCGACTGGCGCAGGGGGCTGAGATGTCATCGATTGAGCAACAGGACCCGTCGGCGAAGCATCCGCTGCCGAACGGGTCGCTGCAGGTATCATGGTCACTACGTCAGCAGGATCAAATGAGTTCGAAGCAGAAACCTGAGCAATTTCTGACGGATTCAATATTTGGGTTGGGATGCGTTTGACGGTGTGAGTCACCGTTTTCTGCGAGTTCAAACTGATTTCACCAGATTTTGGCCGAAGTTCCTTCGCCTGAACTCCTGGTGTCTCCGACTTGTTATCGCGTTCAGTTTCGGCTGCATCCTCGTTTGCCGTGTCTTCGATCATCTCGTCGTCACTGTCGTCGTCTTCGCCGAATCCATCGAGCGACTGTGAGAAAAAGTCGGCTCGTGCGACGGCGTCCGGATCGATCTCCGCAAGCTCCGCGATGTACTTTTCAGCTTCGGGCTTGGGGCATTCCCGCAGGTAAGTGATCACCGGGACTCGCAGCCAATTTGTTTCTTCATCCGCATTCTTAAACATTTCGACCAGCCGATCCATGACCGACCAATCTTCCCAGCGGGCCAGGTCGGGAATCACCATGTCGGCCATGCGTGGGCGATCGAGCACGTGACGTACGGCGGCGACAATGTCCTGTTTGGGAATAACGTCAACTTCCGTACCGTGAAATCGTAAGGCGGAAACCGCTGCCAACACGTCGACGTATTCGGTTTCCTTGTTCTTCAAAAACGTGTCGATGACCAAGGGCAGACCATCTGCTCCTTTGAGCGTCAGGTAGCTGGCCAGCAAAGCATCGAGTCCGGCCTGCTGACGACGGTCGCCCGATTCGATGAACGCTTCGAGGACCTTCGCTTCTTCGGCACCGCCACAAACGCCAAGCATGGTCAAGTAAAGACGTCGACGGTTATGCGACAGTTCGAGATCCTTGATCCACGCGACTAATCTGTCTTTCTGCATTCTATCTTTGAGTGCGATCAGATCCTCGTAAGGTGCTTTGGCGAATTCGTCGTAGGCATCGAACGCAAGAACCGATTCATCGTCCTCGAAATATTCCTGAAAGTAGGCCAGCCGGTCAGCGCCAGATTCGGGCAACGCTTGAATCGTTTCCAGATAATCGAACACTCGGTCGCTGGCTTTCATGGGAGTCGTCCACGAAATATTGGGCGGGTCGACACCCATTACCAAAAACTCCTGGCCGATCGGGTAGGTCCCCACGACAACAACGTTGAATGTCATTCCAGTTTTGACGTAGTCGTCCCCTTTGAGGACTTTTGTGATTTCCATCGACGCTTTGGGAAGTTCCGCGTCGGGGTCAGCAACCGGTTTGGGCAGCTCCAACAGACGACCAACAACGACCACCTCTTTTGATTCCATCTGCTCCGTAAATGTCAGGTTGATTGCCTGACAGAACGGGCAAGCGTTAGCGTTTGCCACAGCCTCAGTGGCGGGCGTCAGAAAGAACGCGATGACCAGAATCCACATTGTCACCGTCGCCGGCACGACAAGTCGCGGGCGCAAAGGGGTCCGGTGGAAATTGGTGAAGCCAGCCATGACGGTAGTTATGGTCGCTGAGGTGAAAAAACGGAATACGTTCAGCAAGGAAATCTCACTTGCCGAGCGATTTAGAGACGTCAGTCCGGTAAGCCGTGATGGCGGGGTAGATTCCCACGAAGACGGCCACAAGGATCAGTCCCGGAATGATCAATAATTCGGGCGAGACGCTCAATCGGGCAAGACCCTCAGGCAAACTTACTCCATTCATCAGGTAAGCCAGTGGAATTCCCGGTGCGAAGTCGAAAAACCCGAGAGACACTCCGGTTCGACTCTCTACAATCGGACCCAGGGCCGCGTTCAGGGTGTGCCCGGCAAACCAGCCGATGACTCCACCGGCAACAGCTAGCAAAATCGATTCGCACAGCATGATGGACATCACTTTCCAACGTCCAGCGCCAAGAGCTCGCATCACCGCGATCTCGCCAGTGCGTTGGCTCATGGAATTGTAGATTCCGACCAGAATACTGATCGCCGAAACGATGCAAATCAGCAGCGTCAGACCCAGCAACAACCAGCGGATCGGGTCAACAAAGACCTGAAAGAGTGACGTGATTTGCTCGATCGGATTAACTGCTTGCGCTGCCTTCTGGCTACGTTCGGGCCGATAGGGGCTCCAGTCAAGTACGGTTTCCAGATCGCCCTGATTAATTTGAGGAGGCAGAAACGTCGCGAGGGTTCCGTAGGGGTCATCTCGAGAAGTACGGACCAGAATCGAGGTGACTTCCCGCTGTTCAATGGGCAACGGAATTCGCTTGAGTGACGGATCGGGCTCTTGTAAATCGCTGGAGTCGGATCCGGCGGTTGCATCACTTTGAGCCTCGTCGGTTCCATATCCTTCATCAGAATCGTCGTCGTTGTTGACCCCCAGCAGTGAGTCGTCCTCGACAGGCTTGGCATGATCCTCCATCAGAAAGAAGCCTTCCATGTTCAGAAAGACGGCGCGATCGTGAGGCGTGCCCGTTCGATCGATGATGCCCACGATCGTGAAGCCTTGTTCATGAATATGAGCACCCGCACTGGCTGGATCACCATGAGTCGGTTGTAGCACGTCGCCCAGTTTCAGCCCACAACGTTTGGCGACGACCGCACCCACCACGCATTCGTAGTAGCCAAGGTCGGGACCGAACTCTTTAAACGCTCGGCCTTCGGAAAATGAGAACTTCTCTTCGGTGTCGACGTCCAGGACCAGTTTGTCGAAGAAGTCAGGCTTGGTGCCGACACATCGAAACGCGGCGCCGGTTGCTTCGTCAACGTAGTAATCGCCCAGGCAGATGGGGACGGCGATGTCGGTGTACCGTTTGTAAAGACCAGCCTGTTCGATTTTTGTCGAAGCATCCTGTTGGTAGCTGAAGGATGCTTTGGTCAACTCGGTAGTCAGGATGTTGGCCAGACCGCCTGCGTTTGCGAACCCGGACGTAGCGAGAGCCAGCGTTTGTGCCTCGTGCTCTCTGGCGATGTTCGCGATTGAATGTTTAAGCTCGCGTTGGCGTGTTTCGGCATCGCAAAACGCCAGGTAGTACTCGTAGGGAATGTTCTCAACGGGTTTGCTCAAGTAGTAAACCGTGTTTAGAGTCAACTGCAGGCCACCGCCGCGGGCTCCAACCAGAATGTTATATCCAAAGCTGTTATTGTTTTTGAACGACTGCGAGACGACGCCGTGGATCGTTAAGACAGCGACTACCATCATGACTCCCAGAGCCATTGAAATCACAGTCAGCAGCGAACCGAGCCCACGATGTTGAATGCTACGCCAGGCGATTTTCAAGACGTTCATGCGTTTGCCTCCGCATTTTCGTCGGATGTGGCAGCGGCTCGCGCGTCGGCAACCACTCGGTTCAGCTCGGCCAATTGATCGACTCGGTCGAACTGGTCGGCGACCTCCATCGAGTGCGTGACCATCAGCAACGCGACATTTTCTTCGCGGCAACGGTCTCGAATCAGTTGGACGATCGCCCGTTGATTCGCTGGATCGACGTTGGCGGTGGGTTCGTCCGCCAGCAGCAGAGCAGGGCGGTTCGCCAGGGCTCGCGCGACGGCCACTCGTTGCTGTTCGCCCACCGACATTGCAGACGGTTTGTTGTGAACGCGGTGTCCGAGTCCAACCTGATCGAGAAGTTCGGTGGCTCGCGTTTTCGAAGCCGGCCGTTTTCCAAACGACATGCCCAGCACCACGTTTTCCAATGCGCTGAAGGCGGGCAGCAGGTTGAATGTCTGGAAAACGTATCCAATCTTGTCGGCTCGGATGCGATCGCGAGCTGCTTCGGTATATCGAGTCAGTTCAACTCCATCGAGCGTAACGGTTCCGCTATCCGGTTTGATGATGCCGGCAATCGTGTGCAGCAGCGTGGTTTTGCCGCAACCGCTGGGTCCAATTAAGGCAACCTGTTCACCTGCTGACATCTCAAATGAGGGCACATCCAGAATCGGAACGGAACTTCCGTCGGGTTGCGTGTACGTTTTCTTGATGTCGACCAATTTCAGCATGGACGCATTGTGGCGAAAGGTTGAACTAGCGCAAAGGCAAGGGAAGCGATTGGCTCGGGGCGGCGGTTAAATGAGAACCAGAAGATTCGAACTGCTGGTCGATTCCCATACGGTCCGACGATCGATTGGTTCGCGCCTATTTGCGACGTTCTCGCATTTCGCGGCTGATCTGGCGTTTCACGTCTGCCGTTTTCTTGGATTCACGTTTATCGTGGATTTTTTTACCTCGACCGACACCAACGACCACTTTGACGATTCCACGTGTGTTAAAGAACATGCGAAGCGGAACAAGCGTCAGGCCTTTTTCGAAGGCTCGCTCGGACAACTTTTTCAGCTCGCGTTTATGAACGAGCAACTTTCGCTGGCGTTTGGGCTGATGGTTCCAGAAACTGGCCTGCTTGAATTGAGCGATATCGGCTCCGATCAGCCACAGCTCACCGTTTTCGACTCGGACGTACGCTTCGGCCAGCGAAAGTTTGCCATCGCGAAGGCTTTTGACTTCAGGGCCGAGCAGCATGATGCCGCATTCGATCTTCTCGAGGATCTCGAACTTGTGCGTCGCTTTTCGGTTTTCAGAAATCGTCTTCGCTCCGTCCGCTGCCGAGCCGGTCTTGGACGATTTCTTCTTGCTGGACTTTTTTGACGCCATCGATCAATCGAATAATTTGCTACACTGGTAGCCCATTATGATAAACGATCGTTGCCAGTTCGGTAATGATCAAGCTGACCTTACCCCTTCTTCAGGAACTCGTGTGAGCAACCTGCCCATCATCACAGAAACGACAGCGCCGGCGAACGGCGGATCTTGCGGAGGCGGCGGCTGCAGCCCGGACGTTTACGATCTGAACGGTTTGCCAACAGGAGACTCGCGGCGTCGGCTGCCAAAATGGCTCAAGCGACAAGTGCCCGTTGGGAACACCTTCAGCCACACGGCGAAGTTGCTTGAGGAGCTGAATCTGGAAACGGTGTGCGACAACGCCAAGTGCCCAAACCGAAACGAATGCTACAGCCAGCAGACGGCGACCTTCATGATTCTGGGCAATGTTTGCACGCGACCCTGTGGCTTTTGTGCGGTCGGACGTGGAAAACCGGATGCCTTGGAATTGGATGAACCCGAGCGTGTTGCGGAGGCTTCTGCACGGCTGGGCTTGAAACACGTGGTGATTACGTCGGTCACTCGCGATGACTTGCCTGATGGTGGTGCCGAGCATTTTTACCAGTGTGTGTTGGCGGTCAGGGAGAAAACCGGAGCGTCTGTGGAAGTGCTGACCCCTGACTTTATCAAGAACAAGGCGGGGTTGGATCGAGTGGTTGAGGCTGCTCCGGAGGTCTTCAATCACAATACCGAAACGGTGCCGCGGCTGTACCGCCGTGTTCGCGGACCAAAGTCAGATTACCGCTGGACTTTGGGGCTGCTGGAACGAGTCAAGCAGTTGAATCCCAACGTTCGTACCAAGAGCGGTTTGATGCTGGGGCTGGGAGAAACCCACGAAGAAGTGCTGGAAGTGCTGGCCGATCTGAGAGGGATCGATTGCGACTTCCTGACGCTGGGCCAGTATCTGCAACCGGCTCAGGACCGATATTTGCCAGTGGTTCGGTACATTCCGCCCGAGGAATTTGCATGGTTGGGTGAAAAAGCGAAATCGATGGGATTTGCCAAGGTCGCCAGCGGTCCATTCGTTCGCAGCAGTTATCATGCTCGCGACATGGCGGAAACGTTTGAGTGAGACGGCGATGATAGAAGTGAATGTAAATGGCGACTCGGTCCAGTTGCCGGAAAACACGACGATCGAGCAGCTGCTTGATCAATTGCAGCTCAATACTCGCGCGATTGCCGTTGAGGTCAATGAGCATCTTCAGCCCCGTGACTCGCATGCGACATTTGTCCTGAATGAAAACGATCGGCTGGAAATAGTCACGCTTGTGGGGGGTGGTTAACGATGACAGCTTCCCCGGAAATGTCAGCGGATCAAACGGCTACCGCTGAGCAAACCAAGCCTTTCCGCGTTGGCGGGCACGAGTTTCAAAGTCGCTTGATTCTCGGCACTGGAAAATATGACTCGTTCGAGATCATGCGAGACTCGATTGAGGCCAGTGGCACGGAGTGTGTCACAATTGCGGTCCGTCGAGAAAAATTACATGACAGTTCGGGTAGGAATATTCTTGACTATCTGGACACCGATCGTCTGACTCTGTTGCCGAACACGGCAGGATGTTACGACGCTGAAACGGCAGTTCGTTGCGCCAGAATGGGACGCGAGATCCTCAAGGGGCTGGAGAATCCGGGAGCCGATTGGGTCAAGTTGGAAGTCTTGGGCGACAGCCGCTCGTTGCTACCCGACCCTATCGAGACCCTGAAGGCGACTGAGATGCTGGTGGAAGATGGATTCAAGGTTCTGTGTTACACCAGCGACGATCCGATTGTCGCGAGGAGGCTTAAGGATGCGGGAGCAACCAGCGTGATGCCTGCTGGCAGCCCAATCGGTTCCGGGCTTGGAGTAATCAACCGCAACAGCCTGCTGATCATTTTGGATGACTTGAAACGTGACGATCCTGGGTACCCGGTGATCATCGACGCAGGTGTCGGAACTGCCAGCGATGTGGCCGTCGCGATGGAGTTGGGGTTCGATGCAGTGCTTCTCAATAGCGCGGTGGCCCGGGCAAAGGACCCGGTAATGATGTCGTGGGCCATGAAACACGGAGTTAAGGCCGGCTTAATGGCTTTTTTAGGGGGGAGAATAGCCCCTTCAAGGTACGCATCTGCAAGCAGCCCAGAGGTAGGGGTGATTTCCAAACGCAAAGTGGATTCTTGATTGAATTAGTCCGAATATGACGATGTTGGCGAAGTTTTGGCTTTGTGAAAACCGTGTTTTTGTTCGTTTCTTGGAGCTTTTCGCAGTTCGTGGAATCTGGACTGACCGGGTGACTCGGTCGGTGGCTCTATCTTCCCTTTGTTGCTTGTTTTAACGGTAAGTGAATCCTTGACAGTTGGCTTGAGGGCGTGTACAACAGTAACTGAGTATGCGAGCGCCTGCTGTCCGCGAAGCTGACGGCGTGTTCAAGAGACTGTTTGTCCGCATTTCTCAAACGATCTCCTACCCGCTCTTATCTGTATCCTTCCTGACCCAATATTACATCTTTGATCCCACACGGTGTTTACAATGAATAACAACTGGATGAATTATCGAATGATTGGCTTGCTGTTTGCTTTGCCAATGATCGCAACGGCAGTTGCATCAGCCCAGCATTTCGCTGCTGATTCGGCTCCGCTGGTTTCCGATTCAGTTGAAGTTGCCAACGATTTGATGTCAGCCCGAGTCCACACGATATCGCTCAATCGAGCTGGTGAGATCGAAGGGCGAATTGCAAGCTTGAACAAGGCGACAACAGGAGCTGCCGGGCTGGCGGACTTGAAAGTCTTCTTCGTTCGTGATGGCGAGATCGCCCAGGAGACGAAGACGCAGGAAGACGGCTCGTTCATCGTTGACGGACTGAGTGAAGGAATTTACTCGTTCGTTGCGACAGGCGAGACTGGCTTTGCTGCCTATGGAGTGCGGGTTGTTGGGTTTGATGATGCGTCGAAGATCAACGTGATGGAGGCTGCGGCCGTTTCCCCACGTTTCTCAGTTGTCAAATCAATTCTGGAAAAGAACCTTCCGGCGGGAGTTGCCGATGAAATCATCGCTGCTTCTCGGAATGAGGGTGTCGATCGTGTCGTTGGAGCGAATCGAGTCCGGTTGCAGGCGGGCCAGTTGATTGGTCACGTTTTGCCGATGCTTGGCGACGCGTCGATGGTCGAAGGTACTCAAGTTCACATCATTCAAGACGATCAACAAGTTGCTCAGGTCGAAGTTGGCGAACGTGGAAATTTCATGGTTCCAGATCTCGAGCCGGGAGTTTACGACTTTGTTGCTGCGGGACCGAGCGGCTTTGCAGCCGTTAGTTTTCAGGCTGTCGAAGCAGAAGAAGTTGGTGAATCAGTGCTCGCTGATACCGACGAAATTCCGGTCGCGATTCCAGCAGCTGCTCAGGATGCCATTCCAGCAGATATCCCGTTTGACTCTGGATACACAGACGGCGGATTCGTTGACGGCGGTTATTCAGATTCGTTGGATGTATGCCTGACCTGTCAACAGGATTCAGGCTTTGTTGGCGACCAGATCGAGTACGCGGGTACTGAGTATTACGGCAACGATATCGTTTACGATTCCTCTCCTATTGAGTACGCCAGCGATTCGTTGGGTTGTGGCTGTGCTGCCGGTGGAGCTTGCGGAAGCTGCGGAGATTTCAGCGGTGCAAGTGCCTGTAGCACAGGTTGTGGCGGTGGCGGTCGCGGACTGTTTGGCCGTGGTGCCGGAGGAGGCCTCGGGTTGCTTGGCTTCGGAGGACTTGGTGGCGGTCTTGGAGGTCTCGCAACGCTTGGAGGCCTCGCAGGTGGAATCGTGGCGATCGCCGACGACGGGAACAATGATCCGGTCGGTGCGACAGCCTCAGCTACCGGAAGCTGATCCACTTGAGTTGCGGACTTGTTAAAAAAACACGCCTGCTGATGAGTTCGATCATCAGCAGGTTTTTTTATGCGCGACGCAACGAAGTCAGAGGGACATAGTATTTCGAGTACCGACAACCATCGTCGTACGGAGCACCTTTGCTGTTTGGGACCAAAACAGTGGCTCGCTTGGTGACGCGTTGTAGAATGCCCTTTAGGGTTTGTCCGTCTGATTCGAAACGGACATGATCACCTGGCGAAATTCCAAAACGGTTTCTGGCCGTGTCGCTGGGGGTAAGGAGTCGATGGTTTGACTGTGTGTGGCCAAAAAAATTCCTGACGATCCGCTTAAATGGAGCTGCTGAACAGTTGGAGTCTCTGGTCAAAAGCAGCTCAATCAGGTGGATCATTTCGTGCTCCATGATTCGTTGAAGGGCCTCCAGTCGATTTCGACAACGGACTCCGCCGACGATTGCATGGTTGGAATCTCTGAATGATTCAAATAGAGGTGTGGTGGCGATCGCAATTTCAAATTCGACAGGGCTGTTTCTTTTGCGTGCAAGGTACTGCATTGTCGTCATGCCGCCTGTGGATGTCATGCGCGTCGACAACCGAAATGACAACGGGCGAACGGAAGTTCTTTCGCACACCGTTCCAACAAGGCCTTCGAAAAACAGTTCGTCCGTGATCTGAAATAATTCACCGAGGTCCGCAGGCGAAATGGTTTGAAAGTCAGGCTTGCCAATGCCTCCTGAGTTTTTCAACACGTGATCGAATACCCGTTGACTGCGAGCAATTCTGTCGGCTTCTTCTAACGCCGGCTGCCGGATGATCTTGGCCAATGCGGTTTTTTCAGCCAGTTCGTGTTTTCTTCTCTTTGTCATAGAGCGATGTGGGAACTCTTCTGTTGCTGAGAAAAACAGTTTGTTCTCGTGAATCGTTAGTGGTTCATCTCGACTTGGTTTTCGGGTTGAGCCCCGTCGGTCAACGCACATGCGAACCAGTGAATCAAATGGTCTATGCAATTCAGAGGCTGTTGGTCTCCCCGAAAACCAGGGGGCACCGAACCAGTAGTGCCAGTCGACCCACCTTCTCAATGTAGCAAACTTTTGAGAACCACCTTAGTCAGATCGTTTTTTCGCCATCTTGTTTTAAGTCACTGGGCGCAGTTGAGCCATCAGCTAGCTCGGTTTGATATTACGTAGCGACCGTTTAATTGATTCAACCAAGTTAAAATTTAAGCTTTCACTGATGGGATCGAACGGAATGATCGATACCTATGCAAGCACAATATTTTGTGTTGACAGATGTTTGGGTATCGATATATTGGGCCTCCGTCACTTTTTCAGACTCCGAAGCCCTTGAGAATTCAACGCTGGAACGAAAACTTGAGAAGTTCAGGATCGAACTCCTCCTCAGGCTCCTAGACAGCCTGTTTTCACACGGCGTTCTATGTTCTCCGCAGGCTAAATCTGGGTCAGAAGGTGGTTGGGTTAGAGAGCATTTGAAAAATTCGGCGTGTGCCGTAATTCAGATCATGTTGCCATGGATGTCAGTCGGCGGAACGGAAACCGGTTTCTTGCACTGTAGTTCATGGACGAATGAATCAGTTTCACAGCAGCGTAGACCAGATGTGTCTCATGGATGATTCAAGCTCTTAATACCTCGGGTTTTTCGGTCGGCCCTCCCTCGGTGCATGTGCATACGGTCATGAAACGAGTGTCGGCGGGTGTGAAAGGCGTTTCAATTCAAAGGTTGCCGAGGCAAGGTTGAGTGTCTCGGCATCCATGGCGTGTCAACGGAACAGGAGTGCGAAGGAATGTTTAAAGATATTGCTCAAGGAGAAATCAGCGTTGCCAAGCGAGATGGACGCGTTGTTGTGTTCGATTCGGGTTTGATCTCCAAGGCGATTCAACGAGCTTTTGCTGCCGAACAAGGCGTCGGAAGTGTTGAAGAATTGGATTCTGCCTTGCTGGAGAAGATTGGCTCGATGACGCTGGCGGTGGCTGAACAGGCGAATTCTGATGCTGCGTCGACTGGTAGTGTGACGGTCGAGCACATTCAGGACACGGTGGAACGAGAGCTGATGAAGAATGAGTTCTTTTCAGTGGCTCGTCGGTACATCCTTTATCGTGCAGAGCATTCGAAGATGCGGCAACTTCGCGCCGAAGAACGAATGGAGAGTGAAGAAGCGTTTCCATCCATGATGATTGATCGGGACGGAAAGCTTGAGAATCTGGATTTCAAGCGGTTGCGTGCCCAAGTGGAGGATGCATGCGAAGGCTTCACAGAGAACTGTTCGTCGGAAGAGTTGTTGGTTGAAGTTCAAAAGCAGTTTTACAACGGCATAACGCCAAAGGAGATTGGCCGGTCGATGGTGCTTGCTGCTCGAGCACGAATTGAAAATGACCCTGACTACGATCAAGTGGCAGGTCGATTGGTGCTGAACATCATCTACCGCGAATCGCTTGGTAAATCTGCCAGCAAAGGCGACGTTGCACAGCTGTACCGAGAAAAGTTTTCTGACTTTGTCAATTTGGGAATCGAGGCCAAGCGAATTTCGCCTGACCTTGCCAGCTTCGACCTCGATCAGCTTGCGGAGGCTTTGGTCGCGGATCGTGATTCATTGTTTCCGTACCTTGGATTGCAAACGATCTACGATCGATATCTTTTGCACATCGACGGTCGCCGGTTCGAGGCGCCTCAGTATTTCTGGATGCGGGTTGCGATGGGGTTGGCTCTTCGGGAAGAAGACAAAAATGCCCGAGCAATTGAGTTTTACAACGTTCTGTCACAGTTTCGGTTTACTTCTGCGACTCCAACGTTGTTTAATTCGGGTACTTTGCATCCTCAGCTGAGCTCCTGTTACTTGACGACCGTGCCAGATGATCTGGATTCAATTTTCAAAGCGGTCGCAGATAATGCCAAGCTTTCAAAATGGGCTGGTGGACTGGGCAATGACTGGACTCCGATTCGAGCGACTAACGCTCATATCAAAGGTACCAATGGTCAGAGCCAGGGTGTCATTCCATTTTTGAAGGTGGTCAGCGACACCGCGGTTGCTGTCAATCAAGGTGGAAAACGCAAGGGAGCCGTTTGTTCCTACCTGGAAACATGGCATCTTGATATCGAGGAGTTCCTCGACCTTCGTAAGAACACGGGAGACGAGCGACGTCGCACGCATGATATGCATACGGCGAATTGGATTCCCGATTTGTTCATGAAGCGAGTCGTTGAGCAAAAGGACTGGACGCTTTTCAGTCCAGATGAAACGCCCGATTTGCACGATTTATATGGGAAGGCTTTCGAAGAGCGTTATTCCCAGTACGAGCAGGATGCGGCTGATGGGAAGATCAAGCTGCATCGCACGATTCCTGCTGTTGATCTTTGGCGAAAGATGCTGACGCGTGTCTTTGAAACCGGGCATCCGTGGATCACGTTCAAGGACCCATCAAACGTCCGCTCACCTCAAGACCATCAAGGCGTGGTTCACAGCAGTAACTTGTGCACCGAAATCTTGCTGAATACATCTGCTGATGAGACTGCGGTTTGTAATCTTGGTTCGATTAACATGCGAAATCATGTTACTGACGGCAAGCTTGATCACAAAAAACTGGAGGAAACGATCAATACAGCGGTCCGAATGTTGGACAACGTGATCGACATCAATTTCTACCCGACGCCAGAAGCGAAAAACGCGAACCAGCGTCATCGTCCAGTCGGGCTGGGCATGATGGGTTTCCAGGATGCGCTGTCGGCTTGCGGAATCAGCTATGCCAGCGAGGAAGCAGTCGAGTTTGCGGATCGATCGATGGAGGCGATATCCTGGTACGCGATCATGGCATCCAGTCGACTTGCCGAGGAGCGAGGAACTTACTCATCTTACGAAGGGTCGAAATGGGATCGAGGCCTGTTGCCAATTGATACGGTTCAGTTGCTGCAAGATGAGCGTGGGATGGAAATCGAGATGGACCAGTCAACGTCGCTTGATTGGGATTCGGTTAGAACTCAAGTTGCCACACACGGGATTCGCAACAGTAACATCATGGCGATTGCACCGACGGCGACGATTTCGACCATCATTGGTGTCACTCAATCGATCGAACCGACGTACAAGCACTTGTTCGTGAAGAGTAATCTTTCGGGTGAGTTTGTTCAGGTCAACATCAGCCTGGTGAATGAGCTGAAAGAACGCGGGCTCTGGTGCGAAGATCTGTTGGAAGCGATCAAGTACTACGATGGCGCTCTCGGAGAGATCCCCGGTCTGCCTGATGACATCAAGGGAAGGTACGCCACCGCGTTTGAGATTGAACCCAAATGGATCATCCGATGTGCCAGCCGCCGTCAGAAATGGATCGACATGGGGCAGTCCTTGAATCTGTATCTGGGCCAACCAAGCGGTCGAAAGCTCGATGAGATGTATCGTTACGCATGGTCCACGGGGCTGAAAACGACCTACTACCTGCGATCGCTGGGTGCGACTCAGGTCGAAAAATCAACCGTCGACATCAACAAGTTCGGCGTGCAGCCGCGTTGGATGAAGAACGCCAGTTCCTCGGCTGATGTTGTGGTTGAGCGTCAACCGGAAGTTCAACAGTGCAGTGTTGACAACCCCGACTGCGAAGCTTGCCAGTAGTTTGATCAAGCTGACGAAAGCAAATCGCTTTCTTGGAAACCTGTATTGCCGTCGACGAGGCGGCAATGCAATCGGCCAATCGAAGCCGGGCCAACCTTAAGTCGTGAGTTTGTTAATTCACGCAGTTTGAGATCGCAAGATTGTCAGGCGATTGGTTGGCTTGACCGTTGTCCGAAGCTACCTCGTGCGGTTCGATAAACGTAATTAAGTTTCGACTATCCAAATCTCTAATGCATGGAGTCTGAGAGTATGGCGATTGATATTCGCGAGACAGAGGCCGTTGATGTGTCACCCGTAAAAACGGATCGGATTGACGCCAGCGAAAAAAGACTGATCAACTGTCACCAGGTTGACGTTAACCAGTTGATGCCGTTGAAGTACAAGTGGGCGTGGGAGCACTATGACAATGGCTGTGCCAATCACTGGATGCCGACTGAAGTTCCCATGAACAAGGACATTGAGATCTGGAAATCAGATCAGCTCTCGGCCGCCGAGCGACACGTGATCATGCGAAACCTCGGTTTCTTTTCGACTGCCGAAAGTCTGGTTGGAAACAATCTGGTGCTGGCGATCTTCAAGCACATCACGAATGCGGAATGTCGGCAGTATTTGTTGCGTCAGGCGTTTGAAGAAGCTGTTCATTCTCACACGTTCCTGTACGTGGTCGAAAGTTTGGGCCTCGACGAAGGAGAGGTCTTCAACATGTACAACGAAGTCCCTGCGATTGCTCGCAAGGACGCGTTCGAAA
>CAYXWX010000043.1:0-33101 GCA_964468915.1 uncultured Pirellulaceae bacterium
TCAGCCGAAACCGGTCGCGCAGCATGGACTGCGAAACCAGCTTTTCCAAATCTGCAATTGCCAATGACACCGGGCGAATCATAAGTACGGAACGGTAGGGAACAAATTCAAGTATAACCAGTTAACAAAGGCACGCCCATCGACCGGGAAGCTGACAGGTTTTCCAAACTCTGATTTAAGGTATTTCTTTCAACACCCTCGCATTACAGCCAAAGCATATAATGCTTCGCGGCCACTCGTCCAACAGAGAAAGGCTGATATGATCAGACTTGTTTCGTTTGACCGTATGGGCGATAAGACATCAAGAAGCGTCACGTGCAGGAAGAAGCCGTGGATCAAAAAGAACTGAACGCATTGTTGAACAGTTTGATTGCGAACTGGGAAAATGAAGTTGTCGAGTTCAAAGCAGTTGGAGACTCGTATTCGACTTCCGACATCGGCAAATATCTATCTGCCTTGTCCAATGAGGCGAACCTGAGAAATCAAGACAAAGCTTGGCTTGTTTTTGGCATCAATAACAATACCCGGTCAGTGCAGGATTCTAACTACAGACGAGATCCTAAACGCCTTCATAATCTCAAGCTGCAAATGGCTGAGAACACGGATCCCGCACTTTCGTTTCGGGAGATTTTCGAACTGTTTCATGATGACGGACGTGTCGTTTTATTTCAGGTTCCTCCCGCTCCGCGAGGTGGTCCGATCGCGTGGAATGGTCACTACTACGCCCGAAGTGGTGAAAGTCTCGTGCCACTTTCACTTGACAAACAAGATGAAATCCGAAACCAGCCGCTCGCCATTGATTGGTCCGCCGAGATCGTTTCAGAGGCAAAAGTCACTGACTTGGATGAAACGGCCCTGCAGAAAGCTCGCGAAGGATTCGCGCGAGCCAAATCCAATCGCATCGACGAGCGAAAAGTAATGGAGTGGCCGATTGAGACTTTCCTGAACCGAGCGAAGGTCGCAAAAGACGGCCTAATCACCAGGACCGCTTTGCTCCTTTTGGGGAAACCTGAATCCTCACATCTGCTCTCACCTCATCCGTCGCAAATCACATGGAAACTGGTTGGCGAGGAATCGGCGTATGAACATTTTGGGCCACCTTTTTTACTCACGACAACACAGATCTATCGCCAAATTCGCAATCTCCAGCTCAGAATCCTTCCAGCCGAGTCGTTGCTGGCCGTTGAAATCTCAAAATACGATCAACGAATCGTGATGGAAGCACTTCATAACTGCATTGCACATCAGGACTACAGCCGAAATGCTCGTGTCGTCGTCACCGAGTACGTGGAGCGGCTGGACTTGATTAACGACGGGGATTTTTTTGAAGGAAAGCCGGATGATTACGTTTTAGGAAACAAGACGCCCCGCCGATACAGGAACCCATTTCTTTCGCAAGCGATGGCGTCGTTAAACATGATCGACACCATGGGTTTTGGTATCCATTCAATGTACCAAGGACAAAAGAAACGCTACTTTCCTTTGCCCGACTACGATTTGACCGAGCCTGACTGCGTTCGATTAACAATCTATGGCAAAATCATTGACGAGTCCTACAGCCGAGCTTTGATTTTGAATACTGCAATCCCTTTGGACGACGTATTTGCATTGGATCGCGTTCAGAAACAATTGCCCATTGATTCTGACACAGTTAAACGCCTCAGGAAGAAAAAACTGATTGAAGGGCGAAAACCAAACTTGCACGTATCTTCCAACATAGCTGCCGCGACCGGGCAAGAGGCCGCTTACATCCGAACGCGTTCCCAAGACGACACGCACTATAACAAGTTGATTATCGATTTTTTAATTGAGTTTGGTTCGGCGAATCGAGGCCAAATCAATGAGTTGCTGATGGAAAAATTAAGCGACGGTCTTTCAGAGACTCAAAAACGGCAGAAGATCAGCCGGCTTCTGACCGACCTCCGAAGGGCATTGAAAATCTCCAACAGTGGCAGCCGTAGTAATCCCTGTTGGCAATTGACCAAGCGGTCAGATGAACAAAAATAAGTCAACCCAAACCTTTAACGAATCTTGGAAATTCGTTTTTTTTTGGAGAAACTTAAATTTTCAAAGTTGCAAAAAAAAAAAGGAAGAACAACAACAAGTACGATTTTCCCGAGCAATTTCTTTTTTTGCTGAACGAGAAGCAAAAATCGCAAAATTCCAGACCAATCCGGTTCAGTTGAGGGCACGTTGATTCTGTTCAGCAACACAACAGTTGATAAATACCACCAAGCAACCGCACAACGAAGCCTGACTACTTCAGGCTGCCGTTGTCTTTTTCAAATGGCAACAGGGGAGCCGCCAGCTCATACTGGTCCATGACGGTGGACTGGAAAATTGCCTGGCCACGAAATTGATTGGCGGCGCCAAGCGTCACTTTCTGCAAGTGACCATCTGCCGAAACGACTTTTGCCAGGTACCGAATCGTTTCCTTGGTACCGGCGGGAACTTTTGGCAGCTTCCAAGTAATCGTGCGAGCCTTCCCATCGAACCATGCGTCGCGGTCCAATACCGTCACTTCCAAACCCGTCGGAATGGCGAGCTGAACGAGCACATCGTCCACATCTTTATTCGATGCGTTCTCCACTAACACGTGATACTCAGCTTCTTCGCCCGTCACCGCGTGCTGAGGTCCGTCAATCTTTGTCTTCAACTGAGATTGAAACCAGCCGTTGTCCGGCTTGGTTGAAGCTGTCGCAACCTCAGGGGACAGATCTTCGCTGGCAACCTTTGGCTGTGACTCAACAATCTCTTCGACAACGGCTTCTGGCTGCTCCAGAGCGACTTCCTGTGGCTGAGCGGAAGGTACCGAGGTAGCGACTTCGGGCTGCTCAATTTCCATTTCTTTCGATTGAGGAGGCTGAGCTTGATCCGCCTGAGGGTTGGCGACCATCACCTTGCCCGGGATTCCAGTTGGGCCATAGTTCAACCGAGCTTGTTGCTCCCATTCTTTTCGAGCGGAACGGCCAGACAAGACGTTCGTTTCGGGCTTGGTCGCGATCGTGCGGACCGGCGTCTTCTTTCGTTCCGTCTTATTCGTTTCCGCCGGCTGTGCGTCCTGCGGTAATTCCGGTTCGGCGTCCTGTATTGCTTCAGGGCTCCATACCTCAACTTTCTGAGGAGCCGAGCGCGCGGCAAGCCGACGAACATGCTCCATCGAAAAACGCGACTCAAAGACGACTTCGTCTTTGACATCTGGGTTGGTCGTCAACTCAATGACTTTCGATTCGCCCGAGCGGATTGACGCGAACTTGTACCGAGCCGTTTTGCCAACAACAACGGTATCATACGGAGCCACCTCGACGATGTGCACGTGGCTGGGAACAACCAGCTCAACCGCAACATTCTTTGCATGCTTGTGACTGGTGTTTTCGATCTGAAAATAATGGCGATTAGGAGCCGACGGGCGAGTTTTTGGAGGATGAACAAAGATCGCAGTCTCGGCTGCTGCGGGTGACAACGTTTCGTCAGTGTTTTTGGTCGGTAGTTGAGCACTGGTCTGTCCGATTTGACCTTTCATGGCCCCTTCAGTTGCGGCTCGATAGTCGGCCGTGGTGGAATCCCCCGATTTACCGTTTGCTTCCTCCACTGCACCTTGCTCGTGTGCTGCAACCAGAGAATCCAACTCAGCAAACACGCTTCTGCTGGCAGCGGCAGAAATCGAATTCGAATCCAAGTTCGTGCGATTGCGTTTGCCAGCCTTCGCCGGCGCCGATCGATCATTTCGTCTGGCCGGCAATGGTTCCAGAATCGATCGGGCAAGCGTCAAAGCCGCCGCTTCTGGCATTTTTCTGGCGGCTTCCGCCGAACTTCCGTCATTCGTCAGACCCGATTGCAATGCGGAAACCTGGCACGCAGGAGCCACCGACAGAAGTGAAACTAAACATGCACGAGTAATCGTTCTGCGAATCATGACTCTCCCTGACTTCAGACTGGATGGCGAAACCAGCGGCAAACGCTTCGAAGCGAGTCCGCATCACCTGCCTTTGGTATCGGGCAAGGCTGAACCGGAAGATTCAGAAAAATCAGTACAAATTAAACTCGGGGCAACGGCCAGATTTTCGCGATCAGGATAACCGTCAAACTTTAACAGGCGGTGCTAGCAAGCGATCGCTTTTCGAACGTCGAGGCGCGGGCCTGGCACAGGCTGTCTCGTCTGGTTGCATGCACCGTTTTGCATTGAAAAACGCGAGTTGTTTTTCGGCCCAAGAGAATTTCGAGAGATTCTTTTCCGGCTGGACCAGCTGTGTCTGGCCCCTCGCGAAAATAACACCAGACCCGAAGGAAAGGTCAGCAACAACTGAATCAAACTTGATCGTTCGCTGCGAACCCCAGCCGGCAACCCGGCGCCTCGGAAACATTTATCACACGTATGCAGGAAGCCACTGCGAAACTCTCAAGGAGAAAACCATGCTTGTTCTATCACGCAAAAAGAACGAAACCATCCTCATCGACGGACGCATCAAGGTTGAGGTACTCAAAATCAAAGGGAACACGATCCGTTTGGGCATCACGGCTCCCGCTGACGTGAAAGTTCTCCGCGGTGAGCTTTCGCCGCTGCCGCTGGAAGTGGACGTCGAATGCAACGAGGTCACTGAAGTTGCGGCTGTCGCAGAAGAACGAACAGACTACGTGCGACAAGCAGCATCTTTGCCGGTCTCTGCCGATGATGCTGCCGCGTTACCCAACCCGTTCGCGGTGATCGCAGGGTAGTTGCTGGTCAGGTCACAACTTCGATTACGAACACGATAGACAAAGCCCTGACTCTGCCGCGAAGGATGAACGCCGATGCAATCACTGAATCTCCGTTGAGAGTGGCACCGCTCAGCCAGGACCACATTGACCCAGCACCCATGAATCGCGCCGGGTCGGTGCCACTCGTCGGAGTGTCAATTAAACCTCACGCCCAATGTTGTATTCCGGCCAGTTTGCAGCGGGGTACTTGATTCTGTTGAACCATCGTGGACATTGACGAGTGTTGATTGTGTTCCCTTCTCGCATTGGCCATGAAATTTCATCCATTCAACGTACTTCAAGTCCTGCTGGCCGTTGTCGGCATTGGGCTGTTGGTCGCAACCTTCGCGGTATTCCTGCCGGTGTCATGGATGTCACAGACACACCGTTGGCTGGGACTGGGTGAATTCCCTGAAAGTCCGATTGCCATCTATCTGGCCAGATCAACTTCGCTTTTGTATGCCGTCCATGGATTTCTGATGCTGTACACGGCCATTCATCTTCACCAGTTCCTGTCACTGGCAAAAATTTTTGGTTACCTGCACATCGTTCTTGGATTGGCCATGTTAGGCATCGACGTAACCACGCCGATGCCGGCCTATTGGACAGCAATCGAAGGCATTCCAATTTCACTCACCGGGGCCGCAATCGTCTGGCTGGCGACTAAAGCGAATTCGTCTGCCGCGGCTTAATATGTCCGACGACGTCGAGCACTTCCGATCAGCGTAGCGAAACCGAACAACATCGCGCCGGATGGCTCTGGAATTGAAACGAAAGTCAGGTCATCAATCGCGATGAAGGTTGGAGTGTTCAAGCCGAACATCCCAGAACTGGTTGACGCGAGCGAAAACGAAATTTCGTCCGCCTCTGAAAAGCCTTCCAATGAAATTTCGGTAAACTGATCAACCACATCTCGACCATCAGCTAACAAAAACTCGATCTCTCCCAACGCGATCCCATCGCGACGCCCCATGATGTACAGGGTGAGTGAGTCGTCGACGGCAAAAGGGTCCGAAAACCCATCACCGATCAACATGCTATGAGCTGCATAAGTTGTATTTGCCACCTTGATACTCTGGAACTGCGATTGTTCAGGCGCAGAGATGGTTCCTCTGAATGCGGTGCGAGGAGCCTCTGAATTGTTGAAAACCAGAACACCGTAATTCGACGTTGCACCCTCATCTGGCACATAAGCCGAATACTGATTCAGCAGAAAATCAGGTTGCCCAAACAGACTGCCGGGCGAAATGGAAAGATCCTGGTTGACCGTCGCATTGCTGGCAACGAAACCTTCGTAAATCCCAAAGTCAGCAATCTGTCCGTCAAACGCTACTCCTCCGCTGACGAACGAAGCGTTCACGAAGCTGTTTAATGCAGGGAGCGTGATATCTTCAAAATCGACCACGTGTTGCTGAGCTTGCAATGCACAGCAGTTTGATAAAACGATCAGTGCGGCGATCGCACCGCGTTGGAAATAGCGGGACATTCGGAATTGAGCTTTCATCTGAGTTTCGGCTTTCAAGTTAATCAAAGTTGGCAACTATTTCTCGTTTGGCTCGAGTGCATATCGCGCCGAGCGTGGGCAGGTCCATCTGTTCGGAAAGGAAGCGAACGCTTCCGTCTGCAAATACGGCGTTTGCCCCACCAGCATGTTCACTACGGATATCGTTCTCAAATTCGGGCGCTGCATTGATCGCGAACGCCTGATCGAAAATATTCCTTCCGTTGATCCACTGACCATCGGACCATCCTGAATCTTCCGCAACGATAATCGTATTCGACGCCCCGTCCAGAATATCGCTATGACGAAACGATTGATCGTAGATCATCAATCCTTTCGGTGGGTTATTAGGACTGTTGATTCGCTCTCCATAGATGCCCCCGTAGTCACAGGGACCACGGCCGTCCGACAATTCGGCGCCACGCAAGCCGCTTGGACAAATGTAAAGATCGATCGTTGTTTTTGCGGCTTCCTCGTTTGCAGCGCTGTCGAACGCCTGCGACAAGTCCAAAAGATCATAAGTATTCTTCTGCTCGATAAATGGCAGCAGGAAGACACTCCACGCAAGTTGACGATTTGAAGAGCTGGGTGATGGACGCCATTCGATCCCTCCCGGCGGAAAAACAGACTTTGAATCATGGTGCAACTGCAAACCGATTCCGATCTGGCGCAAACGGTTGCTGCATGACGTTCGACGAGCGGCTTCTCGCACCTGCTGAATGGCCGGCAACAACATGGCTGTCAGGATGCCAATGATTGCGATTACAACCAGCAACTCTACCAGCGTGAAAGCTGTCCGTTCGGGTTTCAAGGTTCTTAAGCGCATACAAATATCTGGCGAACACAACACGAATCACATTCAAAACTGGCGCAGACCGGTCCCGTTGCTGTCTCGTGCAATTTCACTTCGTCCGAGTTCGTCCCTCGCAGAACTACGGTCGACATCCAAAACTGGCAGGTATTCTGACTCTTGACTTATCGCTGCGGCCTTCTCACCCATCCTTGTTCAATCAGGGCAATGGCATTCAGATTCAAAGCGATTTGGATTCCAATGGAACAGCGTTCCAATCAGGTTCCGTCAATTACAGCGGCGGGGCCGTTCGGGGATTTCACCCGATTCCCTCTAACCGAACGCGAACAGGCGATCGATCACCAGCTTTGTGGAAGGTCGGATCATAATCGACATTCCAGTCGCGTCAAGTGACGCCCGGCGTTCTGCAAGCGAGTCCCGTTGCAAAATAAGATGCGGAACGGTCTGCTGAAACAATTGGCCACTCGCAGGTACTTGTCTTGTTCGCCGCCACAAACCCATGAATTTACTGATCACCAACGACGATGGATGGGATGCTGAAGGAATCGCCCACCTCGCTCAGCTTTCGTCACAATTCGGAACCGTCACCGTCATCGCGCCGGCCGCTCCGCAATCGGGCATCGGCCACCAGCTGACTCTGGGTCGAGCGATGGATTTCGTGCAACAGAAAGACAATTGGTTTTCGCTTGATGGAACACCGGCTGACTGCGTGCGATTTGGCTTGCATCACCTGAACCGCAGATTCGACCTTGTTCTTTCGGGCATCAACCACGGAGCGAATCTGGGCGTCGACGTATTCACTTCCGGCACCGTCGCCGCCGCGCGGGAAGCAAATTTTCATGGAATCAGCGCTGTCGCGTTTTCACAGTATCGATCGAACATGAACGATCGCGATTTCAACTGGAAACGTTCGGCCGAATGGACATCACGCACGCTGGAATATCTGCTTTCAAAAACAGAACTGATCACTGATCAGTCGGCCCCAACGTTGTACAACGTGAATCTACCCGACCCGGCTTCAGACACAACATCGATGCCCGAGCTTGTGGACTGCGAAACGGATCGCTGCCCCTTGCCAACTGATTATCAAAACTCCCAGGGTCAGGTTCGATTTTCTGGCAGCTATCAAAACAGACTTCGATCAGCGGATCACGACGTCGACGTTTGTTTCGGAGGACGGATCTCGATCAGCCGCTTGTAAATCAGGGGTATCGGTTGCGTCGATTGCAACAAGTGACGCGATAAACTTCGGAACGCCCAGCCGAAAGCCCACCCCAGTGCTCAACCTTCCCAATCGAATGCAAGTGACCGCAGAATCTGCTTTATACGGGTCGTCGTTGTCAATGCTTGACGGTTGTAACGATTATTCACTTCATTCGAGCTGCCAGCGTTGTTTTGGGGTTCATCCCGTTATTTGAAATCCATCTTCGGTCAGATTCTGACATAGGTTTCAAATGTTCTCACACCTGAATCATGCGTACTGAGCCCCCGGTTCAGTGATCCTGCCCCTCACGTATCAAAGCGCGACAATGTTCAAGCGTTATCAACAACTTCGCAAGCCATTCAATCGCACCGTTTTGCGAACTGGACGACGTGACTTCAATCGTTCCGGTGCTGCGGCCGTGGAATGTGCACTCTGCCTGCTCATTTTGACTCCCATCATCTTTGGCACGCTGGAAACTTGTGCAGGAATTCTGGTCAAGCAATCGTTGACCGTTTCTGCGTTTGAAGGCGTCCGGGCTGGAACAGGTCGAGGCACCACGAACGCTGACATCCTTACCCGAACAAGACAGGTGCTCGAGTTTCGGCAGGTCAGTCTGGGCGAAGCATCGACAACTGAGTTCGCCAATCCGGGCGACGAGCATGGGATCTTTCTGATTACGCCGAACGACGACGATGTCGAAGATCTGGACGCACTTGACCCGATCACGCTTCGAATTGTGGCTCCTTCGGCTGGAAACGCGACCCCTATCTTCGAGTACCTGTTCAATCGCAACATCGAAGCGAGCGTGACGATGGTACGCGAGTTCGACAAGCCAGTGACCAATGTTGTCGTCAATTGAATCGACGACCAGGAATGAAACCATGTTGAAACTGTTCCAATTCAAACGATCATCTCGCTGCAAGGAGCGCCGCGGAGCAACTGCGGTTGAGTTCACGTTCGTGATCCCGATTTTCGCTTTGTTCTGCGTCGTTTGCTTTGACTTCTCACGGTTAAGTCTCGCTCGGCACGTCGTTCAAAATGCCGTCTATCGAGCCGGTCGCCTTGCGATGATGGAAGGCATTACCCAGCAAGACACCATTGATGCGGTCAATGATTACCTGAACCTGTATGGTTACCCGCCGGCTGAGGGTTCCGTGATCGCCGGACAGGTTTATCTGGATGATAACGGCTATGTCCTTCCGCTGAACACAACAAACGAGTTCGACAACCAATCCGTCGAATTTCATGTGCAAGCGACCGTTCCGTTTGAGAATGCCACTTTTGTTTTCCCGATGTTCTTTCCGAACTGGGTGGAAGGCAAAAACATTTCCGCCCAGATTCGCGTCCGATCAGAACGCTATAGCGGCTTCTTCAATCCGGCTGAAGCATACGCCAACTGACACATTCTGTATCTGCCAAACATTTGACGACGACGTTTTATCCTCCTGAATTTGCAACTTTGACTGACTCACCACTGACGTGACTGGAGAACCAAATGCTGACACTCACCAAACTGCGCCGCGGGGCAATTGTGCCAATGTTCGCGGTCATATTTCCAGTGCTGATGATCTTTTGCGCAATGGCGATCAATCTTGCCTATGTGCAATTGTGTCACACAGAAATGAAGATCGCTGTCGACTCCGCCGTACATGCGGGTGGACGCCGACTTGGCACGCCCAAACCGAACCAGGATGGATCCGTCCAAACGCTTGCCGAAGCCAAAGACGACGTCATGGATTTTGCCGCTCAGATCGCGGCTATGAATTCGGTCGGCGGTAGCCCAGCGGTCATTCCAGAAGGAGTCATGGAGTTTGGACGTTCGACGCGCACTGTCGCAGATGATGGCAGTTACTCGCCGTATCAATACTACAGTATTAACAACAACCAGATCCCCAGTAGTTTTCGAATCATCAGCAACCAACTTCAGCTGCCTCACGTATTCGGACCGTTCAACTCGAGCGATGGATTCACACCTGACAAGAACTTTACCGTCGCAGCGGCTTCCGTTTCGACTCAGGTTGATCGTGATGTCGTGCTGGTGCTTGACCGCTCCGGATCAATGATCTATTTCGAAGATGAAACAGCACTCGCAGACACACTGTATGACCTCAGTCAGGAAACCTACACGGTTGAAGGCGAAGATATCTGGGAATATCGCGTGCAGTGGCGAAGGAGGAACACGAACAATGCCTGGAGAAACTCGTCGCACGGACCTTACATGACCGAAGACGAATTCGCAGTCTACCCTTATTTCCCAAGTCGTAACGACTATCGGCTCAACTATAACAATTCACGTAAACGATCCGAAGGACAGGATGAAACTCGCGACAAGATTACATGGGACGAGTACAACGACGCAAGCGACGGATTGTACGAACGTTGGTATTCGAGCAACGTGATTTACTGGCTGGAACGTGACGGCAATCAGGACCACGAATTGGGCGACGACCCGGAAACATGGACCAACGGCCTGTCGATTGCTCAGCAACGGGCAAAGTTAACGACTCACATGGCCGTGTACGCTCACGACTATCGCTACCGCTACAAGAATAACGACCAGGGTATCGAGTGGTACGAAGATATTGACGACCGTCAGGCGCCAGCCTACAGCCGTTGGTATCATCTGGACCGTGGAGTCACCGTGTTCTTGAACGTATTGGGTGGAGGAACTGATCCGGATGGTTTAACGTCTCGTGACGGAACAGTCCAAAAGGAACAGGTTGCGATCCTGCCGTTCAATGCGGGACCTGATTCCCAGAACGTTCAGTTTGGGGGCGTCAATTACTATGACAACAACCCCGATTTTGACTATGGCTTGCAGGATGATGGATTCCCAGCCGCTTATGTGAACAACAGCAATGAACCCGGATACGATGTTCCCTACTCGGGATCTTCCATCTCGATTCGAGACATCCTGCCTACCATCTGTCCGTACGGTGGAACCGCGATCGGCGATTCAATGCGTGAGGGTGCGTACATCATTCGAAACATGTCGGATGATGACCCACAGGCACGTGCCCGAGCCTTTGCCGCGAAGACGCTCGTTGTGCTGACCGATGGTGACAACACCGTTGGTGACAGTCCGGTAGATGTTGCTCGAGACGAACTGGCTGACATGGATTTGATCGTGCACACGATCACATTTACCCCTGGTGTTTCATCGACCGGAAAAGCGGATATGGGCAGTGTGGCCACTTACGGAAAAGGCAAGCACTACCATACCGATTCGGGGGCTGCCTTGTCGGTCATTTTCGAACAGATCGCCAACAACCTGCCAACCATTCTGACTCAGTAGACACACAAGTCGGAATTCAGACTGGTAACGCAGCCTCCTCGGTTCTCGAATCGAGGAGGCTTTTTTCGTATACCTGACCTGAATTAGAATAGAGTCTGACGCGATCATCGATGACCATCGGATCCCCGCCTGAAAGACACAGACATGAACAAGGACGAGACGCTCGAACCATCCGATCTTCCACCACTATCGGCCAATGAGCTACGTTGGAAATGTGACACGGACAACCTTTCGTTTGATTCGACGGATGACCTTGATACGGATGCCGGGATTGTCGGTCAGGCAACTGCTCGGGAAGCGTTGGAGTTTGGTCTGCTGTGTCTGGCCCCCGGCCAAAACGTGTACGTACGTGGCCAACGCGGCACCGGACGTCGGCAGCTGGTGCTGGAAATGCTGGACAAGCTGAAACCAGAATGCGAATCGCTCCATGACTTTTGTTACGTTCAGAACTTTGATCACCCCGATCGCCCTCGGTTGATCACGCTACCCGCTGGCCATGGAAATGACTTCCGCGCCGCAATGAACGATTTCGCCACCTTCGTTGAAGATGAACTTGGAAAAGCGCTCGACAGTGATCCGTACTATTCAAAACGCGAAACGATTCAGCAGGCGGCTCGTGACAACATTTCGAAACTGACCGAACCGTTCGAGCAGGAGTTGCTGGCTGACAGTATGCAGATGGTCAACGTGGGTGAAGGACCGGCGGCACAAAAGCTGATCGTTCCCGTTGTGGAAGGACAGCCTGTCCCCCCCGAACAGTTAAGACAACAAGTAGCCGAAAATAAAATCGATGCCAGCGTGCTGGATGCCTTCGAAGCAAGGTTACCCGAGCACGAAAAGCGAATCGCAGAAATTCGTCGACAGGCCAACGAAGAGATCACTCAAGCAGCAATCAAAATCCGCGACGTTAATGAGTCGGCGATTCGCGAGCTCACCAGTCCCAGAATCGAACAGATTCTCAAAGATTACTCATCCGACAATGTGAAAATTTTCATTGACGAGATCATTGACCACCTTGTCGAAATGTTATCGCACGGTCCCCCCGACGAACAACATGCAATCGATTTGAAAGAACTGTACGGCGTCAATGTTATTCACTCGCACGAAAAGAATGCGAAACGCCGACCGATAATTGAAGAATGTACGCCCAGCCTGATCAATCTGTTGGGGACCGTCGAACCGAAGTGGGGGCCGCAAGGCATGTCCATTTCAGACTATCGCGGCATCCGCACCGGCTCGCTTCTTCAGGCCGACCAGGGTTACCTGATCATGGACGTCGGCGATTTATTGTCAGAGCCAGGTGCGTGGCGAGCGTTAACGCGCACGCTCCGAACTGGGAACCTGGAAATCGTACCGCCTGAGGTTGGGTTCCTCAGCCGGCAGGTGATCACTCAGCCAGAAGCCATTCAAGTATCGGTTCGAGTGATTCTGATCGGGGACGTTGGAACGTTTTATCAACTTGATCAGGTGGACCCCGACTTTGCGGAACTGTTCAAAGTACTTGCTGATTTTGACAGCGAACTGGATCGAGATGATCACGGCGTCATGCAGTACGCCCAGGCGATCGCACAGTTGGCGAAATCAGAGTCACTGCCCGCGTTTGATCGCTCTGCCGTTGGTGCGCTTGCCGAACATGGCGCGCGGATCGTGGCACGCGGCGAAAAACTGACAGCCCGTTTTGGACGAATCGCAGATATCGCCAGAGAGGCGGCCTTTCTGGCAAAAGAGGGCCCGGTTGAAGGTCAGCATGTGGAAGATGCCGTGCGACGCACCAAAGCCAGGGCCAGCCTGCCTTCGGTCAAGTTTCAGCAAATGGTCGAAAGCGGCACGCTGCTGGTGCAGACATCCGGCTTCGTGGTCGGCCAGATCAATGGCCTGGCAGTCATGCGGTCTGGGCCGTTGACATACGGATTCCCCGCCAGGATTACGGCATCGATTGGTCCCGGTAACGCGGGGCTGATCGACATTGAAGGCCAGGCACAAATGTCGGGAGCCATCCATACCAAAGGCTTTCATATTCTTGGCGGCCTGCTGCGCAACCTGTTGAAAACGAAACATCCACTCTGCTTCAGTGCGTCACTGGCCTTTGAACAAAGCTACGGAGGAATCGATGGCGACTCTGCATCGGGTGCCGAGATCGTCTGCCTGCTAAGTGCGCTGACCGGCATTCCGATTAAACAGGAGATGGCGATGACGGGTGCCGTTGATCAACGCGGTCGTTTTCAGGCAATCGGTGGCGTGAACGAGAAGATCGAAGGTTTCTTTGACGCATGTCAGTTTTTTGGATTGACCGGTGACCAGGGAGTTGTCATTCCTGCCTCCAACGCGGGAGACTTGATGCTTCGTCAGGACGTGGTTGACGCCGCCAAAGCGGGCAAATTTCACGTGTACGCGGTTGACTCAATCTTTGACGCTATCGAACTGATGACCGGAGCGGAAGCCGGAGAAATTGATTCCAATGGCAACTATCCCGTGGACAGTTTGCTGGCGATCGCTCAATCTCGTGCGGGCGAGTTCTGGAAGATGACGCACAGCAATCCAAATGCGGGTTGGAAAGCTTAGCTGGAAACCGAGACTTTCTAAACCAACACAAGCACGAAGCGCCAGCGAGTGAGTCTCACCTTAAGTTATTCACTCGCTTGCGTTTCGTACTCGTATCATCATGCGGTGCGAACAACCACTGGCTGGCGGTGGTTGCTACGTAGTTTGAATTCTCTAAACCAGCTTATCCAACCATAACGATGCAAAACTCAGCACCAGGAAGAATCCGCACATGTCGGTGACGGTGGTCAGAATCGGACCCGACGCCAACGCGGGATCGAGCTTGAACAATCGCATCACCAGCGGCAAGGTTCCTCCCAGCGAAACAGCGACCAGCGTGTTGGCCATCATCGCAATTCCAACAACAATTCCCAGCCATGGATTTCCCTTCCACAACATCGCAACGAGTGCGATCAGCACACCCAGGCAAAGTCCGTTGATCAAACCGACGCCGATTTCTTTAAACAGCACTCGGCCGACTTCCTGAGGGTTCACCAGGCCCAGTGATAACTCCCGCATACTAACCGCCACAGCTTGATTCCCACTGCAACCGCTCATGTCCGAGATGATCGGCAGAAACACGGCCAGAGCAATCACTTGAGCCAGCGTATCCTGATAAAAAGCGATCACACTCGCCGCAACAATATTCAACAGAATGTTGATGCTCAGCCATGCAAGGCGTCGACGCGATCTTAACGCAAGCGGCATCGTGCGCAGTTCTTCATCGACGATTCCCTGAGTCTTCAAATAATCTTCGGCGTATCGGTCGGCCATCGCCTCTTCGACGTCGCCCCGACGCAGGACACCCGCCAGATTCTGTTGATCGTCAACGACCGGAACTCCAACAAAGCTGTGATCTTCAAAGAACTGATTAATCTCGCGAAGGTGAGTGTGTGTCGAAACGGACAGCGGCTGCGGAATCATCATCGACTCAATTTTTCGTGCTGGCTCGGACAGCACCAGATCACGTAGCCGCAGCACACCAACCAGTTTTCCAGTTTGGGCATGATCAACCTGATCAACCACGTAAATGTACTGCACGTCGTAATCAGAATACGTCGTTGCGTTGGCCTGAAGTTTTTGCGTCACATCGGCCACCGTCGAACTCGCGGGCACCGCCACGAATTCAACAATCATGATGCCGCCTGCCTCATCGTCGGAAAACTCGATCAGTTCGCGAACTTCTTTCGCGCCGTCTGAATCCATTTCTGCCAGAATGGACTGCTGAGTCTGTTCGGTCAGTTCGCCAACGAAATCTGCCTGCTCATCTTTGGGCAATTCTTCCAGAATGCAGGCCGCTTTATCAGGAGCGATTCGCTCAAGCATCCGCAGCGCTTGAACCTCCGGGATATCGTGCAGATAATCGGCGGCTTTTTCAGCGTCCAGCCCCAGAAACAGCGCGCGCCGGATCTCTCGTGGCAACCGGGAAAGCAGCATCAGTCGATCCGAAGGTTCTAACTGGCTGATCAGTTGTTCCGCTTCGTGGATATTTGCCGATTCAACCAAAGCCTCCACTTGGTGCAAAATTTCGGCAAGTTGAAAGGAAGCAGACGGTGAAGTTGATGGTGATTCGATCATGGAGCCAATAAACAAAAAGAAGTTACGATTTGTCCGTTGTATCAAGTCATTCGAAACGCGACCACCGTAAGGTCATCCGGTTTGGAGGGAACATGATCTTCAGATTCCTCAGTCATACGGTCAATCGCCAGATTCACGAGTTCCGTAATACGATCTGATAGATTCCCCTTGCAAACGATCGTGGCAATTTCCTGCTGAGCCAGATTGTCCAGCAAACCATCGGAGGCAAGCAACAAGGTGTCACGTTTGGCCATCCGAACCGGGGGCCCGATCTCGATCCGCATCTCGGTTGACCCGAGACAGTTGTCGATCAGGTTGCGATCCTCATGCACGAGACCTTCTTCTTCATGTATCAGCCCGATTTCGATCGCCTGAGCAACCGGCGCATGGCCCACTGTCGCGAATTTGACGTTGCCGCGATTGCTGATCAACATCACACCGGAGTCACCTGCATGATAGGGCCGGATCGAGTCATCTGATAATTCAACCGCAATCAGTGTCGCTCCCGCACCGATTCCCCAACTGAGTATTTCCTGATTGGCGGCTTCGATCGCATCCAGAATTTCGGCTCGCAGGCCTCGATCCGATGAACGCTCGTCAACATCTACTTGTGAAAAAGCCTCGATCATCTGATCCGCCACGCATCGCGATGCACGATTGCCCGCCGCCTCACCACCAACACCGTCAGCGACAGCGAGCACGCCCGTTTCATCGTTCAATTGAATTATCAGCGCCGAATCTTCATTGGGAGCCGATCCGCGAGTCGGACATTTTTGAGAAAAAACGACCATCTGGCCGCCACAAAAATCTTCGGCAACAGTGTCACCTGAATCCACTTCGCTCCAGATTCTGACCAGACGCCCAGAGCCACTCATGATCGTCGCTTTCGCTTGAGATTCCTGAGCGCCGTTTCGAGCACGGGCTCAAACGATGACTCCATTTGAACGGCATCGACAAATCGATCGTTCGGTCGAGCAGCAATCGATTTTCGAATGTAGGCAATCATATCTGGATGAACCCGCTTGGTTCGCAAATTATTGGCTCCAGGAGGAGGCCAGTCGAAAGGATATCCGGGCCAATATCCCGAAAGCATTCGATACATGATCAATCCCAGCGAGAAGACATCCGATCGTTTATTCGGTCGCCCCATCGCCTGTTCGGGTGCCATGTGCCCGATCGTCCCGGTTCCCGACCCGTCAATCGTCATTCGAGAAACCTTGGCGATTCCAAAGTCGGTCAGCATGATCGTGTCACCATCAAAGATGATAAAATTTTCAGGCTTGATATCGCAGTGCAGCACGTCGCTGTCATGAGCATGAGCGACTGCCGCAATCATCTGCTCGAAAAACACAAATGACTTCTCGACCGTGATCCTGCGTTTGAGCCGCGAATCGAGCGTTTCGTCTCCCAGTCGCGACGCCACCACAAAACGACCGTCGATGAAGTCCGCATTCTTGATGGGAAGAATATTAGGATGATCTAACGTCGCAACGAGACGCACTTCCTGCTTGAACAGGTCGAGCATCTCCTGATCGACGAAATCTCCTATTGGAATCTTCAACGCGACCTTGCCACCTTCGATGGTGTCCACTGCCGCATAAACGTTCGCAAATCCTCCAGAACCGATCAACTGTGTGATCTTGTACTTGCCCAGCATCTGACGCGAGCGGAGGCGACCAGTTTGCGAGTTACTTTTCTGAACGCGTGAGTGTGTCAATTTGCAAGTTCTCTAAAGCGTGAAACGGGCGTCTGATGGACAGGCAACAGAAATCTACGTCAATCAAACGACAAGACCAAAACAAAAAGGACGGAATTTCGACTTCTTGCACGGTCAATCAGATCAGTTTTCCAACGAACAACGTCAATCCGAATCCGACCAATGAAATGACGGTGGTTAAAATTGTCCACGTTCGGAACGTCTGACGTTCGCTCATGCCAAGGTAGCGACTGACCAGCCAGAAGCCGCTGTCATTCAAATGGGACCCGATCGAAGCGCCGAACGCGATCGCCAACACCAGCAAAGCCATCTCGTTTGCGGAAACTGGTTCGGGCAGGCCGGCAATCATCCCCGCCAGCAATCCTGCTGACGTGATCATTGCAACCGTTGCCGATCCTTGAATCAGGCGAATCATTGCCGCTATCACCCACGCCAACACCAGCAGAGGCAGATCAAGATCGACCAAAGTCTTCGCCATCGCTTGAGCCGCGCCCGAATCGCTGAGCACCGTCTTGAAGACACCGCCGGCACCAGTCACCAGAATGATTACGCCTGCCGGCGCAAGCGACGCGGTTGAAAGATCCATCAGATCCGCCGCAGAGAACCCTCGCTGGATTCCCAACACGTACCACGCCACAAACGTTGCGATCAACAACGCAACGAAAGGGTGTCCCAAAAAGGAAAACAGCTTCCAGAAACCAGCATTGAAAAACAGTTCGGGATTCTTCTGAGCTTCAGCAATCACCTCCAACGATGGTGCCACTGCCCCATCCGCCTGAGCGACCAATTCGAACGCTTCCGCGCGACGCATGGAGTCGATCACACTTCCACCCACCATCAACACCAACGGCAAACCGATAACCATCAGAATCAAACCGAATGTGGGTGCCTCCATCATTTCTGATTTCGTCGAGTCAACCGATGTCTCACCGACAAGATCATCAACTTGTTGCAAATCGGCGGGGTCAATCGTTTTAGAAAGCCAGACACCCAGCAAAGGCCCGCAAAGCACTGCCGTTGGCAAACCGACAATGACTCCAAACAGAACCACCAGGCCCAACTCCGCCTGCAACAGTTCAGCCACCGCAATTGGACCTGGCGTCGGAGGGATACAAGCATGCGTCACCACCATTCCGGCCAACAGCGGAAAGGCAAAATACAGAACCGATCTTTTTGCATCCCTCGCCAACGCGAACAACAGCGGCGCGACAAGCACCAGCCCGACATCCAGAAACACGGGGATCGAAATCAGGAAGCCAGTTACCGTCAGCGCCCAGGTGGATCGGGATTCTCCAAACTTCTTGATCAACGATTGAGCAATCGCTTCGGCACCACCCGACGCTTCCAGGATCTTTCCAAAAATCGCCCCCAGCCCTACTACGGTCGCAATGAAACCAAGGCTGTTGCCCATTCCTTTTTGAATACTGCCTCCGATGGCCAGCAAATCCATGCCGGAAAGCAGCGCGAGCAGCATGCTGACAAAAATCAAAGCCAGAAACGCATGAATTCGAGCAAAAATGATCATCGCGAACAGCACGACGATCGAAATTGCGACACACGTCAACAAATATCCGACTGATGGCGTCATGGCCGTTGCTTGTGCGAAAATGTGAATCATGAGTGGTCCTTTCTCAGCCGAGCGTCAACTTGACGGCGTTCGCTATGTTTTCGGAAGTGCTCGAGTCCTGCCAACGGTGATGCCTCCATCCACCAGCATCGTTTGACCAGTGTAGTAACCACTGCCTGGAGCAACCATGAACAATAAAGCGGAAGTCAAGTCGTCGATCTGGCCAGGACGCCCGATCGGAATTCGCTCTGACAGATACTCGACCCATGTTTCATCTTCGTACATCACGGCGTTCTGAGCGGTCTTGAACCAACCGGGGGCCAGGCAATTGACGGTAATTCCATGTTGTCCCCAGTCATCCGCGAGACTCATCGTCATCTGCTTCGTGCCGCCGCGACTTGCTCCGTAGGGAGTCAAACCCTCGTAGCCAAACACGCTGGTCACCGAACCGATGTTGACGATGCGACCGTACCGGGCCGGGATCATGGCTTTCTTTGCAATCGCCTGAGCAACAAAGAAGCTGCCTCGTAGATTCGTGTCAACAACCAGGTTCCAATCGTCCCACGTGATCTCAACCGCCGGTTTGCGAACATTGCAGCCTGCGTTGTTGACCAGAATATCGACCTTTCCAAACTCAGCAACGGCTGCATCACTGGCAGTTTGAATACTCTGATAGTCACGAACATCCAACTCGATCGATTCACATTGCCCGCCCGCGTCGCGGATCAATTTTGACGTTTCTGCCAACGAGTCAGCAGTTCGACTGGTGATCAAAACCCGACAGCCCGTCGCCGCCAGCACCTGAGCAAAATGGCGGCCAAGTCCTCGACTGGCTCCGGTGACAAGAGCAACCTGATCTTTCAGTTCGGACGTTTCCATAAAGTGATGCTGTTGAAAAAATATCTGTCGTCTGAGCCAGTTTAAACGCCACCGCAGTGAAGGGTTATTGTCACGCGGAGCCACCAAATCGCCAACCACCCGCGTAGACGACCGTTTTCAACTTGAAAGCGATGCGGGGCAATCTGATTCGTTGCCTCGCAAACGAGAACCTATCGTTAACGATTGGGCTTCAGAATCACTTTCAGGTAACTCGGATCGAAATCACCATCGTTATAAAGCTTCTGAAACCACTCGTTCCCTTCACTCAAGTCCGCAACCGCGCTGATCAGGGGTTCAACCTGAACATCGCCTGATGCAACCGCCTCAAGTGCTTCACTATACTCACCGCTGGAGGCACAAGACCCGAACATGGCGATCTCCCGCGTGACAATCTGCTGCAGCGGAAGATCGACTTTCACTGCAAGGTTCCCGACACAACCGATCGTGCCTCCGTTTCGAACGCACTCAACCGCCTGCCCGATGGTTGGGCCAGCCCCAACACATTCGATCACAACATCAGCACCACGACCGTCGGTTGTTGCCCTGATTTTGGCAACCACATCTTCCGTCGCGGCGTTCCAGCCATCGTCTGCACTAAGTTTCTTTGCGAGGGCCAAACGATCAGCATCAAGATCGGACACGAATACTCGGCTGGCACCTTTTTGCTTCAACACCTGAGCAACCAACAGACCGATCAACCCTGCGCCAATCACCAACGCGGTTTCGCCGCCGCTCAAATTGACGCGATTGACCGCATGCATCGCGACCGCCAGCGGCTCGCCAAACGCGGCTTGTTCAAATGTCACGTCGTCCGGCACTTTGAATAACACATGCTGCGGCAGACTCAAAAGCTCTGCGAATGCGCCGTGACGCCGATAGTCATCGCACGATACGCCAATCACTCGGCGATCGGTACACAGATTCGTCCGACCTGCCACGCAAGCTTCGCATTTTCCACAGAAGATGATCGAATCAAACGCGACTCGGTCACCCACTTTCCATTTCGTGACATCGTCCCCGACCTCAGCAACCACGCCCGCTGCTTCATGACCCATGATAATCGGGGGAACTCTTCGTCCACTGCGACCATCCATTCCGTGAATGTCACTGCCGCAGATTCCGCAGGCATGGATCGCCACCAAGACGTCGGTCGCACCAACGTCGGGGTCCGGCGCATCTCCGAATTCGAATTCTTTGTATCGAGTAAGGGTAAGTGCTTTCATGGAAAACCATTGTCCTTTTGATGTAGACTTCGGGATAGTGATGGTACACTTCAACAGGGGCCGTTGGTTCACGGTATCATAACCGTACTGCGCATTGATGTTATTTTTATGGGAAGTCACTCATGCCCTCCGTTCCCACACCAAAGCTGACGTCGGAAGAGTACCTGAAGCTTGAAAGAGTGCGTTCTGATTTGCAAGACAAGATCCTTGTCGAGCGTTTCACTCGCCAAACCGAATCCACGTGGGAGTATTGGTCAGCCAACACGTCGGATTCCAAACTGGAACTGAAATCAATTGACGTGCAAATTGGCGTTGACGAAATTTACTCCAAAGTTGAATTTAAACCCGAACCGCCCGATGACGATGATCAGCTTAAAGAGGTCGAGAAGAACACCGCATATCGATAATCGTTTTTTCGCGGGCACGGGCAACTCACTAACGATCGATTGATTCACCGGACTGCCGCATCGGTCACGCTGGCAACGACCAGGATTGAAAGACCGACCATCAACAGCAGAACCGCCGAAACGATCGCCATCATGGCCTGGTTGCCTGTTGTCCATCGCCGGACAAACACTGGCCACTTTTCGAAATCGCCCTCATCAGGATGATGCCTCAGCCATGAATCCAACTGATCAGCCAATTCTGCCGCTGATTGGTATCGCTCTTGAGCATCCGTGGCAGCGGCTGTCGTAACGATATGCTCCAAAGCTTCGCCCAGAGATGACGCGGGGTACGAAATTTCGTTCGCGTCGGAAGGAACAAACTGGTTGTTTTCTTTTTTCGCCCCCTCCAGCGTTTCGCCGGCCGCATGAGTATCCGTCGACCGCCTGTCTTCAGGAACCTTTCTGCGAGTATGTTCGTGACAAAATTTCTCTTGTTGATCGTCATCGCATGACCACGGCAAACGACCCGTCACCAATTCGAAAAGGATGATCCCCAGAGCAAAAACGTCGATGGTGGCTCGGACAGGCATCAATTCATTTGCTCCGTCACGAGCACCAAGCAGCTCGGGGCAAATGTAGCCTGGCGTTCCAGCGACGTGGCTCAGATATTGTTCGACTAGTTTTCCGTCTATGATTTCATGCCGGTCATGCGAGCACCCGAAGTCGACGATTCGTACCTTCCATGCCAGAGAACGATCCATAGAAGGACTCCATGTGCGATCCAATGTGACGATGATGTTTCCCGGTTTGAGATCGCAATGAATCACGCCTGAACGATGGATCGATTCGATCGCCCGACTAATATCGCGTGCCAGTCGAACTCGTTGATGCAGTGAAAGATCAAAACGCCTCGCAAACAGTGTCGGTGATGAGCCACGCAAAAACGTCATGGCAATGTATGGCCGCTGATCACCTTTGGTCAGCCCGTTCCGTTTGTAAGAAACAACCGAATTACCGTCGTCCAATCGCGCCAGCCGCTCACGCTCCGCATCAAAGACCAGGCTCGCGTTCTCCATTCGCGTCTGCCCATCTTCTGCATTCTGTTCGCGCGCAACTTTGATCGCTTCGAATGCCAAACCATCGGCCTGATTGAGAAACAACCAGACACACCCGCCACCTCCTGAACCGATTTTCCGAAGCACGACACCACCCTCAATCGATGGAAATTCCTCTTCGCGAGAGTCTCGTTGCGACTCCCAAATGCGAATCAGCCGATGCTTGCACGCCGGACAGGCAACCAGATGCTGCCACGAAGCATCGTCCAGAGTGAACAGATGCCGGGTCGTCAACACGGTTTTCAGGAACTCGTCAGCGCAACAGTCAACACGGAACACCATCTAAGTGGGCTCTCCATGAGCAAATACTGAATATTCTTGAATGAATAAACGATTCGCGATCACCACGATCTGTTGCTTGACGCCTTAACGACGTGCCTCGTGATTCAATCGATCCATCAATCTACCATGAAATCTCTGAGCATGTTTTTTGGCTGTTGCTTCGGTTACATGCAACCGACCGGCAATGCGATCCCAGGGTTCCTCCTTTACCCGACAAAGCCACCACGCCTGATAAGTTCTCTGAGCCTGCCGGCGGCCAGATCGCCAGTTGCTTCTGACAGCGCGTATTTCCTGCCACAACGCTTCGCGGAACAGTTGAAACAGTTCATCAACCAACAGTCGATCAATCGATTCCGTTCTGCCCTCGTCCTCAATCGATCTCAACATCGCTCCCTGAGGATCGGAAACCTGCATGCGAAGCTGCTCACGCACAATGTTAACACGGATATTGCGAATGACTCGATACAGGTAGCCTCGAAACTGACCTCGCTGAGAGTCATATCGAAAATCACCTCGCAGCTGTTGGCCGATCGCAATCACCACCCGCATAACGAGGTCTTCCTTTGACACAAGGTGAGCGGTTTTCGGATTTCGTTGCTGCAACCTATCCGCCCAAAGCTCGATCAGTTTGCAATAACGCTCATAAAATTCCTCCCATGCTGCCTGAACCTCCGCAGGATCCTCGGACCTGAATCGGTAAAACAGGGAAGGGTGGGTACTTGGAAATTCGGAAAGGCGGGCAGCAACCCATTGAGCAGGGGGTGAGGTTTCTTTCGCCATCGTTTCAAACCAGAAGTATGAACAGTAAGGACAATAGAAGTTCTTGTGGAAAAGTTTTCATTCAACTGTCCCTGTCGATAGTGCTTGCGCGAAGAAGTGGAAAATCCGAAATCCAGGAGTACTCGCCAATGTCAATCACACGAAAGTTACTGTTCCAGAACAAGGGCACTGGAATTTCCCTGTTCACTGACTTTGGAACGGAAAACGCCACCTTTCAAGACGCATTATCCGTTCGGCTCAATAACGTTTCACTGGACAGAACTCAGCATGAACCATTGAATCTCAAGTCCGACTTCGACAGCCACAGTCATCATTACGTTCTCTACCAACAGCTCAGACCGGTCGGCACCGTAACCATCACCGGAGTTCGAGATGGATTAATCGATTGCCACGAATATTACCCACCACCATTGTTAGCACAACTTGGACACCTGACAGATTCCGCATCCCACTTTCGCATCCGCGCACATGCAGAATGCGGCTACCAAACTTTAAGACGCGTCATTCGTGAAATCTGGATCGATCGTTTGGCATCTGGTAGTCGACTTAACATTGTCAATGTGACAACTGAGCGTTTGAAAGGTTATCTCGCAATAGGGTACCGACGTCTTCCTGTTCCAATCTTCGTTCATCCGCGATTGAAAACCGAAAGTCACACCATGGTGTTGGCTGCTGACCCGACGGCAAGGTCATTCATACAAGACTTGTTGCAAGATATCGATAACCCCCTGACATTGCAGTCTGTTGTAAATCTCCTCAGTGACCAGGTGTTTGCCTGAAGACCTGCACATGCACCGGGCTCAGCCGCCTGACTTAATTACTAAACACAATAAACAGACGAACCCAGCCTTCGTCGCAAGGTATCGTTTTTTTTGAGGTAGCAGAAAAATGAGCGTGTCTGACACACAGCTGCATGAATCGTTGGATACATGGGGAAGTTACGTAAAATCCGCAACGGGTGAAAATCGGATTGAGAAATACCATGCTTCGATTACTCATTGCATGGCCGAAGCCTTTCGCACCCTGAAGGCGACTCAACCTGAACACTTTTTCTGGGATCGAGGGCTTGATGTTACCTGCGGCGGCGGCAAGTCAACTCGATTGATGGCCCGGTTTTGTCGCCAACTGACGGGTATTGACCGTAGTTCTGAACTGATTCGTCAGGCCACACAACAAAATGAATCCGATTTTACGGAATTCGAACTGGCTTCATTTGAAGACTATGCCACCGAAGATGAATCCCTTGATGTGATCGGTGCGACGTGGTTTCTGAATCATGTTCACACCGTCGAAAAACTGCGCCAGACAATCGAAAAGATGCATCGGATCCTGAAGCCTTCAGGTGCGATTGCGTTAGTGATTCCATCAGACAGTTTTACCTCGCAACAGACGCAGATTTTGACGCGAGAACATTTTGGCTGGCAACAGGCCTGGTCCGAATCGACGGCAGAATACACTCGAGGTGTTTTCTCGTCTGGAAATCAGTGGACTGAGGCAACAATCTGGCAGCCAATGTTTCTGGCGAGACTGCTGAATGAATATTTCGATATTCATTGCCTGGACGTCAAGCGAACACTGATCCAACAAAGCCTGCTGGATGAGATGCAGTCCGAACCTCTATTCGAAGTCCTGTACGGTGTGAAACGTTCTGGCGAAGTTCAAGTCGATTGCAAAACGGAAGCGTTCTCTGGTGCAAACATCGGCTCAAGTTCATCACGTGAGGCAACGAGTAAAAAGGCGAATGCCACGTCACTGCCGAATAACCAGCAACGCAGTTACTCTGCCGGCTCGACATCATCTGACGCAGACGCGTTTCGAGTGGTCAAGCACGATTTGCCAGCCAGACTCGGGTTGTTGACCGATCGGTTTCCCGGCATCAGAAGCTATCTGGACAACCCGATGATTATCAGCGCTTATCCCGCCTCGCTGGGTCTTGATGGTCTGGGTCCGATGGTCGACACCTTCCTCCATCCACCGGCGTTTCTTCGGGCGCTTCGCGCGGCGGCTGTTGAGAACAGATCAGCGATCATTACCTCTCAGCCACTGGCGGGCGCCGAACTTCTACTGCATGGTCTTGACGCTGCGGATACCTTGCCGCGAAAAATCCTGTGGGCGGTCGGTGGTTACTATTTGCCAAAGTCACTTGAGAACACGATTCGCCACGCGTTTGAAAGCCGAGACGTCACGGTCGAGGTACTCCACTGCTACGGCGCAGCCGAACTTGCTCACACCTGCCTTGCCGCTGGCAAACGGGACGACGCAGGCTGGCCGGAATTCCAACCTGTGCTGCCGGGATTGCAGGTTTCAACTGACGCAGGCTCGGGAGAGCTGGTTCTTGGTTTACCCGATCGAAGCGAGCGAACCGGAGATCAGGCTCGCCAATCAGGTGAATCGTGGCAGATCATCAGCAACGTTCGTCGTTTGGATCCAGCGGTTCGCGAGGAACTTGAATCGTGGTCGATGTATGACTGGACTCGCCGCACCGGTCACCTCCATGCTGAAAATGATACGACAATTTTTCAGTTGAGATCCGGCATTCAACCAACGTCATCCAACCAACTGTCGCTGAACGACTTCTGGCAACGATTTGGTGGCGGTTGGACAACAAAACCGAATTGGAGCCGGCACCAACATTCGTGGTAAGTTGGCGGATTAGCCGGCTTCTCGGTTCTGCTTCTCGGTTCTAAGACGAACGGCGAGGCAGAACTTACCCGAAAAATAACCGGGAACCCGAAGACTCACATCCATCGAATGGCAGATTCCCGTCCGCCGCTGGCCTAACCCGCGCGAGTCTTTCGAAATTGTGCCACGTTTTGCATCAGCTGCATCGTGCCCATCACGGCCGCTCTTCTCATGCGAATTCCAGCACCAATCACAGCACTTTCGGACAGAACACTACCGAGAAGGTTAGCAAAGTACATTCCGGTTTCACAACGATTGTGAATTTCGTCCAAGTCGCTATTGTTGCGAGCGAATTCATACAATGCGTAACCATAGTCTTTCATCGGCTCGCCAGTTTCGATAAAGCCGGAAGCCTGAAGACGTTTTGCGTTGGTAGAACTGGCGCCAAAAGACAGGATTCGCAAATCTTCAGGAAGCGGGTGACCCGCCAGAAGAATTACCTGCCAGACGATCGCGTCTCGGAGCGAAGATGTGACGTCAAACCATTTTCGACGCGGAGCATCATCGAACTCCACCAGGGAATCGATCAGCAGGCAGCCGCTACCTTGCTCCAGATCCTCAACACCGATTTCCATGAACGATCTCTCGCCTGCACGCAGTTCCCGATACGCGTACACTGAAACTGGCAACACAATACTCAGCCCGGTTTTCTGTCCCTTCACACTGCTAATCTGAATTACATCGGGCATGTGGTGCCACAAATCCATGTACCGTGCCACGTATGCTTCAAGATTCTCATTCAGACGCTGGTGAGCGACGAACTGCAGTTCCTTGGTTTCGGCCGATTCATCGAATGATCGCTCAAGATGTTGCATCCAGCTTTTCCGCATTCGCCGAATGCAGAATTCCACTTCTGCCGCCGACATTCGACAATCAAAATCAGTACTCTCACTGACGCCAGGTGGGGACGTCTCAAGGTGGGACGGCGGATCAAGCAAGGCATCAGATTTCGCGATCGATCGACTCACCGGGTCAAGTTCGAGTCGTTTTGATCCAATAAGACGATCACTGGAAGGGATACCGAGGGCTTCAGCCAGCGCAAGGCGCGAATTGGCCCCCACGCAATCCCCCCGCTCGATTTTCTGAACTTGACGCCGACTGATCATTGCGAGATCCGCTGCCTGCTGCTGAGTCAGCCCCTGCCGTTTCCGGTAGTCAGTAAAAAGTTGACTTTCTTGCATGCTCACGTCCTGTTGTAAATGCGGAAAAATCTTTTCGAACAAAATCAAAAATGCGCTTTTCGTGCGCTTTTGCCGAATCGCCTTCTCTTATCTTCCAAGCTGTCCAGTTCCCAATTTTAACAACCAAACGTGCGAAACAACCCCAAAGGGTGAAAAATCGGCTCGAAGGATCACAGGAAGAATAAGTCCGAAGTTTGTCGCTGAAAAACGGTCTCTCCTGAGGTCATTTCGGTCTGTTTTGGTGGCAGTCGCCGCCAGGCAGGGGTCGGACCATCAGGATGCTGGCCGTCGAATGGAATTGCAAACGAATATGAGAACGTCATTCAGAAATTTTTATACATCGACCAACGGTGCAGAACCAGCATTACTGGCGGTTGAGCGGCAGAATATTTGCGACTCAAAAGTTTCCCACTCGGATAGATCTCATTGGGGAAAATCGGCCGCTGAAGACCAAAACAACGATTGGGACAACTTGGACCACAGATCGACTTTTCGGAAGATTCCAATTTAAAAAAACAGACCTCTTTTTGGGTCGGTTACCGGTTGCATTTGTTGCGTGCGACTCTCCTTCAACCGATCCGTCTAGTCGTCGTAACCCCCGATCTCACCTTTTTCAGCCTCGCTGATTTTGGGTGACGTGACGGGGTTGCGGCGCGGACGGATGGCGGCTCGCAAGTGATTCAACGTCGTATTCAACTCATGCTCAAGTTCGAGCCCAGCTCTTCTTCTCAGGAGCCTTCGCGGATAGCGATTTTCGGTCAATCAGCATCTCGACTGATGTCTTACCCAATAGTTCGGTCAAACGCGACGTCAACTGCTCGGTGATGTCCACGCGACGATTGGAGTCCAACTCAACACGCATGCCGTCGTCAAGAATTACCTCAATCTTCAATTCACGTTGCCCCGGGTAGCCTCGAATAATCTCGTAAGCGGTTTTCAACCCGTCTTCTCCGTGAACGTTCTGATCGATCATGATCTTGATGCCATGAGTCAGATTCTGATCCAGTTGTTCAATCGGAATCACCTTATCGACAATCAAGTTCGCGTCGTCTCCTCCGCGATAGTCCAGTCGTCCCTGCAGCACAACAACCGCATCCGCCGTGATGAATTGACCGCAATTGACAAAGTCGTTCGGCCAGCAAATGCAACGGATCGCTCCACCGACATCCTCCAGGTCGAACATCGCGTACTTGGTGGGCGAGTTCGGATCGCGAGGATTCTTGACATGAGATTGCTTGATCGAGCTGATCATCCCGCCCATGCTGACTCGATCGCGATCCTTGGTTCCTTCAAGCCCGGTCGTCTGATGAGAGCAGTAACGATTGAGTTTCTCCTCATACGCTGCCAATGGATGGCTGGTCAAATAGTATCCAAGCACTTCTTTTTCGAATGCCAGCAACTGCCGTTCTTCCCATTCGTCCATCTCCGGCATCACAACGGCAACGGGAGCCCCCGATTCATCAACGTCGTCATCACCACCAAACAGGCCCATCTGACCGCTCTTTTTATCTTTTTGAGCCGATGCACCTGCTTGTAATGCTCGATCGACGATCGATGAAAGCTGCGACCGCTTCGCGCCGAAACAATCCATCGCTCCGGCTTTGATCAACGTTTCAATGGACGATCGGTTGCATTGGCTTGATTCAATTCGCTCGCAGAAGTCGAACAGGTCGGTAAACGGACCGTTTTCCTCGCGTTCTTTGACGATCGCCTCGGCCGCCGAAGTGCCACAGCCTTTGATTGCCGACAGGGCGAAAAAGGCCTTGCCCTCACCGACAGTGAATTCGACTCCCGATTGGTTGATGCCCGGCGCGACGACCTCGATGCCCATCCGAGCACAGTCTTCCATGTGCTCGACCAGCGAGTCCTTGGACGTGAAGTTACGTCCGGGAATGTCACCGGTCAACAAAGCCGCCATGAACTCAACCGGGTAATGCGTCTTCAGATAAGCCGTCTGCCACGCGACGAGCGCGTAGGCGGTCGAGTGACTTTTGTTGAAGCCGTAACCGGCGAACTTCAGGATCATGTCCCACAGATCCTGTGCCTCTTTCTTCGAAACGCCGTTGCTTTGAGCGCCTTCCATGTAGTTTTCATAGTTAGCCGCAATCAGTTTCTCTTTCTTTTTACTGATCGCTTTGATGCACGTGTACGAAGAAGCCAGTTCGATGTTGCCGACTCGGTTGAGAATCTGCATCACCTGTTCCTGGTAGACCATCACGCCGTTGGTCTCTTCCAGAATCTCCTTCATCACATCGTTCAAGTACTCGGGCTCGCGCCGTTTGTGTTTGACGTCGATGTACTGCTGAACCATGCCTCCTTCCAGCGGACCGGGGCGATACAAAGCGGCGGTCGCGATGATGTCGCTGAAATGGTCGGGTTTCATCTTGGAAAGCAGGTCACGAATACCTCCCGATTCCAGTTGGAACACGCCTTTCGTTTCACCACTTTGAAGCAGTCTGAAGGTCGCTTCATCTTCCAGCGGAAAGTCCAGCGGATCGATCTTCTGTCCGGTCGTCTGTTCGATCAGCCTGATCGCGTTGCTCAAAACGGTCAGGGTTTTCAGACCCAGAAAGTCCATCTTCAAAAGCCCAGCGGCTTCAACGTCGTTCATGGACCATTGAGTAATCACGTCCTCTTTGCCGGGCACTCGACCCAGAGGCACATAGTCGGTCAGCGGACCATCGCCAATCACGACCGCCGCCGCGTGCGTCCCCACGTTCCTCGCGAGTCCTTCTAATTTTTTTGCGAAGTCCAGCAGTTCTGTGATCTCCGGATCGCCTTCGTAAACGGCACGCAGGTCCTCACTGGTTTCGATCGCTTCCTCGAGCGTAATGCCCAGTTGATCGGGGACCATGCCGGTGATCTGATTCACTCGCGCCAGCGGAATGCCGAGTGCTCGCCCGACGTCTTTGATGGCAGCCCGAGCCTTCATCGTGCCGAAGGTGCCGATCTGAGCAACGCTTTCCTCGCCGTATTTGCGCTTCACGTACGCCATGATGTCGGCGCGACGCTCCTTGCAGAAGTCGATATCGATATCCGGCGCTTCGAGGCGGTTCTCGTCAAGAAATCGCTCGAATAGCAAGCCGTATTTGATCGGGCAGACATGACTCAGATACAACGCGTAGCAAACGATCGCGCCGACGCCACTTCCACGAGCCGTCGCAGGCACATCCAGCCGACGCGCCTCCATCACAAAGTCCCAACAGATCAGGAAATAATTTGCGAAACCGAGTTTGTTGATGACTCCCAGTTCACGGTCAAGACGATCCTGAACGACCTGAGCAAGCACGCCATCCTTGTACATTTCCGGGTTATTCTTATAGCGATCCTTCAAACCTTCTTCGCACAACTCCCTCAGTCGATCTTCCGGAGTGACCTCTTCGGGCAGCTCATAAACCGGGAAAAATCGCTTGCCCAGCTCCAGTTCGATATCCACGGAGTCCGCAATTTCCTGACTGCGAGCACACGCGTCTTCAAGCCCCACGAAGTTCCGATACATTTCCGAAGGAGGCCGCAGATAAAATTCGTCGCCCTCCATTTTCATGCGACTGGCATCGGTGCGGAATCGTCCGGTGTTGATGCACAACATCACGTCCTGCGCGGTTGCGTCATCACGATCAACGTAGTGACAATCACTGGTGGCCACCAACGGCAAGCCAACTTTGTTTGCGACCTCAACGGCTCCCTGCAACTGTTGTCGCTGGATCTCAAGCCCGTTGTTCATGATCTCGACAAAGTAACGGTTGCCAAACAGGTTGTGAAACCAACCGGCGATTTCCGCGGCCTTGTCCAGATGTTCCTCGGCGCCGTTACCGCCTCCTTTGAGAATCGCGCGACTGAACTCGCTGCTGACGCAACCACTCAAGCAGATAATTCCCTCGTGATGCGCCTCCAAGAGTTCCTTGTCGATTCGCGGTTTGAAGTAGAAACCTTCCAACGCGGCAGCCGACGCCATCTTGATCAGATTTTTGAACCCGGTCGCGTTCTGGCACAACAGCGTCAGATGGTAAGACGAATCGCCTCGGCCCGTTCCTTTGGAAGTCCTGCTTCCCGGCGCGATATAGGCTTCGTATCCAATGATCGGATTGATACCGACCTGCTTGCAGGCGTTGTAGAACTCCAACGCACCGTGCAAATTACCGTGGTCGGTCAACGCCAGCGCGTTCATGCCATGGTCGGCAGCTCTCTGGACCAGTTTTTTGATCGAGCCGGCACCATCGAGCAGGCTGTAGTGGCTGTGGCAGTGGAGATGAACAAACGGCTGTTCGGACGACATCAAGGGGCTCCGGCTAAGGATGTTGGCTTCAGGCTGCGTGGGATTTCGGATTTTACGAGATCGCAATCTCGATGCCTATCGCATGGACCCGTTCCGATCGTAGCGGTCGTGCGGTCTGCAACCGCTTTCGATTGGAATGACCGGCGGTCGTCCGCAGCACAGTTGCGAGCGGAAAAAATCCGCATTCACGGCGATTTGTGACCTATATTTCATAAATCCTCACCTCGGTTTCAGCCGTCTTCATGCTGAGAATAACTCAGGCACCAACGACGGAACGAATCGACGACCCCTCCTACCTGAAATAACGATTTGCCATGGCCCGCCGACAAAGAAAAAATCGCAAGCAAAAAAGAGTCAGAAACGAGGAAGCCGTGAAGGGTTCGAACGAGGACAGAGGCCACGTTGACATCGCCGTCAGTGAAGAACCAGCTGTTGAGAAAACGGCTGATGTCACCTCCAACGTCGATGCGCCATCAGATCAATCGCATTCCGAACGCGTCGCTGAAACGCTCGCTAACGCTGAAGAATTACTAAGCGAAGCAAACGAAAACCTGGCGTCTGCGTCATCCCTCGCTTCTGAATGGTCGCAAGCACTGGAGAAAACTCAAAATCACATCACTGAGCAATTGCAGAAGTTCAATCAATCGTTCGAGAAACAGCTGCATGATCTTCAGCAGACGATTCTGGAGAACCTAAGTCGTTCAACCGAGAAAAATTCAGAACCTGACACCCAGCAAGATAACGAAACACCAGTCGCCAACGCTTCGAAACAGCCCGAAAGTGATTGGGAACGTCGCAAGCGCGAGATGTACGCGGAGTTTGGCGAACCCTTGCCTGAACACGAAGAAAAACCACCACTCGCAGCTGTAGAACAAACCGGCGAGGACGAGTTGGCGTCGCTTCAGGAATCGTTGCACGATTCAATCGAATCGCTTGATGAAGTTCAGGCCGAACAGATTGAGGATCTTCGCGCTCAGCTGACCGAGAAGCTGCGAGAGGCCGAGGTCGAGCTTTCGATCAACCGAGCGAAACTGGATCAGCGGCGTGCAGAACTCGAGCGACGGCAGAACGAACTGGAACGTCGTGAGAAATCGCTCGCCAGCAAATACTCTTCAGTCGACGTCGACGGGACGCCTCAAAAACTCGGCGTGCTCGATCGCCTGACGCGACATCTTGGTGTGCGTAAACAGGCGGATTCGCTGTAGTCTGTCGGCGCAAACAGAGTTTCACTCTCTCAGCGAGAGAGCCGCTTACTTGCCAATCGCTGAGCCTTCCCATTCGCAGATGAAGCGACGGCGTTTGGATGGAATGTCATCGTTCCACTTTCCGTCAAGATCGCGACGAAG
>CAYXWX010000044.1:0-4074 GCA_964468915.1 uncultured Pirellulaceae bacterium
GCTCGGTTTTTCAACGCCGCAGACGCTACAGTTAAGTGCAACATGCACTAGCCCGAATCAGCCGGCTTCGTTCAATGCATTGACGGCTTCCGCGACTTCCTGCTGAGTCGTACAAAGATGTGGAGCAAAACGCAGGTAGCCGTCACGAGGCGTGATGCGAATGTTTTGCTCGGCCAACGAAGCAGAAATCGCTTTTGCATCAGCGTTTTTAGGAATCAACGACATGATGCCTGATCGAGCCGAGCCAACCTGACGAACTGGTTGGTACTTGGACAGATTCAACTTCTCTAACGCCAGATCCTGCAATCCAAAGTTGTTATCGCGAACATCTTCCGGCGAGTTTGGAACGAACAACTCCTCCGCACAAGTCGAAAGCGCATCCAGCGCAGAATACGTGACAGTCGAGTACTCAAACTTCTGCCCAGTGGTATGTGGATTCCACGAGTGGTCCAAATACTCGGTGTCCTGCTTCATGTGATCCGCGCCGCTCATGGTGATCTCAATTTTGTCGCGAAACTCAGGGCTCGTGTACATCACGCCGGTTCCAACAGGACCCAGCAGCCACTTCCAACCGGCTGACGCGACCGCAGCAACATTCCACTGCTCCGGGTAGACGGGCAGACAACCAAGACTTTGCGCCGCATCCACGACCAGATCGATATTCTTCTCTTTGCACAGCTTGCCAAGTCGTTCCAGATCGGCCGTATAGCCGCTGGTGAATTGCACGTGGCTGATCGCAATGATTCGCGTTCGATCCGTGATTTTTGATTCCAGTTCCTCAAACGACCAGGAACGAGCGAACGAGTCTGGGACATCGGCAACACCGTCCTCATCCGTTTGCTCAAAAGGAACGTCGTCCAACAAAATCAACTCGACTCCTCGCCGTTGCTGTTGCACGACCCATGGATAGTGATTGGCCGGATACTCGTTGACGTAGCTGATCACCTGATCACCGGGCTCGAACGGATACCCGTTTGCGATCATCGAAATCGCCTCCGACGTGTTTGTCGTCATGGTGATATTATCAGCTTCCGTCTTCATCAGCGTGGCAAAGTTCTTCTTGAACCGGCTGGCGATATGATCATCGCCAAGGTACTGAAAGATCATCCCCAGCCCCATCTCCGACTGCATCTTCAGGCATTTGACTGCTCGCTCGGCAGCAGGTCCATACAGCGGCGATACGCTGCAATAAGCCATGAAGTTGATGGTTTTCTTGATGGGAAATTTTTCTGGAGTCCGTTGTAGTTGAAGCATGAAATGCGTTTTCTTCTTTTGAAACGATTCGTTGTAAAAAATCGGGCATCACCTAAGCCATGCCGGGTAAGGTTCATGAAATCGAGCATTGCAAATATTCGCGCGATTTCTTTTTTAAAGTCAGTCTCACGGCTTGCTTGGTCCACCAACTCGATTGACACTGCACGTCGCTACCTTACGACACGAGCCTCCAGCATGGAACACGCACCGACATCGTACCTGCTTCGTGTGTTTGCTGGTTGCTACATCCGCCTGAATGCGACATTGTAACCCATTTCGCCAAGCCAGACCTCACTTGAGCAAATTCATGATCCGAAAAAAGCCCGGTCGCCACAACACTCGACTCGATTTTCAACCGCTCGAACCCAGACGAGTTTTAACGGCTCTTACCAACAGCGTTGATGCGTTCGACAGCATCGGAATCGGCCAGTCTGATACGTATACGTTCTCGGTTGATTCGCCTGGGACGGTAATCGTGTCTGTCGGTGAAACAGGACCGTTCTTTGCCGAACCCCGCGTCGAGGTTTTTCGCCCGGGAGGAGCGTCGGTCGCAGTCGGTGGCTCCAGTAGCAACAGCGGAAGCTCCGCCTCTGTTCAGTTTACGGCCACCGAGACGGGCATCTACTCCATTGCAGTCAGCGAGTTCGGAAATAACGAAGCCATGGCCTACCGAATCCGTGCACTGTCCCTTCCATCATCGCCGACGCTGCAAGCTGGACGAGATAAAGTTCTTTCCAACGGCGAGGAAACATTATCTTCGATCCCGCTTGGTGGGTTCGCCGTGTTTCCGTTTGAAGTTGGCTCAGCAGGCAACGTGCTCGTTTCCGTTGGTGAAGTCGACTCGTTCGGAGCCGAGCCTAAACTTGAGATTTTCGGACCCTCGGGTACATCAATCGACGTCGGTGGCTCTACCAGCAATTCAAGTAGCTCCGCCTTAATTCAATTCGATCAAACACTGCCCGGAACGTACACCGCCGTCGTCAGTGATTTCGGTAACAATGAATCGATGGAATTTCGGATCAGGGCTTTGAGTGTTCCTGCGACCCCGGAGCTACTTTCCGGTCGCGACGATTTGCTCCAAAACGGCGAATCAAAAACAGCAACAACGCCGATCGGAGGTTTCGCCGTCTACCCGTTCACCGTCGATAGCGCCGGGACCGTGGTTGTTTCCGTAGGCGAGGTCGACAGCTTCGGCGCAGAACCCCGATTGCAGGTCCTCGGTCCTGACGGTCAGTCAATGGGGATCGGTGGAAGCACAAGCAACTCTAGCAGTGACGCCCGAGTCCAGTTTGTGACTACCGCGTCAGGCACTTACACGGCAATCGTGAGTGAATTCGGTAACGATGAAACAATGAGTTTTCAGATTCGTTCACTGACGGTCCCGGGATCTCCGCAACTATTGGATAGTCAGGATCAAACATTGCAAAACGGCGAGGAAGTGCTTTCTTCCATACCAAGTGGAACATTCGCAGTGTTTCCGTTTGAAGTTCTGGCCGCTGGAACAGCCCGTGTGACCGTTTCAGAGACGAGTGGATTTTCGGCCGAACCTGAACTGGAAATTTTTGGTCCCGATGGTTTGTCCCTCGGAACGGGTGGCTCGACCAGTAACAGCAGTAATACAGCGACCGTTCAAATCTCAGCGATTCAGACGGGCACTTACACCGCTGTGGTTCGCGATTTCAGCGACGATGACGCGATGGAGTTTCGAATCAGAGCCATAACTGTTCCTGGCAACCCTGAGATGATCGCTGCACGTGACAGTATTCTTACCGACGACACCCCAGTCATCAGCTCGATTCCAGCTGGAGCCTATGCGGTATTTCCGTTTCAGGTTACGTCTTTGGGAACAATCAACGTTGGAGTCACCGAAACGGGCACTTTGATCGCCGAGCCTCGCGTTCAGGTGTTTGGACCAGATGGGCAGTCGGTATCGATCGGAGGCTCAAGCTCAAACAGCAGTAATTCTGCCGCAGTTTCTTTTTCACCGAGTCAGCTGGGAACTTACACCGCGATCGTAAGTGATTTTTCCAACAACGAAGAAATGGACTTCGCGATTTCTGCAGATGGTATTGATACAGTTCCGACGCGAATCACATCATTCAAGCGGGACGGCGAAGGGGTAGCATCGTTCGACCAATTACGCCGCCCGGACTTGATTGATGAACTCAAGCTCCAGTTCAATCAAGACGTAGCGATCGAGGCCAGCGATCTCGTTTTTCACAACGACACGACCAGCGGCACGGTCGATCTTTCCGCAGCAACATTCAACTACGACACCGGTTCGATGACCGCGACGTGGGACCTGTCGACGCTTGCAAGTTCGTTGCCGGCCGGGTTTTACACCGCGTCGATCGCCGCGTCAGCGGTGACGTCAACTGATTCCGGATCGATTCTGGAGTCGACATTTTCCCAGGCGATCTACGTTGCTCTCCCCGGGGACGCCAACCTTGACGGCAGGGTCGATGTACTCGGCGACGGTTTCACGCTTGTCGGAAACCTTAGCGAAGTCGGAGGCGCGACTTGGGCATTGGGCGACTTCAATGCTGACGGGAACATCAACGTTTTAGGTGACGGCTTCGTATTGGTGGGCCGGCTGGGTCAATCGGTTGTGCCGCCGGGGTCCACCGTGGCATCGTTGATGGCTACTGGAAGCAGTGGCTCGACAAGCAGCATCGACATTTCAACTCTTGACGTTGCATTTGCCGGCAGTAATTTCTGGAACGACGACGATGATGAAGAAACAGACTCGCTGTTTGAGACTGACAGCCATCTGATTGACCTGATCGAGAATGACGCCGATCTCGAACTTGCGTGAAAGGT
>CAYXWX010000044.1:4174-33101 GCA_964468915.1 uncultured Pirellulaceae bacterium
TTCGTCGATCCCAACCCAAATCCCGGCAACCAGTTTGGCGATACCGTCTTGCCGCTCGAAACTGGCAACGTAGTCGTAACTTCGCCGTACGATGATGCAGGCGGCGTCGATGCCGGGGCCGTCTATCTGTTCGATGGCACGACGGGCGAATTGATCAGCACGCTAATTGGTTCTTCTGCGGACAACAGAATCGGAAGTAATGGGTTGAAGGCGTTAAAGAACGGTAACTATCTCGTCCTCAGCCCAAAGTGGGACAACGGGGCGGCGACCGACGCGGGAGCGATCACATTTGGAAACGGCATCACAGGCGTTGAGGGAGTAGTCAGTGCGACCAACTCACTCGTGGGTTCTTCAAGAATCGATTTGGTCGGTGCCGGGACGATTGAATTGCTTGAAAACGGGAATTACGTCGTCGGTAGCTCGATTTGGGATAACGGTTCGGCAGAGGATGCTGGCGCGGTCACATTTGGTGATGGAAACAATGGCGTATCGGGCTTTATCAGCGAATTAAATTCACTGGTTGGGTCGTCGCCGGGTGACGGGGTTGGAGGAGCATTGAAGTTGCTTCCAACTGGCAACTACCTGGCAATTAGCTCAAGCTGGGATGACGGTTTGGTGTCGGATGTCGGCGCGATCTCATTCGGTGACATGAACAATGGTGTCAAAGGTGTAGTCAGCACGGCCAACTCGCTCGTTGGGGCGTCCTCGTCAGACCGGATCGGTCGCCTTGACAGGTTTTCAGACTTCGATGGCGTGATGTTGCTCGACAACGGAAATTACATCGTCCGAAGTCAATTCTGGGACAACGGGTTAGCGAGGGATGCCGGGGCGGTCACGTTCGGCAACGGACTAACCGGAGTGACAGGCATCGTTAGCTCAGCCAATTCGTTAGTTGGCTCTTCAGAGTTCGACGAAGTTAATTCCGTGACGGTGCTTGAAAACGGCAACTATGTCGTCAGCAGCCCGTTTTGGGACAACGGTCCAGCGACAGATGCCGGGGCCGTTACCTTTGGCAATGGGGACACTGGCATTTCAGGCGTTATCAGTGCCGCCAATTCCTTGATTGGTTCCTCGATCGACGACAAGGTCGGAATCAATCGGCTGACTTTGCTTGCCAACGGGAATTACGTTGTCCGCAGTCCAATTTGGGACAATGGTTCAGCCGTCGATGCCGGAGCCGTAACCCTTGGTGACGGGACTAGTGGCGTTTCTGGTGAAATCAGTGAAGCCAATTCCCTGATCGGTTTGCAGGATGACAGAGTTGGAAGCGGTGATGTGACACCGCTCGCAAATGGCAACTACGTTGTCAGTAGCCCCGATTGGGACAGCGAACTGGCAACAGATGCAGGAGCGGTCACTTTTGGGGATGGGAGCTTCGGAGTATTTGGCACGGTAGACGTCGGGAACTCGCTAGTTGGTTCGTCGGACAACGACGGGGTAGGCAGCAGAGGAGTGACAGTCTTGCAAAACGGAAATTACGTTGTTCGCAGTCCAGGATGGGACAATGGACTGGCGACGAATGCCGGAGCTGTTACCTTCGGCGACGGAACGATGGGGGTTACCGGTCAGGTCAACTCTTCCAACTCTTTAGTTGGCAATTCAGCAGACGACGAAGTTGGGCTTGCCCATGTGATAACGCTCGAAAATGGTAGTTACATCGTCCAGAGCCTCAGGTGGGACGACGGTTTAAACATCGATGTCGGAGCAGTTACCTTCGGCAATGGGACAACTGGAGTTTCAGGTGCTGTCACTGCCGCCAACTCCCTTGTCGGTTCCTCGGAGTATGACCGTGTTGGATTGGTGACCGCGCTTGAAAACGGTAATTATGTCGTCAGGAGCCCATCATGGGACAACGGTAATTCATCCGACGCCGGAGCAGTTACCTTCGGCAATGGCACGACGGGGGTGAGTGGGGTTATTAACGCTGCGAACTCACTGATTGGGTCTTCGGTGAATGACCTCGTTGGCAGCGAACCGGTGATTGTTTTGGCAAACGGCAACTTTGTTGTTCCAAGCCCATTTTGGGACAATGGTAGTTCGTCCGACGCTGGAGCGGTCACCTTCGGCGATGGAACGATTGGCGTTACGGGCGCTGTCAACAATGTCAACTCCTTGGTTGGTTCTGCAAACTTTGACCGTGTTGGAAACTCTGGCATCTTTGTGCTTGAAAATAACAACTATGTCGTTTTTAGCAGAGAGTGGGACAATGGGTCGATATTCAATGCCGGGGCCTTCACGTTCGGCAACGGGAACACAGGGGTCGCTGGTGAGGTTAGCGAGAGTAATTCTCTCGTTGGAACATCAGCAAGCTGCTGCCGAGGCGCGACAATTCGGTTGCTGGCCAATAGTAACTACCTGATCGTCAATCCCAACGTAGACTTCGGTCCTGTAATAAACGCAGGTGCAATTACGTTCGGTGATGCAACGTCCGGGGTCAGCGGCATTGCAAGTCCCTCAAACTCGCTCACAGGTTCTTCCTCACGCGATGGGCTGGGAAACTATTTTGATTCGATCGTTGTCCTTGAGAATGGAAACTACATCGTCCGCAGTACCGACTGGGACGCCGATCGTGTAGTAGATGCTGGTGCAGTCACATTTGGTGATGCCAAAAATGGTGGAGTGATTGGCGAAATCGATGTTGCCAACAGCATTCTCGGCGAGGAAGAAAACGCGGGAGCAAGTTCTCAGATCTTTATTGACGAGACATCCGACAGATTTTTTGCAGCGTTCCCAAATGACGGAGGTGGACGAGTGTGGGTCGGTTCGTCAACGACTGGATTTGCAGTAATCCCGATTTCCGATGCTCCGGCGATTCGAGACGTCAGGATTGATGGTGCGGGCATTTCACAACGGCCCGATCAATGGCAGCGGCTGGAAGTGTTCTTTGATCATGATGTCACCATCACCGCAGACGCACTGTCAATGACCAACGATAGTCTGGGTGGAATCGATGTGGACCTGAGTGGCATGACGTTCGAGTACGATCCGATCAAGTTCAAGGCAACCTGGACGTTTGATCCGGCCAGCCCACTGCCCGCAGCGTTTTACACTTATTCGTTAGATGCAAGTCTGATCACCGCCAATGGATTGCCTCTGGATGGTAACTCCGATGGAACAGGCGGCGATGACTTTGTTGCTCAGCACTACGTTGCTCTTCCTGGCGATGCCAATTTGGACGGAGCTGTTGACGTGCTGAACGATGCATTCACCATGGTCTCAAATCTTGGCGACTCCGCGCAAGCTACATGGGCCGATGGAGACTTCAACGGTGATGGCTCAATAAACGTACTCAACGATGCGTTTCCGCTGGTTTCGAATCTTGACAAATCTATCGTTCCAACTGAGATCGTCGAGGTTGATCGTGATCAAGAACCGATCGGCAACGAAGATTTACTCGAACGCCCTGATCAAATCCAAACGATTCAATTGGACTTCAGTGTTGATGTTCATGTCGAATCGGATGACTTGGTGCTGTATAACCAGACAACTGACAGGCCCGTCAGTCTGGACGGTGCAGCTTTCTCCTATGACCCGATCAGTTTCCGAGCAACGTGGAACCTTTCCGCACTCAGCACATCAATGCCGGCTGGTTATTACTCTGTGAGCATCCTCGCCAGCAGCGTCGCGAACTCAGCAAGCGGCCAGACGATGCTGCAAGATTATTCCAACGAGTTTTACCTAGCGCTTCCCGGGGATGCCAATCTCGACGGGAACGTCAACGTTCTTGGCGATGGATTCGCTTTGGTCGGCAATCTCGGAACAAGCAATCCAACTTGGAGCGATGGCGATTTCAATGCTGACGGCACCGTCGACGTTCTTGGAGACGGCTTCATTCTGGTCGGGAGCCTTGGAGAATCCGCTCTTCCGCCATCGACCGTTCCTTTAACCACTGCGATTTCACCCGAGACCGACAATGCCGCTGATGAAGAAGGGCAGCGCGACGCCGCGTTTGCGGCGACAGATTTCGCGTGGGTCGAGTCCGAGGAGCATCGCAAGAAACGACTGGCGAAAGATCAAACGAACGATTCAAAACTGCTTGCCTCATCGATTGATATCGATTCTGTATTCCAACTCAGCTGAGCAGATCATATTCAATTCGCGATGAGTGAACCGCGGTCTTTTTTTTGACATGGGCTGCACTGGAGCCGTTCAAGCCCTCAGGCATTCAACGAGAATGCCGCCCCCGAATCGTGGCTGGACGCGGTTTCGGACTATTGCATCGGGAAGCCGCCTTCCAACTTGATGGCTGTTTCCCAAGATGATTCGAAGAACATCGCTTCAAATCGGATCGGCAACACCGAATTAGCATACGACACGAACGACTGGTAAATTCGCACCCGTTCAATTCAAATGGACGCGTAACCCGTCGCGTAATTTAGATAAAGTCCGGGAGCGGTATGAAGAACGTTGCTTTGATCACAGGCGCGTCCAGCGGCATCGGTCGCGAACTGGCGAAAATCCACGCTGCTGCAGGCGGTGACCTGATTGTTGTCGCCCGCCGGATTGACGCACTCGAAGAACTCAAACAGGAACTTGAAAACGCTCATGGAGTGCAGGTCGTCTGCGTGCAGGCTGACCTGACCGAACCGGGCGAGGTCCAACGGTTGTACGAACAATGCCGTCAGACCACCGATCAAATTAACGTGCTGATCAACAACGCAGGATTCGGCGGACATGGAAAGTTCCACGAACGCAACTGGGGCAAAGAGTCCTCCATGATTGCGTTGAACATCACGGCTCTGACAGAGCTGACCCATTTGGTCGTGCCAGGTATGATCGAATCGGGGAAGGGAAAAATCCTGAACGTCGGTTCAACAGCTGGCTTTCTGCCTGGACCTCTTCAGGCGGTCTATTACGCCACAAAAGCTTACGTGAACTCGTTCTCTCAAGCCATTGCAGAAGAACTGAGTGGTACCGGAGTGACGGTAACGGTTCTGTGCCCCGGCCCGGTGGACACAGGTTTCAGCAATGAGGCCAACCTGGACGGAGTCGAGGCATTTCAAAATGCGGCCACACCTCAGAAGGTTGCACATATCGGGTACCAGGCGATGCAGAACGGCAAGCTGGTCGTGTTTGACAGCTGGCGTTTCGCATTTTTGCTCGGTTGGATCGTCCCGCTGCTCCCAAGAAAAATCGTGCTCGCGCTGTCCCGGCGATCCATGGAAAAATCGTGAATCGCGTCCCGTTTCTTGCTTTGATTGGCCAACACGCGCGGATTGTGCTGTGATTCACACCAGATTTCGGTAAGGTCTCGGCGCCTCGATACGTCATAGCGATAACAGTAAAACAAAGATACGAACCTGTCACGAATACGGGTTCGAATCATGCTCATGGAACTCTACCGGACAGGGCGAACGATGGCGCTACCACAGCTTCAACCTTATGACGAGCACAACCAAAAGCTTGCAGAAAATGTGCACCCTCCAGACTGGCAGAACCCGACTCCTGACGGGCGATACAATCTGGTTGTGATCGGTGCGGGAACCGCCGGATTGGTGGCCGCTGCGGGAGCCGCCGGTCTTGGTGCAAAAGTTGCTTTGATTGAACGCGAGTTGATGGGCGGCGATTGCTTGAACGTGGGCTGCGTCCCATCCAAGGCCCTGCTCTCGGCCGCGCGAGCCGTATCAACGTCACGCGATTCAACCGAATTCGGAGTGTCAGTTGATGGAAACGTAAACGTGGATTTTCCAGCGATCATGGAGAGGATGCGTCGTTTGCGATCCGACATCAGCCCGCATGATTCGGCCAGGCGTTTCACCGATCTGGGAATCGATGTGTTCATCGGAAGCGGCAAGTTCGTATCGAATTCCGAAATCGAAGTCGACGGTCAGAAGCTCAAGTTTAAAAAAGCCGTGATCGCAACAGGCGCTCGAGCAGCAAAACTGCCCATCCCGGGCATTGATGATGTTCGACCGTTGACCAATGAAACCCTGTTTTCGCTGACCGAACTGCCGCGGCGTCTAACCGTCATTGGAGGAGGCCCCATCGGCAGCGAAATGGCGCAGGCTTTCACTCGTTTCGGCACGGAAGTTATCCAAATCGAAAAAGCCGATCATATTCTGGCTCGCGAAGATCGTGACGCCGCGTTGGTTGTGCAGAAGGCGATGGAGAAAGACGGAGTCAACTTCGTTCTGAACGCGACCACAGTCCGTTTCGAACAACGGGGTGACGAAAAGATCACCGTTTACGAAAAAAATGGCCAGGAACATGAAGTCGCCAGTGATCAGATTTTGATTGGAATCGGCCGAGCCCCTAATGTCAACGGAATGGGCTTGGAAACGGCAGGCGTCGAGTTTGACGAACGCAAAGGAGTCACCGTTAACGACCGACTGCAAACCACGAACGCGAACATTTTCGCCGCTGGCGATGTCGCATCGAAATATAAATTCACTCATGCGGCCGACTTCATGGCACGCGCCGTGATTCAGAATGCGTTGTTCTTTGGTCGAGCCAAAGCAAGTTCGCTGGTGGTTCCGTGGAGCACCTACACTTCGCCCGAACTGGCTCACGTTGGCTTGACGGCAGAGCAGGCGAATGCCGAAGGAATCGAGGTCGACACGTTCACGCAGGAAATGTCGACGGTCGATCGAGCGATCCTCGACGGCCAGACGGAAGGATTCGCGCGCGTGCACGTAAAAAGGGGGACCGACCAGATTGTTGGAGCGACCATCGTGGCAGAGCATGCGGGTGATTTGATCAGCGAGTTCAGTCTCGCGATGACTCACGGTTTGGGCCTGAAAAAAGTTGGCTCAGCCATTCATCCTTACCCGACTCAAGCCGAAGCAATCAGACGACTGGGCGATCAATACAACCGCACCCGATTGACTCCCATGATCAAGTCCGCATTCCAGAAGTGGCTGGCGTGGACGCGGTGACAACCAGCTACTCGTTCCCACAACTCGCTCGGCTGCCTTGAGCCGTATGCATTCGGCCGTCGGGATGGCACCCTGGTAAGTCTTCTGAATAGAACTCGTCCAATGCTGCTTCCCACGCTTCGCGATTTTTCACGCGCACAAATCGAGCCCGAACTTCCTCGTGCTGCGGATGCAGGATCGAGTACTTGATGCCGAACTTTCGCATCAACTGGCCGACGCGTTTTTCGCCGTACAACGACTCGGCAAGAATATAGTGCTCCTTCATGACTTCGCGTTGTTCGTGCAGCGAAGGTGGATCAGGAAGCGGCTTGCCGTCCGCCATTGCTCGTGCCTGAGCAAAGATCCACGGGTTGCCGATTGCTCCACGAGCGATTGTGACACCATCGACACCGGTCTGAGCGATCATGTCAAAACAATCCTGTGGCGTAAACAGGTCGCCACTGCCAAGAACCACTCGATCGCCCGCATGATCTTTCAACTTCTTCAAAAACTCCCACTTGCTGGGGCCGATGTATCGTTGCTCGACCGTTCGCCCATGAACGGTAACCGCAGCAATGCCGATATCGAACGCACCGTCCAGGATTTTGAAAAAGTTGTCTTCGCTTTCCTGCGAGTCATCGATCCCGCGCCGCATTTTCATGGAGACGGGGATCTCGTCCGGCACAATGTCCCGGGTTCGTCGAACGATCTCTAACGCAACATCCGGCTGGCTCAGATGAAAACCGCCTCGGCACCGCCCCAACACTTTTTTGACCGGGCAACCGAAGTTGATATCGATCACATCAAAGCCTGCCTGCACCAGCTTTGCTGCTCCCGCCGCAAACTGTTCCGGTTCGGCTCCCATCAATTGACCGCCAACGGGATGTTCCTCGTCAGAGATATGTAAAAAGTGGCTGGTCCGTTGGCGATCCTTCAGTTCAACCAGAAACTTATCCAGCATCACTTCACAGACGGTGTAGGGAGCACCCAGTCGCCGTGCGATCACGCGCATCGGCCAATCGCTGTAGCCGGAAAGGGCCGCCTGAACAATTGGAAAGCCAATATCGACGTTGCCGATGGACAGTGGTTTCAGTTTGGGAATCGTCGCGGAGGAAGTCATGAATAAGTCTTGCGAAAAACGATTGAGTTGCACTTCCATGGTACCGAAACTGCGAAAAAGATCGACCCGAATCTTCCCTTCTGCCGAATGATCTATGCTTTCATGATTGGATGCGATACGCTGACAGATGTTCGGCCGAATGTCGTTCGCACAGTTTAATTCTCACCCTACGACTTCCTTCAGGTGCCTGTGTCCGAGGAGTTTCTTCAATCGCTGCTGCCCTATTGGCCGACCGCTGTCGGACTGCTGGTCTTGATCGCGCTGATCGCGCTGATGCGGATGTATTCGGCACCCAAGCGGCTGCCATATACGCCTCGTAAATCATTGTTGACCAAGTCGGAAATTCGGTTTTATAAATCGCTTCAAAAGGCGGTGCTGGACGACTGGGAGGTATTTGTGATGGTGAGGATTGCCGATTTGATCCGAGTCGAATCGAAAACACGCAACTATCGTGGCTGGCTGAACAAAATTCTGGCCAAGCACATCGATTTCGTGCTGTGTCATCCGGGAACGCTGGAGCCCGTCGTCTGTATCGAATTGGATGATCCTTCTCATAATCGTCCCGCGCGAATCGAACGCGATGAGTTTGTGAATCATGCGTTCGAGTCAGCTGGACTACCGCTGATTCGCATCGAGACTCAGCCGCAGTATAAGTCTCGCGAGATCAGGGATTTGATCGAGGCCAGTATTTAGATGAGGAAAGCAGATCATGGCTCATTTGGAAAATGGTTCACATCCCGAGCGATTTACTATCCGACGTTGCTTTGGAATGTTTCGCTTGGTCGCTGGCTAAAGCTGCGTAACTGGTGGGACGCGATTGACGAGCATGTGATTCTGGGTGCGGTGCCCTTCCCTCGCGACGTTCCAGAGCTTGCCAAACTGGGCGTTACGGGAGTCGTGAATACTTGCGAAGAATATTGCGGGCCGATCAACGAGTACCAACAGTTTGGCATCGAACAGTTCCACATGCCGACCATCGATTTCACTCACCCGTCCGACGATGACATCACAACCGCAATTTCGTTCATCCAAAAGCATGTCGAAGCAGGCAACAAAGTTTACGTTCACTGCAAGGCAGGCCGCGGTCGCAGTGCGACGGTAGCCATTTGCTGGCTGATGAAGTCTCAAGCGATCTCTGCGGCCGAGGCACAGCAAGTGCTTAACAAGGCACGCCCGCACGTGAATCAACATCTGACTGAACGTCCTGTGGTTAAACGATTCGAACAGTCACTTTGAACTTGCCTCGGATACGCACGGATCGATAGTGATTGGATTCGTCATCGGTGTCGATCTGTGGAAATCCGTGGCTCAATCTACCGAGGCCTTTGCGTGAGGCAACTTTGAACCGGAGTCATAGAATCAATATTTGACAGGATGAACAGGATCGACATGATCGTCGAAAACGCAAACATCATGTGCGTCATGTTGATCCGGTCCAACAAATTTCGCCTGAGCATTGTGACTTGCTTGTGAACCTGGTGGCTCATCCAACCTGAAATGAATGATTTTCTGGGTACCATGCTTACGCTTCGCGTAAACGTCGCACCCGTCAATTCAGCTCCGATGCATCACTAATTCGCTCTTAGTTCAGGCGGCACTTCGGCGAGAGCATCGTCGCCCAGAACATAAGACTGCCCGACAAGTTTGGCGTCATGATTGATCAGGTCAGGGAAGCGAACGCCGGGCAGGACTTCCACCGCAAAGATTTCCTGTACGCCTTCCTCGAATCGGCAGAAGCCTAACGTCTCACCTGTTTCGATATTTAACACCCAGACGCCGCACGTGCGTTCTTCTGCTTCCTTGAGTCGTTCGACTAATGGGATGCCGCTGAAAACCGCAGACTCGCGTACTTGAGACAGCCCGACAAATGCCAGCGGCCCCAGAAAGCTGAGCCCTCGCGTGAAGCCGGGGAACTGGGCGATCGATTCGTACTTGCCCGTCGCCAAGTCGACTGTGCCGATGGTTCCTTCGCCACTTTCCAACAACCATAGTTTGCCGTTGTACCACCGAGGTGAATGCGGCATCGAAAGACCTTGCACAATGATCTCATGCGAGTCGACATCCACCACCAATCCGCCATCGCGTTTGTTCTCACGCCAACCGCCGGGCTCGTTAGTCGTGCCCAACGCCGTGACATATTTTGCCTTGCCATCGCGAGCAGCGAGTCCGTTCAAGTGACAGCTGTCACCCGGAGCAATCTGTTTGATCCATTTGGGACGCCACAACGGTTCAAAACTGTTCTGTTCACTTCGTTTGGCCAGACAACTGAATGCCGTGTTCACAAAAACCAGTTCGGCATGCGGTGAAGCATCCACGAATGCCATTTCATGGATGTGAATATCGCCTGTGCAATGACTGCGTCGCGGCAGAAAGCACGCATCATGCCTCGCTGACGTGGTCGGGTAATCTTCCGACTCATCCAGCTTCTTGCAAACCGCCGGGACGTTATGAAACTCCCAGATATCGATGCCGCAACCGACGGCCAGTCGACCACCATCACGAGCCAACCCCATTGGCTTGTTGAGATTCCGGAAGTGGGTGTTCAGCACACCGCCGTCCTCGCGAAGCACGACCAGCTTACCCGCCTGGTAAGTCGTCACCAGCACCGACGCTCCCAGCTGATTCAAGATCTCCGGAAACGTGTTAGTGTGGACGCTCCGTAGCGGGTCAGCGGCCACGTCGTTTGGTTCTTCAGGTTCGGACATGAAGGTGATGATCCGGTGAGAACTTTAGTCCAAGTATTTCGCAGGCCGGCAACAAGGTCTCGAAAACACTGCCGTAACTTTGCAAACCTGAAAAGTTATCAGAATCAGTCTGTCGATTTGAACGTAATCAAGACCGAGACCGAAACTCCGAAATGGCAGGGGTTTGCGTGTTACTGCCTACATCCATGACGAAATTTCCGGGTTAGAGCCACAAAAAACCACAATCGTCAGAATTTGTGTTGCTTCGTGCTACTAACGTCGCACATCTTTGTTTCTTGCAAACATTTTTGGTCCAGCTGACAGATAACCTGGCATGTCTGCTATTGGATTTTAACGCGGAGGCGCGGAGGATCGCAGAGTCATGCTCCACGAGTTGTCTCTGCGTACCTCCGCGAAACTCCGCGTTTCAAACTTATTTCTCACTGAGTTTTCGATTGCGGCACTGCCGCGCTGGGTTTTTCGTGGTTGAATTAACTTAGATTTCGCCCTTGAGGCCGCGTTCGTAATACTTGTGAGTGATTTTCTCTTGATTTTCGAGCAGCCAATCGATCGATGGCTCGTTCTTCATCGCTTTTTCGATGGCCTGGAACATTGCCTTGCGATGAATTTCAAACAATGCCTTGTGATCAAGATTGTCGTCGGTGGAAACGCCCGGATTCAGCCACACACTGCAAATGATTCCCAACTCGTTAGCTTTTTCTTTGGGGATATGCCCAGCCCGCACCGCGTCCAGCACTCCGTTGGCAATCGCCGCCTGAACAGTGCCCATCAAGATGTTTGTGTAGCGACTGCTTTTGACCGTCACCTTGCTGACCATCAACGTCACGGGACGAACTTGAATGTCGGTATTCAGAATTGCGAAAACCTTGCTGTGCCCCGCAGCCTGATCACCGGTGAGCGTTGCAATCGCGGTGCCGACCGGCCCGTCCAGTTCACCAATGACGACTTCCGGTTCGGCTGCGGTAAACGGGGGCCCTCCAGCCACAAGACTCTCGCCAGTTCGCATCACAATTCGGTCACTCATTCAACTCTCTCCGGACATTAGTCGTTGTATCGCCGCGTCTTGAACCGCGTGGCAGCCAAATTGTAATCGCATTCAGCTTCTCAAGGCAGAGGGAGCGGCTCATCTGCGAGTCATACCGACGCCACTGAAACGCGAATCCCGTGCGTTGGTCCCGCGCATCTTCTATAATGCACGTCGCCCAGATGCCGCTGTCGAAGGACAGAGATTATCCAGCGGCAGGCGAAAATCCTGGAAGGAGCGACGTTGAACAATATCGGTGATCCCGCAAACGCAATGAACTTGCAGAGAATCTTCCTCGGGCTGACGGAACCGCCGCTGGCTTCTGCAGCGAGGTGGCTGGCCAAAAACTTTCATCGAGAAACGCCGCTCGGTTCAACGTTCGATCTGTCCAACACGCTCGTCGTGCTTCCAACGACGCGTTCGAGGCATCGGATTCTACAGTTGCTGATTCGCGTGGCGGAAGAACAGTCATTGATTTTTCGCCCCCCTCGATTGATGACGATTGGAGCGTTGCCCGAACATCTTTACATCGCCGAACGTCCGCTGGCGTCAGAGTTAACTCAGCACATCGCGTGGGTTCGAGCGATCCAACAGACTCCGGCCAGTGAACTTCAACCGTTGCTGGGTGAGCAGGAAGCCGACGAGCAATCTGATTTTCAATCTTTGGCCAGTGTTATCTCCGGACTTCACGTTCGTCTTGCCAATGATATCTGGAGCTTCAACAGTGTTCGTCGTTACGTGGCTGAGGACAAGAGCTTCCTTGCGAATGAAGTCGGTCGCTGGGAAGCTCTGACCGGTATCCAGCAACGGTATTACAAGCTGTTGGCTGAGGAGAATCTGTGGGACAAATTCGGCGCAAGAAACTACGCGGCAGCCGGGTTGCTGAAAGCTGACGAAATCCGCTGCTCGACCGACCGTGAGATTATTCTTGTTGGGTGTGCTGATCTGAATCGATCAACTTCCGAAATGCTTCGTCAGGTGGCTGTCGCCGCAGCAACATCAGCAGAAAACGATCGCGCGAAAGTCACCGCGCTGATCGCTGCCGAGGAATCGATGACCGATGACTTCAACGACTTCGGCAGTATTATTTCAGATCGCTGGCTCAACAAACCAATTCCGTTGGACGACTCTCAGATTCTGATCGCGGACCGACCAAATGACCAGGCCTTCGCGGTTGCGTGGCATCTATCCAAACTGGGTTCGAACGAGGACCAGCCCACGACAGTCGCCGCAGACGAGATCACGATTGGCGTCCCCGATGAATCACTCGCGCCGCTGATCGAGCGAAACTTGAGATCAATCGATTTGAGTTCGCGGCACCTCGCCGGCAGTCCCATCAGCAAAACGGCGCCTGCGATGCTGCTGTACGCTGTGAATCGTTATCTCACAGACCAACGCTACGATTCGTTTGCGTCGCTGGTCAGGCACCCTGATCTGTTCAACTGGATTTCCACACAGATAGAATCCGACGCCTGGCTGGAGCATCTTGACGAATTCCAGAACCAACTGCTGCCTCGCACGATTCGGTTGGAACAGACGTTTCCCTTCGGCGTCCCTGATCAGATGGCCAAACAAGTCGATACCAAAGATCCCAATTCTCCCGCGCGAGCCAAACGACAGGCTGAGCTGGCAGAGTTGTTGAACCAGGTTCATGCTTCAATCGCCGAACTGTTGAAGCCACTCACGGGACCCTCGCGGTCCATCGCCGATTGGGGGCCGATCTGGAGTTCTGTTCTCATCGAAGTGTACCGTAACGTGCCGATCACCAGCGAACAGGCCGGTTCCGATGGTCGCGTGAACTCGCTGGCGTCATGCGAATCAATTTTGTCATTGCTGAATGGCCAACAGGATGTCCCGGATTCGTTCAGCCTGAATACATCGGCTGCCGAAGCGCTGAACTGGGTCATGGATGCAGCGGGCCGAGAACGCATCGTCCCGGATCCCGTACCAGATGGGATCGAACTGGCAGGCTGGCTGGATTTGTCCCTCGATGATGCGTTGGTCATGATCGTCACAAGTTTCAACGAAGGGATCGTTCCGACGTCCGAAGTCGGTCACCAATTTCTTCCCAACGCGCTTTGCGAGCGTCTTCAGGTTCAAGACAACAATCGTCGTTACGCTCGCGACGCCTATGCGTTAACCACGATCTCGCAAGTCCGGAAACACCTGCTGATCATTGCCGGGCGACGTGACAGCGAGGGTAACCCTCTTCGACCCAGTCGTTTATTGTTCGCCGACAAGCCCGATGTTTCAGCGCGACGTGCCAGAGCGTTTTTCCAACATGAAGACGAAACTCGCGTCGATCATTGGCTGACCTCCGGGCAAACTCTTGCACCCCAGCAACGTTTTTCAATTCCAAAACCTGCCGTCGATTCAATTCCCGATAATCTTACCGTCACCAGCTTTCGTGAATACATCAGCTGCCCCTACCGGTTTTACTTGAAGAAAGTTCTTCGCCTTGAAACGGCATCGGACGACTTGACCGAACTGGATGGTGGCGCGTTTGGTGACTTGTGTCACAACACTTTGGAAGCGTTTGCCAACGACCCGATTCATGACTCTCATGACGAACATGAGATCGGTCAGTTCCTTTCGAGTGAACTCGATCGACAGGCGGAGCTGTTGAATCAAGGCAGCCAGGTTCCATCAGTCCAGATTCAAGTGGAACAGTTACGACAGCGTCTGTTAGCTTTTGCCCCCAGACAAGCGGAACATCGTAAGGACGGCTGGCGGATCGTCAGCACCGAAGAGCTGCTGGAGCATCAGCTGGATGTCGACGGAAGCCCGTTTACCATCCGCGGAAAAATCGATCGTGTCGACCAGCACGAACAAACAGGTCAGGTCGCAGTCTGGGATTACAAGACAACCGCAAAAGGCCCGACCCCGGACTCCAAACATTTCGCCGAAATCAAAAAAGAATGGAAAGATCTGCAGCTGCCGCTGTACCGCTATCTTGTCAAGGAAGTCGCTGCGGTTGCCAACGCGAATCTGGACGACTTGATCGTTGGTTTTGTCCTGCTGCATGAAAACGCCAGCGAGATCCGGTTTTGTCCCGCGGAAAAATTGCTGGACATGCAAGCCTCGGCCGACGAAAAGTTTCGCGAAATCGTCCGCGGGCTTCGCTCGGGAACATTCTGGCCACCCGTTTATCCACCCCCCGCTTACTCGGACGATTACGCATCGATCTGCGAGGATTTTATCTCTGAAAGTTTTGATATTACCGGCGAGGTGGCATCATGAGTCCCGTCGACAACGCCACGCTGGAGTTTCAAGGCGAATTCCCCAACGAGGTTATTCGGGCCTCCGCGGGAACCGGCAAAACGTTCGAACTATCCAATCGTTACCTGCGGCTGCTGGCATCTGGTGTGGAATGTAGCTCCATTCTGGCAACCACTTTTTCTCGCAAGGGAGCGGGCGAGATTCTGGACCGCATCATGCTTCGCTTGTCCGCCGCTGCATTAAGCGATGCAGGAGCCGAAGCGTTGTCCGAGGAGCTTAATTGGAAGCTCACCAGAAAACGTGCCGCCGATATCCTGCACGAGCTACTGAAAAATCTGCATCGGCTGGAGGTCAGCACGCTGGACGGATTCTTCAATCGTTTTGCCAAGGCGTTCAGCCTGGAACTTGGTCTGCCTGCGACGTGGGAGATCGTGGAAAACCAGGTCATTGAACGTCTTCAGGACCAAGCGATCGAGCGCATTCTGCACGACGAACATGTCGTCAGCCTGTTTCATCTGATGTCTCACGGTGAAGTTAAACGTCGAATTGCAACGGAACTTCGCGACGTCGTGAAAAACCTTTACGAAGTATTTACCGATGCAAGTCCGACGGCCTGGGAGAAGATCCCGCGTCGAAAGGGGCAGCTGGATGCCGCTGCTTTGACTGAACTCGTTGAGAAAATGCTCGACACCGCGCTGCCGAAGCACAAAAAATGGGATGAGTTTTGGCACAAGCTGATCGATCAGATTTACCAGGAAGACTGGTCGAAGATCATCAACCACGGCTTGATCAAAAAAGTGGTCCAGAACGAGGCGAAATATTACACCAAAGAGATCCCACCCGAGGTCCAGTCGATTGCTCGGACGCTGATCGATCATTGCGGCGCGATCCTGACGAATCAGCTGATCAGCCAGAATGTCGCAACGCGAGATTTACTGGCCCGCTTTGGAGAGGAATTTGAGCGTCTCAAAAGCAGGAATGGACAGCTTCGTTTCAACGACGTCACCCATCGTTTGTCTGCCTACATCGACTCGATCAACGTCGACGGACTGACATTTCGGCTCGATAGCCAAGTGCGTCATCTGATGCTGGACGAGTTTCAGGACACGTCTCCCGGACAGTGGAACGTCATCGCTCCATTTGCCGATCGAGTGACCGGTACTCACTCGGATGATGCATCACATTCGTTTTTCTGCGTCGGCGATGGGAAGCAGGCAATTTTTGGCTGGCGTGGCGGCGAAGCGGAGATTTTTGATCGCGTCGAAAATGAACTCTCCAATCTGGCCGATACGGTGCCTCGCACCAAAAGCTGGCGAAGTAGTCCGCACGTTATCGAATTTGTCAATCGAGTTTTTCAGAATCTTGATCGCTATCAACCTGACCCGAAAAAGTATCAAAACATTGCAAGGTCCGTACACGCATGGAAGGCATGGTTCAACGAACATGAAACCGCTCGCACCGATCTGGACGGCTGCGTGACGGTTGAGTTTGCCGAAGAGATCGACAATGAGAAAGGCAAGACCGATACGAAAGAGAGTCTTTACGCGTCCACCATTGCCAGGGTCACGGAACTGAATCGACAACTTCCGCAATCCAATTCGATCGGTGTTCTCGTTCGCACACGCAAAGAAATTGCCGAAATTGTTTTCCGTCTTCGACAACTTGGCATTTCCGCCAGCGAGGAGGGTGGGAACCCACTGACCGATTCCGCGGCAGTCGAAATTGTGTTGTGCGTGCTGAAACTTGCAGATTCACCTGGCGACAGTGTTTCGCGTTTTCGGATTTCCCATTCACCGTTGGGACAGCACTTTGGGATTGAGCCTCAGGATGGCACCAACCGATCGACCTGCCAGAAGCAGGCAATTGCGGCGTCGAAGCGAATTCGTCACGAGCTGGTGGCCCATGGCTACGGTGCCTACCTCGAGTCGCTTTCCCGCATGCTCGCGTCCGAATGCACCGCACGGGAAGCGAACCGATTGCAGCAACTGGTGCAGATTGCATACTCGACCGAATCAAACGGCGTCGATTGGGAGTTGCGGCCGGGGCGTTTTGTCCGCTTCATTCGAGATGAATACAAAGCGGTTGAACCATCGTCGGCACGGATTCGCGTCATGACGATTCACGCTTCCAAGGGACTCGAGTTCGATGCCGTGGTTGTTCCAATGGCCGCCGGTCGGTCCGCTCCGTTGGCAGGTCAAACACCCAAAGTCGTCACAGGCCGCTCCAACCCCACTGCCCCGATCGATATGGTCACGCGGCACGTCAGCAAGGAAACGCAGGGGATTCTTCCGGAATCAGTCCAAACGTGTTTCGCCCAGCGGGAGGCGGGGGTTGTTCGTGAATCTATGTGCTTGCTGTATGTGGCACTCACGCGAGCGATTCACGCAACGCACGTGATCCTCAGCCCGGACACCAAAGCGACTTCTGCGACGCCTTCCTCGGTGGTCCTCGCGACAACGTCAGACGCAGATCAGGATTTTGACGATACATTGCTTGTCCATCAGGCGGGGAACCCGGATTGGTATTTGTCAGCCGATAGCGACCATCAACGAAATGAATCGAAAGCGCAATCGAGCTACTCCGGATTTTATCTACCGGCAACAGCCTCACTGAACAAACCGTCAATCACCAGAGAGATCCGATCCAGACGAGGAATTTCAACGCTTCACCCATCGACGGATCACGCAACTGACGCAACAACGTTTGGCGACGTTCTGCAAGTTGATCGCAATCATCGAGCAACCGTTTCGGGTTCACTCATTCACGCGTGTTTTGAGAAAGTTGAGTGGCTGGATGTATCCGAAGTACCAGATGACGAACTTCTGTTCAGCCATCTGCGAAGATTGAATCCAGATCCAGATCTTGTGAAACTTGCCGTGGACTCGTTTCGGCAAGCCATCGAACAGGACAACATTCGAAAACTGCTCAGCCACACCCGGCAGGACGAAAGGTTCAACGGTAAACACTTGCATGTCATGAACGAGCACCCATTTGCGGTCGCAACCGAATCCGGTCAACTTGCTGGCACGATCGACCGGCTGATCATCGCCTCCGACGCCGGCCAGGTTGTCCAGGCGGAGATCATCGACTTCAAGTCAAACGAAATCACATCGGCTCAGGCGGTACAGAAAGCCGCAAGTTATCGGCCGCAGATGCAAGCCTACGCAGAAGCCATTGGTCTGATTTTCAAACTTCCCCCAGCAAAGATAACATGCACGATCGTCTTTACCAGAATCGATCAAGTCGTTCAGTTGGACGATCAAGAAATACCTGATATCGTAAAAATGACACCCGAAAAACCTGCTCCGACTTCACCTGCTCCGACTTCCAAAAGCGGCAAGCAGCAGACTCTTTGGTAGCTTGACTGCTGCAAACCAGACGACGACTTCCCCCCTCCCCCGGTTCTATCTACAAAGAGAATCTCGAATGAATTTCCGATTTTCAACATTTCGACTTTTATTTGCTCTGATCGCTTTGTTCGCAGTTTCGCATACGCTCAGTTTCGCAACCGATCAAAAGACAACCCAGCCGACTGAACTGAAAACGGAACTGCTTTCGAGCGATGCAACCCTGCCGGCGCAGAAACCTGAGAATGCTGCTCTGGAATCCTGCGAGATTGAAACCGCTTCGTTCGCGGACGTGATCAAACGCGTCGGGCAAGAGGTCGACGAACATCAACCTGAAAAGGTTCTGCTGGTGGTGGATATCGACAACACCACACTGGCGATGGATCAGGAATTGGGCAGTGATCAGTGGTACAACTGGCAATACAATTTCATTTTCAAAGATATCGATTCACCGCTGCGAGTGGCGAAAGACCTTGAAGAATTACTGCATGTCCAAGGGCTTTTGTTTGCCATGAGCAACATGCATCCGCCTGAGCCCGAAATTCCCGCGATGATTTCCAGCGTTCAAGAACTCGGCTGTCCGGTTGTGGTCCTTACGTCCCGAGGTCCGGAATATCGTGACGCAACCGAACGTGAACTGAAACGCAACGGATACGATTTTTCCAACTCCGCGGTGCCCATCATCGAGCCCACGCGCGGAAAGTTTCTTCCGTACGACAAGTCCCGTCCCAACGTGAACGGTCTTTCTGCCGCCGAGCTTGAATCGCTGCGAGATCCACGTCCGATTTCCTACGAAAACGGAATCATGATGACAGCCGGTCAGCACAAAGGGTACATGCTTCGAACCTTGTTGGCTCGATCACAGGACACGTTCGAAGCGATCGTCTTCGTTGACGATCACAAGAAGCATACCACTCGAATGCTTGATGCCTTTAAAGATTCGGGCACGACGACAGCTTGTTTTCATTACGTGTTCGAACAACCCAACGTCGACGCATTCAATGAATCGAACAAGGAATTAGTTGCTGAAAAATGGCAAAAGCTCAGCGACGTGATTGCTGACGTTTTTGGGGCCTCGGCCCGCTGACGCATGCAAAAAAATCGGGTTACCAACATTGGCCACCCGATTTTTTCTGTCAGATTTTTCGCTTTGCCGGCTACAGCGAATAGCTCGCGGGCCGGCAACAAGGTCTCGAAAACACTGCCGTAACGTCGCAAACCGTAACGTTGCAAACCGAAAAGTTTTCGAAAACACCGTCGCTCTTGGCGACCACAAATCCGAGGCCGAAGTTCCGGCAGAACAATGGTTTGCGTGTTAAGGCCTACATCCCAGATGAAACATCCGGTTTAAGACTTGCGCCTTTTGCCAAGCAAGGCGATCGAGGCAATACCAAGCAGCGATAACCCTGATGGCTCAGGAATCGCTGTAACGGTGATGGAGAAAAACTGGTCGCCAGCGAAATTATTGAAATCAATTCCGCCCAGGTTACCAGTAAAGTTTCCGGACCCGTCTCCGCCCAGATTACCGGTGTCTGCGGGAAGCCCACCAAGCGTCTGGTTCGAATGGAAATTGTTATCGCCGTTGCCGTAAGCAGCGTGAATCCTGATCTCGTCACCAACTGCCGGATTTCCGATATCCGCCAGAGCGATTGAGAACTCAAGCCCAGTTGTGACTGCAGCAGCGTTCGTCGCATCTGCCGCACCAGTGCCACCGACAACGCCAGCCGTGTTTGTGTTATTGAATCCGAACAGGACATCCTCCGTCAGGAAACCACCGGCGTCCGCACCTGTGGTTGCGGTTCCACCAGCAAGAATTGATCCACTTTGAATGCCCGTTCCAGTTCCAACTGTTGCAGCACCCGAATTTCCTAACTCTGCGCCTGCTGAGCTTCCTGCACGATCGACAATATCCAGCTCAAACGCTCCCCCGCCCCAGCGACCAAACAAGTGATAGTCTGCCTCAAAACCGCTGTCGAAAGTCAAACCACCAAAATTTTGCGAAACGTCACCAAAGTCATACGCCAGAGAGCCATCCAGAACATTCTCTCCCCCCGGTTGCGAATCGAGGAAGACACTCAACTTGTTAAAGTTTGGCTCAATGTTCCCAGTTAATAACACGTACAGCCGATCCCCGCTGATCGTGGCATACCCGGCGTTCAATTCACCGCCACCGCCAAGACCCGCAGGATCTGACGCGTCGCCAAATTGAGTCTGAACCGATTGCACTGACAATGCGCTGCCGTAGCTTCCATCAAGTGTTCCGTCTACTGTCGGCTGCGCGAGTACGGGAGTCGCTGCCAAGCCGGCAATCATCAAAGTTAAAAAATTTTTCATGCTGTTTACTTCCCAATAAAATCTGTGGATACGCTCGCGAAACTCCGAGCCACACAAAACGTCCAAGGGCAACAAAGACCGATTCGGGAGTTCTTCCCTACTTGCCCCACATTACGAGCAATTAGACTAACCTTACACGACCTCAAACACCAGCTTTAAGCACCCGTTAATTGGCCATTTCTGGCAGAATCTGAATCATTATTTGTGATCGATCGTTCGCGTGATTCACTGATTGACTGCCCTGCATCGATCAACGAATCCACGGGCAGAGTCGCGGTAAATCAGTCGGGACGGATTTGCGGCAATCCACAAAGCTGACGCCATCCAACGAACTCTGCTCGATCATTCGGCGGCTGACACGGCCATTGAATTCGGATTCGTTGCGAGGCTTCCGAAGGATTTTCCATTGTTCAGTCGCCACGATTTCAACCGGCCGTCTAACGAGCCAGCAAAAACGTAACCCGCTTCATCGTTAACACAAACAGCAGTGACGATTTCGTCCAACCCTTTAAAAGCACGAAGCTGTTTGCCCTTCACGTTCCACAAGGCAACCTTTTTGTCTCTGCCGCCAGAAACAAGTTCCCCATTTCCCGCAAACACAATCGCAGTGCATCCGCCGGGATGAGCCTCGAACGTCTTAACCGTTTTTCCTTTCGAAGCCCCCGCAAGGTTCCAAATTGAAATTTTTCCTGACTCGCTTGCTGAAGCAAAGACCTTGCTGTCACCTCGCCACGAAACGGAAGTGACTGCCGCTTTGTGACTTGGCAGACGAAATAAAGACTCTCCAGACGCAGCAATTCGCAGAATCAACCCTCCACTTCGATCTGCCGAAACAAGGTACTTTCCATCCGGGCTGAACTCGACAGCCGTCACCCAATCGGTATGTTCGCGAAGTTGAACAGGTGCGAGATCCGCTTCATCACTGTCCAGAAAATACAGTCGCACGACTCGTTCGGGACCCCCGGTTGCAACCTGATTTCCATCAGCAGACAAATCAACCGCTTGGGCAGAATCAAGTTCATCTCCCAGTTCAAGTTCTTTCTTGCCTGTCACGACATTCCAAATCGCGAAGCTTCCCGATACTGCCGCTTTACCACCTGCGGCAATCAATCGGCTCCCGTCTCGACTAAATCTCAATGTCTCGGGCGACCCACTCTCCCACGGCAGTATTCCCAGCAGCCGGTTCTTCGAATCAGGATTCGCGTGATAAAGGACAATCTGCTTTGCCGCCGCGAAAGCAATGACCGGTGACCACGGCCGACTCGCCAAGGACTTCGTGATCGGGTCGCGAGTCGTTTCAGATGTTGACTTGACCGGCAGGTTCCTCGGCATCAGGACGTTCTCCGGCCTGACACCCACCGCTGAAGTCATTTCCAGCGACACACGTTTTCGCGTACGAGTTTGTTTGGAGCCAGATCGATGGATCGCTCCGTCCGCGATCCACTTTCGAACAACCTCAATATCGGTCTCTGGAATCTTCTGTCCGCCGGGCGGCATCTCAGGAGATTCTGCGTGAGTAATCAATTGAAACAGATAGCTATCGTCGACGGATCCTGGCTCAATAACATCCCCGCTACTGCTCCCCTGCATCAACGCGCTGTAGTTGGTCAGGTCGAGGTCTCCGTTCGTTTTGTTTGGATTGTGGCACGACACACAATGAGCACGAAAGACGCCTTTTACGTGGTCAACGAAATTGACTGCCTCAGACCGAGGTTGGTCATCCATCGCGGTTACCTGCCCGGGCAATCCACAAACAAGCAACGACCAAAACAAAATGTAGAACGATCGAACCATTTATCGATTAACCAGAAGCAGCAAATGAGTATAAGTCCACCCGAAACGTTTGTTCGGCCCGTTCAGTGATTGAACAGGAACTCGCGTGAGTTCAACAGCGCCCAGAAAATGTCTTGCAACGCTTGCTTTCGATTGTCAGACGAGCGAATTTGATCGACCAAAGCGTCCCGTTCCAAATCGGTTGGAGAACGAGACAAACAACGTAGATACAACTCGTCAACGATGTCACGATTTGACACCTTTGATTTCATCAGTCGATCAATCACTCTGCCTTTGACGATCTTTTTCTGGATGGTATCTCCGTTGATCAAGTGCAATGCCTGCGAAAGGTTTGGCTGAGTGTTGACTTCACAGGCACAAACGGTTTTCCGAGAAGACTGCCCAAAGGTCGACAAAAAATGATTCGTCGTTTTGCCGTCTGGAATCTCGGTTGCACTTGCTCCCTCAGGCAGTCCGTCAAAATCATCACGGGTTTCGGTCACTTGCGAGATCATGTCCAGCAACACTTCAGCCCGCACGCGGCGAACTCGCGCTTTTGCAAAATTTCGTTCCGCTACCTCAGTATCGCCTGCCCCAACGGTGCTACGTTGATAGGCTTGCGAGTTACAGATATCTCGAGCCAGCGCCTTGAAATCAAAATCCGTCTCTTTCAAACGTTCGGCAAGCTGCTCCAGCAACCTGCGATTGATTGGCGGATTACTGACGCGCACGTCATCGACTTCGTTGACAATTCCGAACCCAAAGAACTGCGCCCAGATCCGATTGGCAAGATTTTTGGCGAAATACGGGTTGTCGTCAGACGTAATCCAATCAGCCAATGCCTGGCGTTGATCAATCTCGCGCAAATCGGGTTCGACGCCTCCCAGGAACCGAGGTGAAACGCGTTCTTTTGTCACTGGATGAATTGTTCGCCCGTTTACATTGAAGACGATCCGTTCGCGAGGGTCATTGCCGCGCTTCCGCCGCGCGTGGTCAAAGAATGCAACAAAACCGTAGTAGTCGTCCATCGTCCACCGATCAAACGGGTGGTTATGGCATTGAGCACATTGAATCCGCATCCCGAGAAACACTTGAGCGACGTCTTCGGCCACTTGCTTGTGATTCGGAAGTTCGTGTAAGAATACGACCGGTGGATTTTCGAACTCGCTGCCCGTGGCGGTGATCATCGTCGTAAGCCATTGCCGGATCGGCACACCGTCATGAATCTGCTCACGCAGCCATCGAGAAAATTTCCAGATGGATTTATCAAACACTCGATTGGTCGTTCGCGTTTTGAACAACTCGAGCCATTTCATGGTCCACAGTCGCTCGAAATCTTCCGTATCAAGCATGCGATCGATCAACTTTGCCCGCTTATCAGGATCATCAATCGCGACGAACGATGCCAACTGCTCGCGAGATGGAAGCCTGCCAGAAAGATCAATCGAAATACGTCGGATAAACTCAGCGTCAGAACAAACGGCAGCTGGCGCGACACGCAACTTTCGTAGTTTGGCTTGGATTGCTTCATCGATGTAATTTGTTTCAGCCTGTTCACCCAGCCAGACGAACGTTTCCCCTTCTCGATGAACGATTACACGGCAGGCAACCGTATGCGCCCCGAATCGAGCCAACACAATCGTCTCACCAGGACCGGCAGCCACCAACTGGCCCGTTTCAGAAACTCCAACCACGCCGGGATCATTGCTTGTGAATGTTGCCAGACTGGTGACGTCTCGTGTGGTGTCGTCGTCGTATTCTGCGGTTATCTGAATCTGACGCATCGCCTGATGCCTCTCCAGCACGACTTCCGGAGGCGTCATAGAGACCGAAGCGACCTTTGCCGCCGTTTCACCATCAAAATCTGGTGACTCCCTGATCCAACGCAGCAAGCGTTTGTAAGGCTCGGATGTTTTTTCAAACAGCTTGCCACCCGTATGAGGCACCGAACCAGTTGCCTTTTCCAGTAACAGGCTCTCCGCGGGCATCGCGAGGTTCACCCGACGGCCGGGCAGCTCTCGAATCAACGCTCGATAGTCACCGGCAGGATCGTAACCGAACAGAGACAGCGCAAAACCATCCTTTCCTGTCGCAGATCCGTGACAACTGCCGGCATTGCATCCAAAACGTGACAAGATCGGAACGACCTCGTTTACAAAACTGACCGAAGGCTGATCAGAAACGTGCACCGATTCCTCGGCAGCAACTGCCGAAGCAATCAGCCAGACGCAGAGCGTCACCCACAACGGATCAAGTCGCGTGCTGCCAAAGCACGAATAAAATCGATTCATTGCCGGTCCTCCGACGAAGCGTTACTCACCGTCACCGATTGGTCCACTTGCTTCACTTTTTTCGCGCGGGGCGAGAAACGCATTAACAGCCGTCCGGCGTCGAAAACGATCGGATGGTTATCCTGAAACACCGTGACCTGAATTCTTACCGAGTGATTTTTCCCGGTCTTACAGTTTTCCGCCACGCTGACAGGAAATGAAATCGACTCATCCTTGCTGGTGATTGTCTGCGTTTCGGCAGACACCCCCGCAGGCAACGCAGCCAACAGGACCTCGGCCGAGCCGTCAAACTCGTTTAATAAATCCACTCGACACGCGACAACGATCTCGGAATCAACTTGTGCAGAAACCATATCACTTTCAATCGCAACAAATGGGGGCACAATCTTCAAGCTTTGCAAGCCGGTCGAAATCATGGAGCCAGAATCATTGGGCGCAACCGCCGTCAGACAAATGGGCCAGTCTCCAAGAGCCGCTTTTGCATTCGCATTGATCAAGTAATCAATATGATCCTGATCCGATTTGACCCTCAGTGTCGGATTGGCACCAATTCCGGGTGGTCGAAAGGGAAGTCGTAATGTGATCGGTTGCTTGAAACCCTCGTCACGCTGAATGTTGACCCGCAGTTTCATCCGTCCACTCTGTGCGATGGGCACACTTGGCGGCACCAGATCGACCTTGAACGGAACTGGGGCAAGTTGTGCAACGGCAAGCTTGTTCACCACTCCGAATTTCATGCACATATTATTGGGGGCGACTCGCATCAATTGTGCACGGCTCTGAAACTGGCCAACGACCGAATCCTTTGACTGACCGTCCGTTTCTGGAATCGACTCCGCTGTAAAATCGATTAACTTTCCGAACAGCGAATCCGTGCCGGAATCTTCAACGTTTCGATCAGCTTCAAACACAACTGGCATCGCGTTCGCCCCGGCAGGCATCGGTCTTGCCAACATCCGAATCGATTTGGGTAACTGATCGCCATTCAGTCGGAACGCGCCGTCGAATCCGTTCCGCTGAGCATTGACCAACATGGCAAAACGATTACCTGTTGGAACCGCGACCTGAGTCCTCTGCTGAGAGTATCTTTGAAACTCTGCAATCGAAAACGAAAACGATGGCTTCGCATCGGTAATGGACAGCAGATAAGGCGTATTCGACTCAGAAACACCGCCTCCGTTTTCTATTTCAACGAAATACGTTCCGTCTGCTGAAGCAGTGAACGTCACCTCACTGTCGGTGCCAATCGAATCGACACCGGTCACAATCGTTCTGCCATCGTTGCGGCGAACTCGAATCGTCGGATCGGTAGCCGATCCGATACGGTGCCCAAATGCTTCAACGTGAATTCGCTGCCCTTTTTTTGCAATTAACCGGAATGCGTCAAGATCCTTCGAGCCCGCAATCACCCCGTGAATACTGCAGGGAACCGGCACGAAATTTTGTTCAAGTTTTCTGAATTGATTGTTCGGTTCCTGCTCTTCGATGATTTGAGTGTCACGGTCAACCACCTGCAAGGGAACCGGAGTCGGAGTCACTCCCAATCGATCTTTGACCAGCATCCCTCCCCGATACAGGTCAGCGCGGCTGACTCGCAGCGATTGCTCGATCGGCCCAAGACAATCTCCGGTGAACTCGACTTTCGATTTAGCTTGTTCCCTCACCACCGGTGGAGACGCCATTGAGGGTCGAGGAAAGTTGCCGACGTGCATTCGATACCATGCATCCTTCTGACCACGTCCCGCTGAGTCCGTCACGTGAATTTGATATCGTCCGTCTTTGGGAAGAAGAACCGACAGTACCGGATCTTGCTTTGTCAAAGGGGTGTCGTCCACGCTGCCCAGTAATTTTCCGTCAGGACCATACAGTTCCAAAACCGTATCGCAAAAATCTCCCAGTCGCATGCCAACAATCTCAATCGACAATCGCTGGCTTTTCACACCATCGATTGCAAACCAGTCATGATCTTCATTCGTGATCTTTCCATCCACAACCAGCCCCACACCGTCAGGAAAATCATCCGAATATGCGACCGGTTGCAGGAACTGAGCACGCTCACGAATGTTATTCGCTGATTCATCTTCTTTAACAGCAGGGTAAGCTTCGACGTGAATGATTCGGTAGTCTGAAATACCCGATCGAGTCCGAAGCTGAACCATGTGTTCGCCAAGCCGACAATCCGAATCCACCTGGACAACTGCTTCAACCGTTTTGGAGTCCACCACCGTCAGATCGGACACCTGAAAACCGTCGTCATAGAAGAACACTTCCTCCGCATCATCCAGCCGTTCGCCCCTGAACGTAAGTTTGTGCTCAACACCACGCTGAACGCCACGCGGCAAAACTCGAACCAAGCTTGGGGCAGACGCAGGCACCTGGTCAATCGCCGCCAAACTGCCAAGCCAGACGGCCAACATAAGAGCAATGCGATATCGTGTGAACGGTGTTGCAATCATTGGAACCGATAGACGCGAAGAAAAACCATCGACAAAAAGAGTCCAACCACAGGCTGGCGGACGCGCTGATCAAACGAGCAGATCAGATTGAACGTTGCCACCTTTCACGATCTCGATCGGGCGCCCGCCGGGAGCCATCAACTCTTTCCCTGCATCGATACCAAGACAGTGATAAATCGTCGTGGCCCAATCCTCCACGGACAATGGGTTGTCGGCTGGCTCGCTGGCAGTTGCATTCGAGCTTCCGAATACCTGCCCCTGCCGAATCCCGCCGCCAGCCAACAAGTTGCTGAAAACTTTTGGCCAATGGTCGCGACCGGCACGAGCATTAATCTTCGGAGAACGACCAAATTCGGACGTCACACACACCAGAGTCGAATCAAGCATTCCACGTTCCGACAGGTCCTGAATCAAAGCGGCAAAGGCCTGATCAAACCGAGGTACATTTTTGTTCATCGCTTGTTCGATCTTGTCATGGTGGTCCCAGCCACCACAAGTCAGCGAAACAAACCGCACACCAGATTCGACCAGACGTCGCGCGATCAGCATTCTGGCGCCGAATTCGTGCCGGCCATAACGGTTCCTGATCTTTCCAGGCTCCTTGTTGATATCGAATGCCTCGCGTGCCTCTTTTGAACTGACCAGCGAATACGCTTTCTGATAAAACGAATCCATCGCGTCGAGGGCGTCGGATTGTTCTCGCTGTCGAAAATGGTCGTTCACGATGTCCAGCAGCTTTCGACGCTTTTCGAATCTTTGCATGTCAACATTCTTCGGCAACGCCAGATCACGAACGCGATAGTTACCTTTGGCAGGATCAGACCCCAGGCTGAAACCTGCATGACTCGAACTCAGATAACCGGATCCGGCAAACTCGTTGGGCACTTTTGGAACCAGCACGTAAGGCGGCAAATGATTGCGTGGCCCAAACTCATGCGAGACCACACTTCCCATGCTGGGGTATCGCAGCGCGGGGCTGGGACGGTACCCGGTGAACATGTTGTGCACACCACGCTCGTGAGCCGCTTCGCCGTGCGTCATGGAACGAATGATCGTCAGCTTGTCGGCGACTTTGGCAGTCTTCTGAAGCAACGAAGAAAAACGAACCCCTGGCAGTCGGGTCGCAATGCTATCAAGTGGCCCGCGATACTCGATCGGCGCATGAGGCTTGGGATCAAATGATTCCTGTTGAGCAATGCCACCCGGCAAGAAAATGAAGATCACCGATTTTGCCGTTCCATCAACAACCTGAGGCTGATCTGCGTGCGGATTCTGAGCCTGCAAAGACTGCATGCGGAGAAAATCGCTCAAGCTAAGACCTAGCCCCCCAACTGCTCCCACCGTCAGCACATTCCGCCGGCTGAGAAAATGATCTGGACAAGACATTGTGTGATTCCGGCTGAACGAGTTACCAATCCGAAAGTATAACCCCGTAATCTGCGCAAAAGTTGCGGGCTTGTGGTTTGTCACCAATAAAAATTCGGGTTGGCATGCCTATCCCGGATTCTTCATCTGGGACGTGGACCGTAACGCGCAAACCATTGCACTGCGGGAACTTCGGTCTCGGATTTGCTTCCGACCAGAACGACAGACCGTTTTTGACAACTTTCTGGTTTGCAAAGTTGCGGCAGTGTTTTCGAGACCTTTTTGCCAGCCTACGAAATAGCCGGGCTATTTGATGCAAGAAAACGCGGGTTCAGTCGTGTTGCCAACCCGAAACATCAAACGTCAAGTCAGCCAAACAAGGGATCATCTTTTCGGCCCAGCAGGTTTGAATCGAGGAGTTTGGAAAATCAACGTAGTG
>CAYXWX010000045.1:0-32848 GCA_964468915.1 uncultured Pirellulaceae bacterium
ATGGAAGCGTCCTCACGACCATCCGGTTTTGGAAGAGGATTGGACGGTAACGGCCGTGACTCGCGAGATGAAGGATCGAGCCCGTCAGCAGCTTGGAACCAGCGGTAGCGGCAACCACTTTGTCGAATGGGGAATTGTGACGCTGCCGCAGGATGAACTTGGTCTGGAATCGGGAACGTACGTCGCGCTGCTTAGTCACAGCGGCAGTCGAGGCCCCGGTGCGCGGGTATGTCAGCGTTACACGGACATCGCTCGTCAGCGTGCGCCGTCGCGAATTCGTGATGACAAGCAGCTTCGTCATCTTTGCTGGTTAGATATGGACAGCGAAGCGGGGCAGGAATACTGGCTGGCGATGAATCTGATGGGCCGATTTGCTTCTGCCAATCATGAAATCATTCACAACAATGTGACTCGTCTGGCTGGAGCAAACGCAATGGCATCGGTCGAAAACCATCACAACTTCGCGTGGCGTGAGACTCATGACGGGAAAGATGTTTACGTGCATCGCAAGGGAGCGACTCCCGCGGGCGTTGGTGATCTGGGCGTGATTCCCGGAACGATGGCCGACAGCGCGTTTATCGTTCGCGGGAAAGGGAATGCCGAAAGTTTGAACTCAGCTTCTCACGGAGCCGGTCGACGCATGTCGCGAACAGCCGCAAAAAAGGAATTTCACTGGAAGCAGTGGGAGACGCATCTTGCTGAGCGAAACGTGCGCTTGCTGGCGGGTGGTCTGGATGAAGTTCCAGGGGCTTACAAGGATATTCACGAAGTTATGGCGGCTCAGACGGAGCTGGTTGAGCCTATCGGTGAGTTCATGCCTCGGATCGTGATGATGTGCGGTGATGGAAGCCGACCGGAAGATTGAGCAGCGGTCGGCAGCGGTTGATCGCAGGTTCGCAGACGCGTTGATTGAGGACACGTGCTTAAATTACTCGGGCACTCACTAACTCACTCACTCGCTTGCGCTTCGTGCTTGTATTCTTGAGGGCGATTTTTGTGGTATCGTGGGTGAATGAACATCACTGAATTTGCCGAGCAGATTGTCTTTGCGACGACGCTGGAAGAGAAGCTGCAGTCACCGGGCCGGTTGACCTATGACTCCCGCAAGCAGCGTTCAGATCGTTTTACTTCGGTGCGCTCGCCGGGGCGGCCTCGTGGCATGGAAATGCAGTTGGACGACGCGTCCGCGGTGGCTCCGCCGGGCGAACATCAACTGGAGAATGAGAAGGCTCGCGGCCAGCTGCTTCATTTTCTGGCCAATCATGAGCTGTTGGCAACGGAGTTGATGGCTTTGGTCCTGTTGAAGTTTCCTGATGCTCCGATCGCATTCCGACGAGGAGTTCTGGTTACGCTGCAAGAGGAGCAAGAACACACTCGGATGTACCTGCGTCGCATGAAAGAATGCGGTGTCGAGTTTGGAAGTTGGGCGTTGAGTGGGCAGTTCTGGAAAATTGTCGAACCGATGCAATCGCCGATGGACTTCGTGTCGCGCTTGAGTTTGACATTCGAGCAGGCGAATTTGGACTATAGCAAACACTTCGCGAAAGTGTTTGCAAGGATTGGCGACGACGAAACCGCTGCGGTTCTGCAAAAGATCTACCTTGATGAGATCGGGCACGTGCAGCATGGGCTCGATTGGTTCCGTAAGTGGAAAGAGCCAAACTTGAGTGATTGGGATGCTTATCAACAGTCGCTCGATTTTCCCATGTCGCCCCAACGTGCTCGTGGTCCGAATATCGACTTCAACCGTGAGGGCCGATTGCAGGCGGGATTGGACGAGCATTTTATTGATTCGGTCGAGGTGTTTCGTCAGTCGCGAGGGAAAGCCGCTACGCTACGTTGGTTCGATCCGGGCGCGGAATCGGAACTCGCTGGATCCCAGTCCTCAAGAGAGTTGGCCTTGCTCGAACAGTTGGGCAGGGACCTTGAAATGGTCATGCTGCCACTTTGCAAACCGGACGATATTCTGCTGGTTCGCAACATGCCGTCTCAACAGTTGCGAAAGCACTGGATCGATGCGGGATTTTCGTTGCCGGAATTCCGATCGTACGACGATATGGATGAGTTGGTTGTCCGCCGCCTGCATGATTTTGCTCCGTGGGCGTGGACACCCAAAAGTCAACAACTGATTGAACCGCTGATCAAAACGACTCGGCATTCGCCACCTTCGTGCAATGAACAGCAGCCTGATTTGTATCGAAAATCATGGTCGGTCAATCGATTGAGGCATTGGCTAAACGATGAACGTTCAAACGAATCGTGTGATCCAGATTGGTTTGCTGATGTCGCGACCGCTGGGCATGCCGCCAGTTGTATTGCAGACGTGACTGAACTAGTGCGGGGAATTTCTCGTGCGGGGTTTGCGACAGCGCTGATCAAACAGGATCTTGGTACGTCAGGTCGAGGGCAACGGCGAATCGATTGCAATCAACCGCTGACGACAGGCGATCGGCAGTGGATTGAATCTGCGTTGGAAGCTGGTCCCTGTGTCGTTGAGCCTGAATTGGATCGAGTCCTTGATCTTTCGTTTCTTTGGCGGTTGGAACGAGATAAAGCCGAGGTTGATTTCCTCGGTTGGACTCGTCCAATCGTGACCCGGGGACGGCGATACGCGGGTGCTCGGCTGGGAGACCTGTTTGGGAACTGTGATCCCGATGTTCGAAAGTTCTTGCTGGCCGGTCGATGTGAGCGTTTGAAGTCGGTTGCCAGTTGGCTTCAAGATCGACTTGTTTCAGATCTTCAAAAAGTTGGTTTCGAGGGACCGTTTGGCATCGACGCGATGGTGTATCGAGATAGCGAAGACCAACTGCGAATCAAGCCGATGGTCGAGCTGAATCCACGCATGACGATGGGGCATGTGGCTTTAGCGTTGGGCAAGCGAATTGCACCGGGAGTCGACGGCGAGTTTCGTATTTTCAGCCGAGATCAATGGCAGGAATTTTCCGATCGCGAAGAACCATCCTGCGTGGAACTCAATCAATCCGGCCAGTGGAAATCGGGCGTGATCCAGTTGAGTGAATTCAGCCGAGCGTCCAAATTTGTTCCGGTGGTCTTGGTTGGCGAAGGTTGTTCAGGTGCTTTGTAGGCCGGATATTTCGTAGGCCGGCAACAAGGTCTCGAAAACACTGCCGTAACTTTACAAACCAGAAAGTTGTCAAAAACAGTCTGTCGTTCTCGACGGAAACAAATCCGAGACCGAAGTTCCGGCGGAGCAAGGTTTTGCTTGTTCCGGCCACTTCGCTACTTCGTGGCAGACTCGGATGCTGATTCTTCGGTTGAATCCGAATCGGCGCCGTTGGCTTCCGCATGAGAATCTGAGCTGTCTGATTGCTCGTCCGTTTCCGAATCGCTCTTTTCAACTCGATCCGGAAGTTCCGCTTCACGTTCGACATGAACCGATGGACCAATCAGGTCGGCAATCTGGTGACGATCAAGTTCTTCCTGTTCGACCAGGCCGTCAGTGATCGCTTGCATGTCGTCTTTGTGCTTCTCGAGCAGTTCGATGGCATTCTTTGCTGCCGCTTCAAGGATCTGATGGACTTCTTCGTCAATCACTTCCATCGTGTGTTCGCTGAACTGGCGGCTTTTGTGCATTTCGCGACCGAGGAACGGATCATCGTCAGTCATCTTGTAGCTGACCGGGCCAAGCCGGTCGCTCATTCCCCAGTGCGTTACCATGCGACGGGCCATCGAGGTTGCTCGTTCCAGATCGTTTTCCGCGCCAACGGTCAGCTCGTCGTAAATGATCTGCTCGGCAGCTCGACCTGCCAGCAGCACCACCAGATTGTCTCGAAGTTCTTTCTCGGACATGTTCATGCGATCTTCGTCGGGAACCATCTGAGTGACTCCCAATGCCTGTCCGCGAGGAATCACGGTGACCTTGTGGACCGGACTGGCCCCTTCCAGAAACCATGCTGCGATGGTGTGGCCCGCTTCGTGGTAGGCCGTACGTTCTTTCTCTTTTGCGGTAAGAACTTCTTCGCGCGCCGCACCCATCAAGACTTTGTCGTGAGCGTAGTAGAAGTCTTCCATTTCGACCTTGGTTTTGTTTTTGCGAGCTGCCCACAAAGCAGCTTCATTAACCAGGTTCTTGATGTCGGCTCCGGTCATTCCGGCGGTTGCCTGAGCCATCACGTCCAGTTTGACATCTGCCGCGAGAGGAACTTCGCGGACGTGGACTTTGAAAATGGCCAGACGTCCTGTCTTGGTTGGGCGGCTAACGGTGACATGACGATCAAAACGACCAGGACGTAGCAACGCGGGATCGAGAATATCGGGCCGGTTGGTCGCGGCAAGAATGATCACAGAATCGCTGCCCTGGAAACCGTCCATCTCGCCAAGGATCTGGTTGAGCGTTTGCTCTCGTTCGTCGTGACCGCCGCCCAAGCCTGCACCACGCTGGCGACCGACGGCATCAATTTCGTCGATGAAAATAATTGCGGGAGCTTGAGCCTTTGCCGTTGCAAATAGATCGCGAACTCGGCTGGCACCCACGCCAACAAACATCTGAATGAACTCACTACCATTGACCGAAAAGTAAGGCACCTCTGCTTCGCCGGCGACGGCTCGGGCGAGCAACGTCTTTCCGGTTCCCGGAGGACCGATCAACAACGCACCTTTGGGCACCCGACCGCCAAGCCGTTGGAACTTTGATGGATCGCGAAGAAAGTCGACGATCTCACCGAGATCGGCTTTCACGTTTTCCAAACCGGCGACGTCTTTGAATGTTACGGGTTGTTCTTCCGATTCATATTTCTTGGCCGGGCTGCGGGAGAAGTTGGACAGGAAACCGCCCCCGCCCATCATCTGATTCTGCGATCGCCGCAAAAACAGGAACATGTACAGCAATGATCCAATCAAAGCGAACATGAGAATCGTTCCCAGCATCTCAATGAAATTACTGGGCTGAGGGTGAGAAATGCTTTTCACACCCGCCTCACGAAGTTCCTTATCAAGCCGGTCGCGAGTTGTATCGTTATTGGGGAGAGCCACAACGAACTGCTTAAGCAGCTTGTCTTCCGGATCCGGTTGAACGAGCTTGCCATCCTCGTATCTTGGCTCCGGGGCAGGAACGACGGTGAAGATTCCGGTGGCACCCTCGGGCGTGAAGGTGATGTTCTCAACCAGCGGCATGATTGGCTCGCCATCGTCACCCAGGATCGGCTTGTCATTGAAGTCATGACCTTTGATCAGGTTCTGAAAGTAACCATAAGAGATCCGCGAACGTTGGTTATTCTGGAAGTTGAAAACCAGAAATATCAAAAGACCTGCCAGAATCAACAGAGGAACCAGATAGTTGGTATTCTTGTTCGCCGACCCATCGGGATCTGGGTTCTGAGTGGGCTTGTCTTGTTTTGATTCTTTATTCATTCGGCCTGTGCCTGGTTGTCGCAGGGCGACCCGGTAGAGTCGGATTAGTTTGGGTTAAATGTTCCGGCAGGGAACGCAAGGTTGAAGCTATTGCAAATCAGGTTCCAATCGTGACATTCCCTGAAACTCTTGACGCGAGCAGCAGGATGCGATGGATCCGAGTGCTCGAAAAGGCTGTCTCGAGGATATCAAAGACCGAAAATTGTAGCTCACTGTTTACTTTATGGCGACGTGTGTTGGTTCTGCCGGCTTAATTCGTATCCCGTTTAGACCGAATAACTCACATAAATCCAACACTCTGGGGTTTTCAACGCTCCCATGACGCTTGCGGGCTCAGCTGACTGGTCAATCGGACTTTTGAGCGAGCCGTATGTCAGTGCGTCATTCGGTAGCGGTTTCCTGATTGACCGTGGATTGACAGCCGAGGAAAAACAATAGCTCCTGCGCGGTGACGCCCGCCGGTAAACTGTTTAATAACTGAGCAGGTCGTTGATTGGGATGCTGTTCCACGAAACGAGTCAGAAAAACCTGTTTGGTTTCGGATAGAATCCACGCGGGTTGAACGGGTAACTGATCTTCGACTGCCCGCAACGAGTGCTGAAGTGCCGTTTCGCGATCAAGATTCCTCACTTGCAGAACCTCGTCCAACGAGTACCCGTCCGCCAAAAGCTTCCACGTCCAGTAAAAGTTTGGGCGACGCAAATCCGTCTTTGCAGCATCGGTACGCTGGATCGCGGCTGATGGTTCTGTGTGTTCGCAAGCCGATAGTGTCAACTCGTTACCTTGATCGTTGATTTCGGTCAGGTCCAACTCAAGTTTATCCAACGGGGATTGGATTGACTCGGCTGCAGATTCGATTTCGATAAAAGGGACGTCAGACGCTGGTTGGGGATCGTAACTTGCCTGAGATTCCCGAGCTGTCTGTGGGGAAGTCGAATCGCCGTCCCCGTCATTTGGATCGGCAACCTTATCACTGATGTAGGGCATCTTTCCGCGTAAGCGACTTGCCAGCGTGCGGACCAGCAAGTCGGGCATCATCGCCGGCATATCGGCACGCAACTCGCCTGCCATGAGTGATTTGCCGGATTCTGAAACTTGTACCGTCGGTCGAAACTTTGTTGTTTCGACCTGATCAATAAAGCCCTGGCTGATCAGGAACTCCATTAACTGAGTAACGTCAGATTGCCGCAGGGTTTTCAGTAGTCCGAACGTGCTCAGGCGATCCAGTCCCAGCTGCTTGACCTTTTTGTTTGCCGATCCGGTCAGCATTTGAGCGATCAGAGTTTTGCCAAGGCGTCCGTGAGTCCTGGCGGTTCCACTGAGCGCCACTTGGGCGGCGTAAAGGCACGCGTTAGCGGCGGGAGTCGTATCGCCGGCCGACATCAATTTCGTTTTTGGCCGCGAACCGCAGTTGTCACAGTTCTGACATCGCTTGCGATCCGGGTCGCCGAAGTACTCGAGGATTTCCAGTTGTCGACAGCGTTTGGTTGTGGCCAGGGAAATGACTCGCTGCAGTTTTTCGTATTCCGCTTTTTGTCTTCGATCAAGTTCCGCGAAATCGATGTCCAGTTTGTGAAACGGCTTGTTGCGATCAATCACATGGACCGCTCGACCGCGAAACGGAGGGATGTAGCTGACGGCAGGGAGTTTGGTCAGCTCGCGGATGGATCGTTTGACCGCGTCCCATTTCATGCCCAGATCGTCAGCAAACTTCTGAGGTTGAAACAGAACGCGTTCGCCTCGAAAGGAACCGACCAGCTGCTCAAGTCCCCGCATCACGTGCCGTCGAGTTCGAGCGTCTCGAGGCAGCAGGTCAACGAGCGTGTGCATCTCGGAATCGATTCGAATACCGGCCGAGTTTTGACGCGAGTCCAGACGTTCAATTGCGTTTGCTTTCTCCAGCAACGCTTCGCAGGTTCCAATTCCGGACGTTCCCAGCGAAAGCCCCAGATCGTCCTTGATTTCCTGAAGCGTCATCTCGATGGGATCACTGGGGATTCCTCGCAGGTATTCATATACTTCACGAATGGTTTCTTTGGACGGGTAAGAATTCTCGATGAAGAACTCTTGAATGAACTTGTCCTGAAACGAGTAAAGCATCAGGCACTCGGACGGCTTTCCGTCTCGCCCTGCCCTTCCCGCCTCTTGATAGTACGCTTCGATGCTGCCGGGCAGGTTGTAGTGAACGACAAACCGCAGGTCGGGCTTGTCGATACCCATGCCGAACGCGTTTGTAGCGACGATCACCTCAATGTCGCCACTCATGAAGCGTTCCTGGACCTTGCGACGTTGGTCCGAGGGAAGTCCCGCGTGATAAAACGCGAACTTGCGGTTCACTTCTTCGCCCAGCAGTTCGACCAAATGTTCACAGTTCTTGCGAGTCGACGCGTAGATGATTCCGCAGCCCTCGTGAGCCTTCAGAAAATCAACCAGTTGGTCGTCTTTTTCTGCGTTGCCGTTGGGCGATTTTACTCGCAGACACAGATTCTCTCTCGCAAAACCGGTGACAAATCGAGAAGGTTGATCCAGTTCAAGAATATCGACAATGTCCTGTTGAACCAGAGTCGTGGCGGTGGCGGTCAATGCAACCGTTTGAGGATTGCCGATTCGCTTGCGGAAGTTACCCAGCCGGGCATAGTCGGGTCGGAAGTCGTGTCCCCACTGGCTGATGCAGTGCGCCTCGTCAACGGCCAGCAGTTGAACGTGGATGCGATTGACCGCTCGCATGAATGAGTTGCTTCGCAGTCGCTCGGGTGCGATGTAAATCAGTTTGTGTTTCCCGGCAATCATGTCGGCGATCCGAGCCTGCTGCTGGTCAGGTGTCAGCGAACTATTAATAAACGTGGCGGGAATGTCTCGATCCAGCAGCGATTGCACTTGATCAGTCATCAGAGCAATCAGCGGACTGATGACGATGGTTACTCCGTCCCGAGCGATCGTCGGCAACTGAAAGCAGAGACTCTTTCCTCCGCCGGTCGGCATGATGCACAGCGTGTCTTTGCCTGCCATGACCGCATCGATCACCTGTTTCTGACCGCGGCGGAAATCGGTCAATCCGAAATTGCCCAGCCAGCGTTCAGGTTGGATCGAAGAGGTGGACATGAATCGCTGAAACGGCCCTGAAGCAGAAATTGTGGATTCGAGAAATCGCGTAATCGATTATTTGTTGCGTTGAACGACCGCACAATTTTTCGGTCTGTTGCGTATTGTAGATCGTCCACCGCAAACGTAACAGCAACGCGCACGTGGCGATTCAATCAGTTATACTTTTATCATGATTTTGATTCAGGGACTTTCGAAAACCTTTCGCACCGGGAAAAGACGCGTGGAGGCCGTGCGTAAGGTGTCGTTCAGGGCGAATTCCGGCGAAGTTTACGGGCTGTTGGGGCCCAACGGAGCCGGCAAAACGACCACCATGCGTATGATTCTGGGATTGTTACCGCCCGATCAAGGGTGGGCAGAGATCGGGGGCGTGCGGTCGGACATCGATCCTGATGGCGTCAAGCGGCAAGTTGGTTTCGTGTCAGCGTCCGCCGGTGTTTATGAGTGGTTGACGTCGCGGGAAATGCTCAGCTTTTTTGGCGAGATCTACTCGATGCCGAACGGCCTGATCATGGATCGGCTGGATGAGCTTGCAGAACTGCTTCAATTGGGTGACATTCTGGATCAGCGATGTTCGACGCTCAGCACTGGGCAGAGGCAGCGGGTCAATCTCGCTCGAGCTTTATTGCACGATCCGCCAGTCATGTTACTCGATGAACCCACGCTTGGACTGGATGTGGTTGGAAGTCAGGTTATTTTCAAGTACATCGACCTGCTGAAAGAAAAAGGCAAGACCATCATCATGTGTACTCACCGTCTGGAACAGGCTCAGGGAGTTTGCAGCCGATTTGGCCTGCTTCACCAAGGCGAAATGATTCTCGAAGGAACGCTGTCCGAGCTGCAGCACAAAACCGGACGCGAGAATCTGGTTGACATGTTTGTTGATCTGTTGAGCCCTGCCTGAATTTTCGACCTGACAACTGAGCCCATCCGTGAAGCATCGACCCGATTCTGATCAAGCCCCGCGAGCGTTCTCTTTGTGGCGTCTGGCATCCAAAGAGTTGCGTGAAACGCTGCGTGATCGGCGTACGATTATCACGCTGGTGCTGATGCCACTGTTGGTTTACCCGATCTTGAGCCTGATTTTTCGCACGTTTCTGCTTTCGAATGCTCAAGCGTTGGGTGATGGAAAGCCTGTGCGGTTCAGTATTGTCTGCTACTCGGAAAATGGTGAGGAAGAACTCACACGGATTCTGAACGTGGCAGTTGGGACAATCAGCCAGCTGGAAGCCAGAAGGCCCGACATTGACCAATCAGCATCGAAAACGGCTGCTCTGATCCCACAAACGCCAGAGATTGCGAGATTCCAGGATCACGGTTGGAAATTTCTTGAGGAATCCGATCGCGCGTCGCTGGTGGAATTGGTTGAGGCTGGCGAGGCGGACGTTGGATTGACGCTGGTGGCTGGTAGTTCATCGCGTGAACCCATGGCAACGGTGCAGGTGTACGCTCGAACCGATAATCGCTCCCTCGATGCGGCACGCTATCTGAGGACTCGATTTGAAGAATTGGATGCGTTCGTCAACGAGCAACGACTGAAGCGAGCCGGTTTGCCCAGCCAGCCGATGGTCGCGCTCGAACAGGACGTCCTGAGTCAATCGCCTGATGCGCCGAGAAACGCCGCGGGAAGATCTTTTTCACTCGCGTCATTGGTGCCGTTGGTCCTTGTTTTGATGACGATCACCGGTGCTGTTTACCCGGCCATTGACCTGACCGCGGGCGAGCGTGAACGCGGGACTCTGGAAATGTTGATGGCCGCACCGATTCCGCGAACCGGTATTCTGATGTCGAAGTTTATCGCGGTGATGACCGTTGCCGTCATGACGGCGATGTTGAATCTCGTGGGGATGGCTGCGACATTCTGGACGTTTCAATTGGATCAGTTTCTGCCGGGGGACGGCGCGTTTACGGTTGTGACCATTGTGAAAATTCTGGCGTTGCTGATCTTGTTCGCAGCGTTCTTTTCCGCCTTGCTGCTGGCTGTGACCAGCTATGCAAAAAGTTTTAAAGAAGCTCAGGCTTATCTGGTTCCGATTATTTTGCTTTCGCTGGGACCGGGGTTGATGGCGATGTTTCCCGGGTTGAAATTGTCGGGCGTTCTGGCAATCACGCCGATGATGAATATCCTGCTGCTTGCAAGAGACGTGATCGAACAGACGGTGGTTCCTTCGGCAGCGGTGATTGCGATCGGATCGACATTTCTGTACGCAGCAGCCGCAATCTGGGTGGCGGCTCGCACGTTCGGTTCCTCTGCGATGTTGTACGCCAACCAAGGGAGTTTTACTGAGCTTTTCCAGAGACCTGACGAAGCCAGCGAGGTCATCCAGCCGGCCGCAGCAATCTTGTGCATGTTGTTTTTGATTCCAATCAACTTTGTGATGATTGGTTTTTTGAGTCGGATTCCGACGGAGACAGCCAGTGACCTGACGATCAGGTTCACGTTGATGGGTGCGTTCACGATGCTCGCTTTCGTCGGGATCCCCTGGCTGGTTGCGTTGCACCAGCGAGCAGATTTATCTGAGGTATTTGGCCTGAAGTTGCCGCGGCCGCTGTTTCTGCTGCTGGCGTTGGTGTTGGGTTTGACGCTGTGGCCGCTTGTGGCAGGTTTGATTGAATTTTATGGTCGGCTTGGTGGGGAAGAAGCTCATGCCGTCTGGCACAAACGACTTGTAGCGGAAACGGCCGAACTGGTTGGCAAGATTCGCAAAGTGTCCCCAGTGACGATTGCGGTGTTTCTGTCGATCGTACCCGCTTTCTGCGAGGAGTTTTTCTTTCGAGGCATGCTGATGCGTTCGTTGTTGAAAGGGCGCGATGCCTGGTTTGCGATTGTGTTTTCAGCAGTCGTGTTTGGATTGTTTCACGTGCTTTCCAACAGCGTGATTGCTCTTGATCGATTGCTTCCAACGACGCTGGTCGGGCTGGTGTTGGGGTATCTTGCGTGGAAGTCGGATTCGATTCTGCCAGGCGTTTTGCTTCACTCGCTGCACAATGCAGCGGTGGTGTTTCTGGGTTACTATGAGCCTCAGCTTCAGAGCTTTTCATGGTTTCCGGGGGAATCGGAATCGCTGCCATGGACGTGGTTGGTGGCTGCCGCGTGCTGTGTGTTGATTACCCTGTGCTTGTTGATTCGGTCAAAAGTTGAATCTGGCCGTGCAGCGGTACAAACCTGATTTATTGCTGATACCTGATAGCAGTGTTGTTGAGCCACAGATGAACACCGATCTTCACAGATTTGGAATCAGCTTTATCCGTGTCTATCGATGTGTTGCCGTCGCCACAATACTTGTGCAACGCCTATTGATTGTTTGCTTTTTTCTGGCGTTAGTGCTTTTATTCGATTCCTCTGAGGTTTCAGCAGAAGGCCGTGTTGCTCTCCCGAGTGGTTTTCGGCTCACCCAGGTTGCAACGGACGAACTGGCGACCAACATTTTCTGCATGATCGCATTGCCGGATGGAACTGCTCTGGTTTCCGGGCCGGGCTACATCAAACAGCTGATGGATGAGGACGATGACGGAGAACTCGATCGAGCCAAACGGGTTTCAGATTTTCCAAAGTCGGGTGCTCAGGGGATGGCGGTCGATGGTGAAGACCTGTTATGCGTGGGGGATGGAGGAATCTGGCGGCTGCCGGGGGTGCTGAGTGCAATTGAGCGCGACGAAGACTTACCCAGTCAATCTCCAGTTCTACTGTTCAAGATTTCGACTTGGGGCGAGCATCATGCTCATTCAATTCAGAAAGGTCCGGACGGTTGGTGGTATCACATCGCAGGGAATGATTCGGTTCTCGACACGAGCCAATGCGATGGTCCGATTCGGGAACGACGAGCCGGCGTTATCATGCGATTCAGCCCGGACTTTTCACAGCGACAGATTGTGGCTCATGGATTTCGCAACGCGTACGATTTTGCGTTTAATTCGACCGATCAACTGTTCACGTTTGATAGCGACGGCGAGCGTGATCTTGGTTTGCCGTGGTATCGCCCGACGCGAGTGTTCGAGATCGTTCCGGGGGACGATGCAGGCTGGGTCAGTCGAACGTGGAAGCGACCGTCGTACTATTTTGACATGCCTCGATTGGTTGGCGATGCGGGTCGAGCGAGCCCGACGGGAGTGGTTTGCTACAACGGTCAGAAGTTTCCAGTTGAATACGACGACGCCATTTTTCTTGGCGATTGGACGTTTGGACGAGTACTCGTTTGTCGCCGTGATTGGAAAACTGGAAAGTATCTTCCGCCTGAGGATTTTTTACTTTCAAAGGAAAGCTTTGGTTTCCCAGTGACCGATCTGGCCGTCGCCAACGACGGCAGTTTGTTGATTTCCGTTGGCGGTCGCGGCACCGAGGGCGGTGTTTACCGAATTGACTCGACAACCACGCGAACGAAATCAGACGCTACGGTCGGGCTGCCTGTCTGGGAACATCGAACAGCGTATCGACAGGATTTGAAAATCAAGGTTCTGATCGAACGTGCATCGAAAACATTCGTTCAAAAAGGACCTTCGTTGCAAGTCGATTCACTGGCCACGCTGTTGGCATATTCCGAATCGATGGACGTTGAAAAGTATGGTCCTCAGATTTTACCGTTGCTCTTGAAGGCGTCTCGATCCAATCATCCGAAGGTGATCGCGGCAACATTTCGCTTGGCAGGAGCTTTGTGCGATCAAGATGGTCGATGGGAAACGCGATTGGCGTGGGAGAAGAAACCCAAAGTAACCGACGCTCGATTGTTCACGTTGACGAAGCTGGCTTCTCAGCCGACTGAGGCAGAACGTCGGACACTGTTTGATTTTCTTGTGAACAACATGTTGCGTGGAGGGGATGTCGAAAACAAGACTTTATTTCCCGTGGACGTTGCGTGTCGTCTGGCTCAGCTTACTTTTGGTGGTGTTGGTTTGTCCGAAGGTTTCTTTTCTTCGGTCACGGCAAACGATTTGTTTGAGCAAACCTTGGGCGAACCAAAGGTGTTTCGAGATCGAATCGGTATGAGATTGGACTCTCAACTTTCGCGAGAAACCGTTTTGGAACTCTGGCGTTTGGCCGCCATGCAGAACATTTCGTCCAGCCAGTCGGACTTGCTGATGTTCGACAGAATGATGGACGCCGGTCGGCCCTCAGCTGATTCGAATCCTCGATCCAATGGTGAACGTCGAATTTCCTTCGGAGATTTACGGCTGGATGCTTCCCCCGATGTCTCTGAAGAACTTTTCTGGCAGATGTGCTTCGTCAAAATAGGAAGGTCTGTTGATGATAAAGCGGTGCAGGGTTTTTCGGATAGCCTGAATACTTTACCGAAAGAATATCGGACCAAAAATGTATCAGTAGATTCGCATTTTCGTCCCATGTTGGACGAACTGGCCGAGCGTGCATTCAAGCGATATCCTCAACTCGCGAAGCGTTTTCTGAATTTCGATGAGTTTGGCGCATCGCATCACGGTTACCTGTTTTCTGAGTTTTCAGACGACGACCTGCCTTCGCTGCAAGAAAAGGTGTTGGCATGGATTGCGGATCATCCCGGCGACGCGACTTCCGACCACGTCCACGTTCTCGCCACGAAACCGACACTTGAGTCGATCGGTGCATTGCGAAACCTCGCGAAGAATTCATCGTTGAAAGATGCGGTAACACTCGAATTGGCGAAGTGCGGGGGTGCGAATGACGAGGTGTTGTTCATCGAGGGATTGCAGTCGCTTGATCCAAAAGTGCAGAAAGAATCAGCAATTGCACTGCGAAAACGGGTGCCAGAAGTTTCCGCCGAAACGGCTGCTGTCGCTGTACAGGCTGCCTTGCGGCTTGGAAATGAACAGCAGGACGTTTCCATCCGAGACCAGTTGATTCTGTTGTTGCAAACATTTTCGAATCAGGATTTTGGTTACCAGTTGAAAAGGCCTGATCTGCGACAAGGTGACTCGCTGAAAAAGTGGCGATCATTTTTGATCGAACGGCGTCCCGAGCTGGTGTTAAAGCTGAAGCCGGCTCAGACCATTCAGCAGCAGATGGCACGATTGGAAAAGCTCGATTGGGATTCTGGCGATCCGACTCGCGGAGCATCAGTTTACGGTAACTTGCAATGTGCCACTTGCCATGGTGCCAGCCGAGCGTTGGGGCCTCGACTCGAGGGCGTCACCAAACGAATGAGCAAGACTGACCTGCTGACGGCGATCGTGAATCCAGACGCTCAGGTTTCGGATCGCTACCGTACCACTCTGTTTGAAACGGTTGATGGTCTGCTTCATTCCGGATCGGTGATTTACCAGAACGTGGATGGAGTCACGATCCGCGAAGCGAGCGGACGCACGGTACGTCTGAATCGGGACCAGATTGAATCTCAGCGTCGCAGTGCCAAGTCGTTAATGCCAACCGGGCTGCTTGATCGAGCGACGGATCAGGAGATCGTTGACCTGATGGCGTGGTTAGGAACTCTTTGACAACATCCAAATTGCCAGACGATTGAAACAGGAAAAACCCAATACGAAACGCCCTTCCCTGTGGCGACGAGCGTTTTCCGGTTCGCTCCCTTTGGAAACCGAGACGACTCGGTTCATTCTTGTCAGTGTGTTGGACATTGTGATGACTTATCTGGCCATCAGGTACAGCTACGAAGGTCGAACGAACCGGTTTATTGTCGAAGGCAATCCCATCCCCGCGTGGTTCTTTGCTCGCTGGAATATTCAGGGGATGGTGTTCTTTAAAATGGTCACGGTCGTGTTCGTTACGTTGATTGCTCAGTTTGTTGCCACCCGCAGCATGAGCCGAGCCAAGCTGATCTTGAACGGCGGAACCATCTTGATCGGCTGCGTGGTGGCATACACCTGCTGGTTGTTGGTTGGTTCGCTGAGGTAACGATCAATCGCAATCGCCTTTTCTGCACGAGTCGACCAATTCGTGCGGCGGTTTCGCGCTTGCAACGGAATAAGGTGAGCATTTTCCAGTGCCGAATGAGATGAAGAGATGGTATTTTTGCCCCCTCGGACAGGGAGCATTATGCAAATTATCTATGGCTATGATCGACCCCCTCAATCGAACCAGTGCTATATTTATTGAGACGAAATAATCCGTTAATCCAATCTTAGAGGATCGGTTATTCGTCTTAGTGGAGACGGGAATGTTGGCAGATTGTACTGCTCGACTCCCGATTGGACGGATTTGAGTCGTGAAATGAGGCATAGAAAATGTCAAAGACTTTTGTTGCGTTGTTGATCGCGTTCTTTGTAGCACCCACTCTGGCGACGGGAGCGGAATCGGATGACTACGGATTCCCGGTCGAAGATCAACGTTCGAGCGTTTCCGCGATGCGTTCGTCGGAAACTCCAGTGACGATGCGTTGTGCACCGATTATCTATTCGTCCAACCAGATGATTTATGGCTACCCGGTTGGTCAGATGGTTCCGCTCCAGTAAGCGGACTAGGTGCCTAGCCGCGTGTTGATTCAAGCGGACTGACAAGTGGGTTCGCCGACTAACGATTGCTAACCTATTCCAGTTGCCCTCACCAAGGCAGCTGGAATTTTTTTGCTCCATTCGTTTTGCAGGGCTTTCCACGCTGCTTATTACCTATGTAGTGGCTCTGCGGCGCGATGCCAAGGCAATGAAGCCAATACTCAAAAAACAGAAGCACCCGGGCTCAGGAATGGCAGGCGTCAGTGGGCCCAGAATCTGAACACCAGATCGGTTTTCTGGAACACCCGGAGCACCGGAACGGAAAACGAAATTGTCGAACAGTGCTGCGAATTCTTCAGGGCTGCTGGCACCTGGTGGAAGCAGTGCACCCAGATTGAAAATTCCAGTCGGCAAGCCACTGAAAGACAGTTGCCCCAGTCCACTGGCATCAGCCTGTTCAAAACCACCAAGCGGCGTGTTCTCGTTTCGGTTGCCCAGGATGAATGGCGCCCCTTCCAGCCCGATCACGAGGACTCCTTCGCCGATGGAAACAAATACCTCACCTGTCGCAGGATCATAAAAAGCCTCCGCCTGGCCGGGAGAGGCTTCGCCAACACCATCTGCGAACATTGGAGGGACGCCCCGAGGCTCAACAACGGGAGGATCCGGTGGGTCAACGACAGGTGGATTTGGTGGATCGACAGGTGGTGGATCAGGTGGATCGACCGGCGGTGGTTGTGAAACGGCTCCACCGGTATAGGCAATACCGGGCGTCCCAAACAGACGGACTCCGGAAAAGTACGTTGGTACGCCCGGTTCGCCAGATTTGAAGTTAAAGTCCCTATACAGCGCTGCAAATTGATCTGGAGAGTCAAGGCCAGGCTCGAGGACATTCCCAAGGTCGTGGACACCGATTGGCAATCCAGCAAGATCAAAACCTTGTGAATCGAAACTCAGATGACCTAATCCACTTGAATCAGCCTGTTCGAACGTTCCCAAAGCAGACTCGTTATTTCGATTATCGAGAGCGATCGGTGATCCTTCTACGGCAAGAACCAGAACGTTTTCTCCCACAGATACATGAACTCCGCCCGTCAACGGGTCGTAATAAAAGTCGGTGATCCCTGATTCTGCGGCAGGAATATCTTCCGGGCCAACGATGGCGGGAAAATCTTCGGCATTTGAAACGCTTACGCTAAAGAGCAGTAGAAATGTTGCCAGCAAGCTAAACAGCATCAAACGGTGATTCATCGCATGTCCTCTTCGAAAAGATTAGTTTGTTTGCCGGCCTGAATTGTTCGGCGAACGAGGCAAGTTTGTGATGATCCTCCACAGGATCGGAGTCAACACAAAGTTGGAAGTTGAGGCGTGCCAGAGCGTTCGCAATTTAACAATCCTCATTGCAGATGTCAAATTTTAACTGACTGTTCCAAAAAAATCTGGTTTCATGCGTCTCAGGCAAGACGACCGCTGCTCCATGGGGCCGAGCCGCAAAAAAAGACTCGGTCCAGCGAACGTATGACCTCGATCAACATCAATAGAACTTGACCACCGTCACGATCAGCACCGCGAACAGAAACAGCGGGAAGTAGATTGCTTTGAAGATCTGATTGTCGTTGAAGTCGAATGCTTTCGTTTTGTTCAGCGTATAAGCCATCAGATTGAACGTGGTCAGCAGCACCATGGCGTAGGTGATAAAGTAGAAATACTCCAGGTAGATCAACTCGCCCGTGACGACTTCTTTTCTTAAGTCGATGTGAGAGAAAATCAACACGAAGATAAAAGCGGCCATGCTTTCGATGATTCCTTGCCGCTCGGTTGTCTTTCGGCAGGCAATCAAAAGAATGAAAATCATCACCAGCGCAACCACAATCGGGATCAGATAAGTTACAAAAACGTTTAACAACTTTCGACGCAAATGAATGTTAAAGTGCAACAGTGGTGCCTGTGCCTGACCGGCTTCTGAGCCAAACCCAAAGTTGGTGTTCGTTTCTTGTGTTGAAAAATTGAAATAACTTTCGGTCATCTCGTTCCCGGAAAGCACGATCGAGTCTGTCACGGCAGGCAGCGAGGAGGGGGTGGTCTGGCGATAGCTTGACAGGTCTGGAACCAGCAGGAATTTACCGCTGTTGTCGGCCGGAGCGATCTCGATATCGATCTGTCGCTTGTCAAAAGGGAAGTTGGCGTACTCAAAATTCAGTTGCAAGGTAACTCGATAATTCCAGCCAACCAGCAGGAATTCGTCTTCACCTTCTTTGCTTTCCAGCATCTTGCTGTACGCTTCCTCGATCAATGAAGCTTCGGCAAATGGTGAGGTTTGAGGAAACAAGATTCCCGGTTCGATTTTGCCTGCGTGCTCAACTGGGATTTTCTGCCAGATGGTTCCTCCCACATTCAGGTTGTAGCTGTCCTGAAAGTCCATTCGCTGCACGTGGATCCCCGTTGGTATCGGAATTAAACGAGGTGCTTTCAACTCTCGATTGACGCGGTGTTGCTTCCTGACAAAACGGTCAAGCGAGGCGTAATCGGCGATCGGATAGCTGACGTTTTCAGACTTTGAATCTTCCGTCTGGTGCTTCAGCCAGCCAATCAGAAACACGTTGACAAGAAGCAAAGCACTTGAAATCACGCTCAGCCTCCATATTTCTCTCCGGTCGAGATCGTCGAAACTGTAGACGATTGCCAACACGCACACGAGCAGAAGTGAACTGAGAATCGAAATGTTGATGTAGCGTCGGTTGACGCCCGTCGGATCGCCAAGCAGATCGCTTTCGAGGAACATCATGCCGATTCCCCATTTGGACCGGTCGATCTGGTCATAGCAGAACAGCGCGTTATCTTTTTGTTCCTTGCGTTGAAAATCAGCCAGTCCGGATTCTCCGTTCTGCAAAGCTTCACAGGCGTCGACAAGTCGTGAGGGTGGATCGTTCTCCTTGACCCAGTCGTCCAGCGATGTTCTGCCGATCAGGTCAGGATCCGGGTGAGCCAGAAAGACTCCCTTGGGCGATGTGATAATCCCGTAACCGGTTCGACCAAGACTCAGCTGATGGATCAGTTCGCCAAAATCACGGCAGAGGAAGCTGACTGTGATGGTGCCTCGAACCTTGCCTTTGTTTTTGCCACCAACGTAAGAAAACGGAACGCCCAGATCGACATACCACTCTTTGATCGCCGTTCCAAAATAGGGTTCGACCCAGCGTGTTCCTTTGTCGCGAACTTCGGTGTACCACGCAGTTTCCTTCTTCCCATCCTCACTGTAATCGTACGACTCTTCGACTTGCACGAACTTCTCAGAGCCCTTGTCGTAATAGGGCGCGAAAAGGCGAGTCTCTTTGTTAAAGGCAAACGGTTCGAAGGCGGCCGTGACGCCTTGAATCTCGGGAATGCTCAGCGAACTCTCTTTCAGCAGGGCTCGAATATCATCCGCCGAGTAGTCGTTTTCTCCGAACAGAGTCGCCAGACGCTGTCCTTCGTTGGTGACTCGAGTCAGCAGCGTGCCGATTTCGTCACGCAATTGCTTGGTTGTCTGAGAAGCCTTGTCATGCATCTCCTGCGTGCGTTGATTCGAGAACACGGAAAACTCATAGACGGCATACCCGAGAACCAACAACAGAATCAGGCCGACGATATAGAGAGTCTTATTCAACAAAACTCGACTCGGTTCAAACGAATTCGATCAGTTTCTGCCGTAAAATTTGAGCACACTTTTTGGTCTTCTTGAATGATTTCAGTCGTTCCAAAATCCAATCACGGTCAACGGTCTCGTGATTTCGAGCCAGCCACGCGCAAATGAAAGCGTCGCTGTCACCATACTTCCTGGCAGAAAAGCTGACGCCACCTCGGTTGGGACATTCGGGCCATCGAGCACTCCAGCGGATGTCGTCACTCAAGTTCTTGTTGTGTCGATTTTTGTTCAGTTGAGCATAGACGCCAACGAAACCCGATTCGTTTCGTTTGGTCATCCGTCCCTTGCCCGATTCGACGGGAGGCAACGACTTTAGCTGACTTTTGACCCATTTGTCTGCTGCGGCCTGAGCTTTTTGCCAAGTGCCGTATTGGGCAAGTGTGAAATTCTTCTGGTGATTGACACCTTTTCGCATCAGGCGAGCCATGATGCATTTGGAGGGTTTGTTTTTTGTTGTGTGCATTCGTTCAATTTGTTGCGAATAACGATTTTTGAGTGAGGCCTGACCCCGTCAGTTATTAGCCTAGTTGTGTTGTTTTTGAATGACAAGGGCCTGCACCGCGTCCGACGAGGATGAATTCAAGTCGGCTGGATATATCTGACTGGAATTCAGTTCGAGTACTGAAAAATCAACAAAAAAAGCCGCCTGACAGAGATCCTGACAAGCGGCTTCTATTTAAACCATCCTGTTAGCGACGATTGCTGAATCGAAGCTATCCAATTATCGGGCCGATGGGTCTTTGCCCGTTTGTTTGATTCGAGGCGAAGTTCACCTCGATCCGTCAGTTTAGTACATGTCGTGATCGTGCCCGTGATCTTTGCCGCCACCGTCTTTCGGCTTGTCGGCGATCAAGGCGTCACTGGTCAATAGCAGGGTCGCAACGCTGGCTGCATTTGACAAAGCGGTCTTGGTTACCTTGGCAGGATCAATCACGCCCGCTTTCACCAGATCCTCATAGGTATCGGTCAACGCGTTGTATCCAACGTTTGCCTTGCCATCGAGAACTTTTTCGCACACGATTCCGCCGTCTTGTCCGGCGTTGTTGGCGATCATGTTCAACGGAGCACGGCACGAGCGGACGATGATGTTGTAACCTGTTTCTTCGTCGTCGCTCAGGTCTGCAGGAACCTTGACTGACCCGGCTGCACGCAACAACGCGACGCCACCACCAGGAAGGATCCCGTCTTCAACCGCCGCACGAGTCGCGTGCAGGGCGTCTTCAACGCGAGCCTTCTTCTCTTTCATTTCGCTTTCGGTGGCTGCACCGACGTTGACCTTGGCAACACCGCCCGCCAGCTTGGCCAGACGCTCTTGCAGCTTTTCACGGTCGTAGTCGCTGGTGCAGTTTTCGATCTCGCGACGAATCTGATCAATGCGAGCTTTGATGTCGCTGCTTTTTCCAGCACCTTCGATGATCGTTGTGTTGTCCTTGCTGACAATCACCTTCTTGGCTCGACCAAGATCGGTCAGTCCAAGTGATTCCAACTTCATGCCCAGGGCTTCGAAGATCGCGGTACCACCAGTCAGGATGCCGATGTCCTCCATCATTGCCTTGCGGCGATCGCCGTAGCCTGGAGCCTTCACGGCACAGCAGTTGAATGTGCCTCGAAGCCGGTTAATAACTAATGTCGCCAGAGCTTCGCCCTCGATGTCTTCGGCGATGATCAGCAGCGGCTTGCCTTGCTGAACAACCTGCTCCAGCAGTGGAACAAGGTCCTTGATGTTCGAAATTTTCTTTTCGAAGACCAGCACGTATGCGTCTTCAAGCACGACTTCCATCGATGTGGTGTCGTTAACGAAGTAAGGTGACAGGTAACCGCGATCGAACTGCATCCCTTCGACCCATTCGACTTCGGTACCGAGGCTTTTGCCTTCGTCGACGGTGATTACACCGTCTTTACCAACTTTTTCCATTGCATCGGAAAGCAGCTCGCCGATTTCACGATCGTTGTTTGCTGCGATCGACGCGACGTTGGCCATTTCGGCTTTGTCTTTGATCTTGATCGACATCTTCGAGAGCTTTTCGCAAATGTCCGCGACGGCTCTTTCAATGCCCTGCTTCATCTGGATCGGGTTGACGCCGGCGGTCACGGCTTTCAGGCCTTCGTTGAAAATCGCTTCGGCCATCACAGTCGCGGTTGTGGTCCCGTCGCCAGCGACGTCGCTTGTCTTACTGGCAACTTCGCGAACCATTTGAGCGCCCATGTTCTCGTAGACGTCCTCCAGCTCGATCTCCTTGGCGACGCTGACGCCGTCCTTGGTAACCGTAGGTGAGCCAAAGCTCTTCTGAAGAATCACGTTGCGACCTTTCGGGCCGAGCGTAACTTTAACTGCGCGAGCCAGTTTGGAAACGCCTCGTCGAATTGCTTCGCGAGCTTCCTGTTCGAATGCGATCATCTTAGCCATGAAAAACTCCTGAGTTCAGGTTAATTGTGTTGTCGTAATGTTCGATTGACTTGAGTGTGCTGATTCGAGCGAGCGTTCAGCAGAGCGGTAACATTCAGGTGATTACTCGATGACCGCCAGAACGTCGTCTTCTCGCATCAGCAGGTATTCGTCATCACCAAGTTTGATTTCATCCGGGCCGTAGCTGGTGAACAGAACCTGATCTCCTGGTTTCAGCTGAAGCTCGCCCCGAGTGCCGTCTTTCAACAAGCGACCGTTGCCAACGGAAATGACGGTTCCACGGGAAGGTTTGTCCTTCGCCGATTCCGGCAGCAGGATACCTCCGGCCGTCGTGCCGAGCGATTCCTCTCGCTCGACCACGATTCGATCGCCAATTGGCTGCAGGTTCGTTGACTTCTTCTTGGCTTTCTTGGTTTTGGTCGCTGCCATCAGATCTGATCCTCCGAATGTGTCTGTCAGGGCTTCCGGAAATTTCCCGGTATCTGGAAACACGCGTTGGGCAACGAAGGGCGAACAAAAGATGCACCCGTCCCCTGCCATTTTTGCGGTTTGAAATTTCTCAGCCTCCCCTTAGGCAATCGGCGCGCCAAAAGAGCCGAAAACCGAAATTAAATGGACCAGCAGGCCAGTGAACCACGAATTTTGCAGGTTTCATGTCTTCGGCCTGTGCTGGAGGAGTTATTCGAGGGCGTTGGACGGTCATCAAAACACGGATTCGTGAGCCCTTGGGGTTGTGACAGATTGTCAGCGGCGGCTTGGGGAAACGGTTTTGTCGGCAAAGATGAGCTTTGGCGCGGCGAGGTCTGGCACGGCGCATGGCTCTGGCGGCACGCTGGCTTCCGTGGGTTAGCGAATCCACGGGTCTGAACGGCCACAATTGACCGTATGGCACTCTGTGCTCCCCGCCGATTGATTCGCCTCGCCTTGCCGCGACAAAGAGCAGCAGAATCTCTTCTGGAGGTAGCTCTCCGCTTGCCAAAACAAACTTGGGCAACAAAATAGCGTAACCTTGAGGTATTATGACTGTGCGAGTGTTGCTCTATCGGATGCCTCACTTGCCTCCGCTCATTTTTTATCGCACCTTGGCGTTGAGCCATCCGCCCTCGTTGCCGGACCGAAAGAAGCCCAGAAGATGCCAATCAAAGTTCAGTGTGAAAGTTGTGGAGCCAGCTTCAAGGCCAAAGAAGCCTTGGCAGGCAAGCGAGTCCGTTGTCCGAAATGCAAACAGCCATTGACCATACCGGCTGCGGGAGCAGGCTCCGCGAAACCGGCAGCCCCTGCGAAGAAGTCTCGTCCAAAAGCGGCCGCAGGTTCGGTTCGAGCCAATCCGAATCCGATGATGGATTTGCTGGACGAGGCGAACGTAAAAGGCGTTTCCCGAGGACCAACCTGTGACCATTGTGCTGCCGAACTGATGCCCGGTGCGGTGATCTGTATCGAGTGCGGCTACAACTTGGAGACAGGCAAGCTGGTGGCCACCGAGGTCGACGAAGGCCCCGTGAACACCGCTGGAATGACTGACGCCGAGCGCATGATGGCAAAGGCTGAGCAGGACATTGATGACATGCCGGTCACCGGTGACGGACAGGATTTTGGTGACGGCGCCGATTCTCTGGTCATTGCGGGCGTTGCCGGGGTCATTCTGTTGTTGTTGGTTGGAATCGGTTTGACGATTATTTTCTCAATGGAGCAGATCTCCAAAGGGGTCAATTCCGGGGCGATCAGCATGTGTGCGGCGATCATGATGGTCATTTTGTGTGGTGCCTGGATCACAATCATCGCCTTCAAGCAACAGCGTCCCGGCCATGCCCTGGCATGTATCTGCACGGGATTCTTATACGCAGTTGTGTACGGATTCATGCAAGGAAAAGACTTGTTGATCCCTACGGTCGTCCTGCTGTTTTCGCTTGTGATTACGGCGGCATCAGGCACTTATGTCGGCTTCAACGGCTGGCAACCCATCACGGGCAACTGAGTGGGCGACCCCAAAATCGACCTCAGAGTTGCTGTGATCCGCAAATCTCTCTTTGTTTTCGCGTTTCGCCCCTTTTTCGACCCTTGCGTTGACCGTCATTGCCGTGGACTCGGCGGTTCCAGATCGGTACCCTGACAAAGAGGATCTGGGCGCGAAACCTTCGAGTCAGGTCCTTCGTACTGTCCGATCAGTTGCCTCGGCCGACATTGAGTGACACGTGTCCTGCTGTTTGTCGCCGCGAGGTACTTGTCCACCTTTTTTGGGCAGTAGTCGCCGTCCACCAGAAGCGCAGCGTCAAAACTCATGGTCAAACGTTTTTTTTCGATCCCGGTACCTCTGGTCGGCAGCGTCGCGATGCTGCTGTTGTGCACGGTTTTCTTCTTGCTGCCTTTCGCCCTTCGCGGAGCCAAGCTCGCGTTGGCCGACATGCAGAACAACGTTGCCGACTGGCTTCCTGACGACTATCCCGAGACGCAGGAACTGGCCGAGTTTCGGAAGTACTTTTTCGGTGACCAATTCGCGGTTGTCAGTGGTCCATGGTGCAAGGAAGGCAATCCCGCCTACATCAACCTCGTTCGCAAAATTCGTGAAGAATCGCTCGAGTACGAAAAAGTGCTCAATGAGTCACAATCGGACGAGGAAATTCGTGCCCATCAAGTTGGTGATGAATATGGGTTGATGTACACCGGCAACTATCACGAGGACTGGGGACAGCAACGCGAGAAATGGCTTAAAGGAAGCAGGGACAAGTGGTACTTCATCAATCGCAATGGAGAATTGTTCCGTTGGGATGGTCAGAACAATGTCGTCGATGGCAGCAAACGGGTCGCTGAAAAATTTGTCAACGGATACAACGTCGCCGATGGCACGTACATCACGAAGTTTGGTCCTCCACCGGACGACGAAAACGGAATCCCCAATCCGTTCTACGCGAATCCTCAGAAGCTGTGCTGTCGACCGTTCAAGTCCGTCGTTACCGGCCCGATGGTCTTTGATCAGATGGCGGGGGAAGACGGGACGCTGCGAATCGGCAAGTTCGGGGAAGAAGATCTCAGTACGTTCGAAGCGAAGATTGAAGCTCATAAACGTTTGACTGGCGCGGTGTTCGGGCCGACGCCTGCCGATGACTTCAATTGGACCTTCGCGTCACTTTTGCAGAACGTGGATGCGACCCATCATGCATTGTTGAAATCCAACCCCGTCCACCAGGAACGATTCGAGGCGTTTGTCAAAGCTCAGACGGACGAGAAGTTCGACGGCGATTTTTCTGCATTACAAAATGCCGTCAGCAGCCAGCAGCTGGAACTCTGGTATCGGATGTGGTTTGAACTTGATATCGAACCGCCGCCAAGACAAACGTGTCTGATCGTGACGCTTAACAAGCCGATCTTGAAAGAGCTGGCTCGTGCTGTCGGTCGACCGCTGATGGGAAAGCCGCGTGGTCGGATTCTTGAACTGGCCACAGGCGAGTGCGGAATTGCTCCTGAAAATCTTCACATCGGTGGACCTCCCAGCGACAACGTTGCGATTGACGAAGAGGGGACCAGTACGTTGCTTCGCCTGGTTGGGTTGTCGGGCATCATCGGTTTCAGTCTTGCCTACATGAGCTTCGGCAGCATTCGAGTCGCCTGCATGTTGTTCTTTGTGGCTGGAGTCGCGGCAATCTCCAGTTTGTCCTACGTCTGGTTCGGCGGCACGACGATGGACGCGATCCTGATGTCGATGCCTTCGCTGGTTTACGTGCTGGGGCTTTCGGGAGCAGTTCACATTGTCAATTACTATCGCGAGGCGTGCTATGAACACGGTTCGCGGCGAGCCGTTGAGATCGCGGTGATGCACAGTTTGTTTCCCTGTGCTCTTGCGTCGTTCACAACCGCGTTGGGCCTGATCTCGCTGACCACCAGTAATCTGACTCCGATTTACAAATTCGGATTATTCTCAGCGATCGCGACCCTGGTAACAGTCATTCTTCTCTTTACCTACCTTCCGAGCGCGTTGACGATCTGGCCGGTAGGCTACAAAAAGAAGCAGAAACACGAGCGAGATACCAAAGCCGGGCTGACCGATTGGGTGGGGCGCGTCTGGGAACAGATCGGCGAATGGGTCTTGCGTAACCACTGGCTGGTTTCCAGTTGTGCCGTTGCCATGGTGATCTGGTTCTGTTTTGGAATCGCGAAGATTCAAACATCGGTTCACTTGCTGAAACTGTTCGATCCGAACGCGAAGATCCTTCAGGACTACCGTTGGATGGAGGAAAATCTTGGCGAACTAGTCCCTGCCGAGCTCGTGATCAATATCGATCAGGCCGCTCAGCAAGAGGCGTTCATCGAGGAACAGAACGCGAAAGCCCTCGCCAGTTTATCTCCCGAGGAGCGCGCGGAAAAAGGTGACGACCTTGTCCCTGAGTACGATGAGCGTGATCGACTGGCTTACGAGCGACGCTATTCCATGCTCGAGCGAGTCGAACTATCAAGCCGAGTCAGGAATCAGGTTGAGCGTTTCTTCGGGCCTGACGGCCTCGGCTACGTTGGGTCGGGAATGTCGACTGACGTTTTCACGCCGTTACATCGAATCGACAGCGCAGTCGAGTCGCTGACGAGGAAACAATTCAGTGGCTCGTTGTTCGATAAACGCGACGACATGTTGGAGCAGGATTATCTTGCCGTTCAGGGGATTTCAACACTGGACGAAGAACAACGCGAGATCGATCGCAATGATCCGGAGCGATTCGGTCGTGAAATGTGGCGAGTCAGTATTCGCCTGGCGGCACTCAGTGACGTCGACTACGGCGAGTTCATTGGCGACTTGAAATCGGTGGTCGAGCCGGTTTTGACGGCTTACCGCTCTCGTTCTCAGATCCTCAATGCCCTGCAGAAGAAGCTTGGCGAGAAATCAATGAACCAGAGCCGCATTCTGGTGCTCGGGCGCGATCCGGATAAATCAGAAATCGACTTGCGCAAAATGATGAACGAAGGAGCGCCGACATCTCAGCTGATCGATCAGACTCACATTTTTGCCGACACGCTTCAGGATCTGTTTGAAAACAGAGGAATCGTGCGATTCTCGGCAAAATCGAAAGGCAGCGGCAGCACTTACAAGTGGCTGGATCCCGCCGGTTACGTCGGTGAGGAGAAACGAGCGAAACTGACCAAGTTCCTCGCGCCCGACTATTTCAAGAATTACCTTGTGACCGAAATTGACTGCGTCGTGTTGATTGACGATGACCCATTGTTCGACGTCGATTTTATCAAAACATACGCAAACAGTTTCGTCGATTGCCGTGATCACGAGTACAAAGTCACGGACGATACGCGAGCACCATTGCCGGGAATGAAGACCGCGATGGAAAGAAAGCAAGCGGGCGAAGACGTCAAGATCACGGCGATTTATACGGGTATCATTCCAATCGTGTACAAGGCTCAGCGGGCATTACTTTGGAGCTTGATCGAAAGTATCGGACTCGCGTTCGTGATGATCATGGGTGTCATGATGCTGTTGTTGCGAGACTGGAAATCGCCACTGCGATGGGGAAACGCGTTGAATTTTCGAGGTGGTTTGATCTCGATGTTGCCAAATGTCTTTCCGGTGGTGATTGTTTTCGGTTTCATGGGACATCGGAATATTCTGGTTGATATCGGTTCCATGATGACGGCCAGCGTGGCGATGGGAGTCGCCGTTGATGATACCATTCACTTCCTGACCTGGTATCGCCAGGCCATCGAATCCGGGTTGAAGCGGTTGGACGCGATTCGCGTCGCCTATTCAAGAGTCGCTACCGCGATGACACAGACAACGCTGATTGGCGGTCTTGGTTTGTCTGCATTCGCGTTGAGTACTTTTACTCCAACCCAGCGTTTTGGAACATTGATGCTGTTCCTGTTGGCGATGGCCTTGATTGGCGACCTGATTCTTCTGCCCGCTTTGCTCGCCGGACCCTTGGGCAAATATTTCTGCAAGGAGAAGCCAGACGCTCGGTCATTGGATGACGAAGACGGTGATCAACCCGCCTTGCGAGTCGTCGGGGAAAACGAAACGGCTGCCGAAGCGGAAAATGAAAGTGGATTAGAAGACCATCGATACGATGTGCATCCCGACAGCTTCAAACATCAATCGGGCGGGTAGACGCGTTTTCAAGACGGTTGATCTTTAAACATAACGCGATTTCCAGTCGCAGCACTCTCGGCGGCACCCACGACAATCTGCATCGCGCGATAGGCATCCTGCGGGTCGGTGGTCCTGCGGATTAAACTGGTGACAGCCCGATAGAAACGATCGAGCATTTGCTCGCCGACGGGACGTTCGAATTCAAGAGATTCTGTGTGTTGGCCCGCGTCATCAAACCAGATCAGGCTCGATGGGAGATCGATGAAGGCCATTCCGTGTTGACAGCAAACCTGAATGGATGCCGGTCGCTTGAAGGATAATGCGTCCGACCACTGACGCGGGATGTAGTGACCAACGCTCAATTGAGCCAATGGCTTGATCGCTGACAAGGCTGAACAATCAGACGGAACCTGATCTTGTTCGACAGCTGGTGCCGATGACTTGCCCGGAAAACTCAGGCTGACCATTTGGTAGAACGGGGATTGATTGGTGTCACTTTGCGAATGAACGGAACTGACCAATGATTCGGGTGTATCGTCGACCAGGTAACAGCACCAATCAGCCAACTCCATCATCGTTCTCCAAGCCAGAGGGCAATGGTCCCCTCGGCGTTGGGCATTCAATTGGTCTTCGATCGGAAGTCTTTCGTGACAGAACAACAACTGCGGCGGTCCAAGGCGAGTCGCAATCAGTTCCTTGAGCCGAACGGTGGCCGGCGAGTGACGGCGCGGTAGTTCGGCCATGAATGCGACGCCCGACGCTTCGATTCTTTGTCGCAACTCCAACGCCTCGTCAGGCGTCACGTCCAGTGCAGCAGAACTGAAAACGGCTTTTCCGGCATCACATGCCGCCAGAATCGGCAGCGGTCCATACCACTCGGGCGCGAGCGCGAGGACGACATCGATATCGTCTCGCTCGACGATTGCCCGAAAACCTCCGACGGCGTCCGCATCAAATTCTCTGGCGACAACCGAGGCACGTTCGGCGACCTGGCTGCACACTGCCCGGATGACAAAACGATCGGACAAGGCTCGCAAAGCCGGCAGGTGACGCGTCTGCCACTGATCCCCCAATCCGACGACACCCACACGCAGTTTCATCCAAAAATCCTTCGTCAGAGTATGGCAGCTTCGAATGTTGTCGGCGTAGGGCGGCACACGGACTGCCGAATGCCACGCGATAAAGGTGCGAATTCAGACAATCGGTTTTCAGAACTCGTTCTTTGATGCTGTTGGCATCTGGCCTCCGCGACTGAACGATCCGCATCTTGCAGACCAGCAGTATAACCCGAATGCCATTTTGTGGTGCGATTGCGCGGATACTGCCAGCGCGGCTGGAACAACCGGAAAGACTTATCGGAAACAGGTCGATGCTGGTATCCGATGCTGGCAAAACGATCAATTGGGCGGGGCACCGAACAGAAAATATTCCGATGAAATAAGTATCTAACTAACAGCGTCCATGGATCAAGGAATTTGCCATGACTCTTACCCGGCCTCTCATCGGTTTCCTGACTCTCACGCTGTTCGTCTCGTTCGCGTCGGCTTCTTCCTCGATTGCTCAAACTGCAGACTCCAGGCAACCCACGGATTACTTCACCGCCTACAAAAACGCTCAGTCAGGCAACAAGCCGATGCTTGTTCTGGTCACTGCGGAATGGTGTCCTCCCTGCCAGGTGATGAAGGCAACCACGATCCCCCAGTTGATGCAGCGAAATGCGTTCAGCCAATTCAACTACGCAACGGTCGATCTGGACGAAGAAGAGCGGCTGGCTCGTCAGTTGATTGGAGACCGTGGCGTTCCTCAGCTGATCATGTTCGAGAAGCAAAACGGTGAATGGGTTCGCCGTTATCTACGAGGGATCCAAACGGCGGAAACGGTCGAAGCGTTCGTCGCCCAGGCGGACTATTTCCGAACTGCCAACGCAACCGCTTCGTTGGACAAGTGATTCCGATTCTTTCGCCGACATTCGATCCGCCGACAGGCAGGTGGATTGATCTGAACGGTTCTGCCAGAATTGTCGCGTGAAGATCTCCGTCATCATTCCCGTGCTGAACGAGCAAGCGGTCGTCGCCGATTCGATTGAACGTGCGTGGATAGCCGGCGCGGCAGAAGTTGTCGTTGCCGATGGAGGGAGCGATGATTCAACGGTCGACGAAGCCAGGTCTCAACAGTGCCAGCTCGTTCGGGCAGAAAAAGGTCGAGCATCTCAGATGAATGCCGGAGCGAATGCCGCGACGGGAGACGTCCTGCTGTTTTTGCATGCGGATAACTGGCTTGTGGAAAACGGGTGCAGCCAGATTCGCGAAGCCATCGTGCGATCGGGAGTTCGTTGGGGCGGATTTCGTCAACAGATCAACGACCCCGGTTTTCTCTTTCGGTTGATCGAGCGTGGAAACTCATTGCGAATTCGATGGCAGGGTCTTGTCTATGGGGATCAGGGATTGTTCGTCACGCGCAGTCTGTTCGAATTCCATGGCGGTTTTCCAGATTTGCCGCTGATGGAGGATTTTGAATTCTCAAATCGGTTGGCGGCAGATAGCCGTCCACTTCTTCTGGACGGTCCGATTCATGTGAGTGCTCGTCGGTGGAAGTCAAAGGGAGTCGTTCGGCAGACGCTGCGCAACTGGCGGATTTCCACCGCTTATCGGTTTGGTGTCTCGACCGATCTGCTGGCCAAGTGGTATGAAGCGTGAGCTTTCGTGCTTGGCTTGTTTTGTCGGGTGAACTTGTCATTGCTGGTCAGGTGCAGATTCGAGGATTAGGCCATTAACCCCGCGCCGCTGCTTGAGTGTTTTGTCTCAATTTAAACTTGGGGCGTGAGTTTCATCTTCATTTGATCTGGGCAAGCTATTCTCAGGGGCCAGCCGCAAGACCTTGGTTTGACAATGCACAAGTGGTTTACCGCAGCCTGGTTTTCGGGTTTCCTGAATCATGTGAGGCAGGTTTTTAACCTGCCATTTGCAGAAAACTGGCACGGTAAAAAACAGTCGTGGAACGACGACAGGGTATGGCCCCAAGTTGACAACCTGTGGCTCCGACATGCCGGCGCTACCACGACTCGAACGCATTGATTTTACGGGAGTTTCGCAATTTTTTCGGCTGGGTAAGCCGGACGCTGTTTTTAGTCGCTTGTTTTAATGATCCTGAAAGCCTGAAGGCTTTGCTACGAAACACGTTTTTTAAAAATCGCAATCTCGATGCGGTCGACGCAACTTGATTGATGATCTTTGAAAGACAAATTTCGTTTACACAAAAGTTAGACCTGGACGACCGGTTGTCAGGAAAGCGAGATCCGATCCAATATCGATCCAATGTTCTCGCTCAGATTCACGGCAGTCAGGTCTTTCGTTGTTTGAATTCGTCACAGCAAACGTCCGATGGTTGGCGGGAGCGTTTTTGCTGGCTCTTTTTTCCGGCTTTGGGCAGACGTTTTTTATCTCGCTTTTCAATGATGAGCTTCGCGAGCATTTTCAGTTGACGGTTGGCCAGTTCGGGTTGCTGTACATGTTCGCCACGCTGGTCAGTTCGGCGATTTTTCTGAATATCGGATCGCTGGTGGATCGATACTCGGTTGCTTCGATCTCGGCGGGGACGCTTTTTGCCGTAGGTGTGGCCTGTTCACTCATGGTGTTGAACGCCAGCTTTGGCCAGGGGACCGTTTGGGGAATGGTGGGGCTCGCGATTACGCTGTTCACTTTAAGGCTGTTCGGACAAGGCATGTTGCTGCACGCGTCGCAAACCGCGATCGGGCGCTGGTTCGATGCCGAACGAGGCAAAGCGATTGCGTTGACATCGTTGGGCTTGAATGTCGGAGAAGCGATTTTTCCCCTGGCGGTCTGGGGATTGTCGGCTTGGTTCGAGTGGCAGATTTCATGGGGAATCGCAAGCGTCGCGGCGTTTGTCGGAATTCCTGTTTGCTACGCGTTGACACGGATCCCGAGACAACCAGAATCCGAACCAAGCGAAGAATCGTCAGGCCTGATACGCAAGCAATGGACTCGGGCCGAAGTCTTGCGCGACGTCTTGTTCTGGTTTGCTTGTCCGGGTTGTCTGGCACCGGCATTCATTGCCACCGCGATCTATTTCCATCATCAGCATGTCGAAACGGTCAAGCATTGGCCCGCAGGGAGTTTTGCCAGCGCTTTCGCGTTGTTGTCAGTCGCCACGGTGCTATCCAAGCTGGTTTTCGGACCCGTGATCGATCGTTTTGGCGCCATTCGGTTGATCTGGACCTACCACTTGCCTCTGGGAGCAAGCTGTCTGATGCTCGCTTTCGGTCAGTCGGCATTGTGCGTTTATCCTGCGATGGCCTTGATTGGCGTCGCGATGGGAGGAGCCAATTCGATCTTCGGGACGGTTTGGCCCGAGCTTTATGGGGTGACGCACCTTGGATCAATTCGATCGATTGCAGTCTCTGGAATCGTGTTCGCGTCCGCTTGTGGATCGGGAGTCACGGGTGCATTGATTGATGGGGGACTTGGGTTTGAAACCCAGTTGTTGTTAATGGGTGGTTGGTGCCTCGTTTCAACAATTTTATTGTGGTTTGTATCCGGACAGATGCACGTACGACGAATGAGCGAGTAGCTTGTCATCAAAGTGTGTTTGTACGCAGAGAGGATTACAAAACGCAATCGTGAGCGGATGTTTGTGGGCGAAGCCATGAGGCCTGCGTCTGCTGTTCGTGATGATTGGACTCTTGGCCTCTTCCACTGTTGCTTTTTTTCAACTCGTTTTTAGGGTTGTTACTTGCGGAGGGGCTCGTTTTATTTTTTGATTTTGAGGCTCACGGAATGATGATTCGGTCGGTCAACCCTAATCTTCAGTTGGA